>CAZMCC010000150.1:0-1704 GCA_964564695.1 uncultured Phycisphaeraceae bacterium | reverse complement strand
AACCCCCCGAGCCCTTGACTTTCAAGACAGTCGCTCCGCGATGCGGAGGGAGATCGGCGCCCCTGTGGATCGGGCGCGGAACGCCGCCCCCTCGCTTGAACGGCTGGACGCCGTTCAAGCATTTCCCCCTTCGCCAGGGCGGAGGGGGATCTTGGAGGGGATCTAGGCGCCGCAGCCGTAGAAGAACTTGGCCTCGGTGATCTTGCCGTCCTTGTTGGTGGTGTACTGGCAGAACTCGCTCATCTGCATGCGCTGGCCGGCCATGGGGCCTTCGCTCGCGGTGCAGTCCATGTCCATCTGGCAGATGAACTGGTCGCCGTTGACCATGGGGTCGCCGCAGGAGGCGCTGTGCACGGTGGTGGTCTTGCACCAATGCTCGCTCATCTTGAGCAGCGCGGCCTTGCCTTCGGTGACGCGCTTGTACGGGCTGCCGGGCATCTCCATCGCCTCGACGTGGCGGGCGTTGTCGGCGTACAGCTCCTGCATCGCTTCGTGGTGCTTGCCGACGCGGCACATGTCGACGAGCTTGCGGGCGGTCAGATCGGTGGCGGTGGCCGGCATTTGTGGTTTCATGGTGTGTCGAGTTTATCAAAGATGGGCCGTGACGCAAGTGAAATTGTTTGATTTTGTTAGCCTATTTAAAATAGAACAAACAGATCCATTTGTCGGCCCGACCCGGCCTCGGCAACCCGTCCCGCCCCCGTTTCTGGGGCAACGATGAGGCGTGCCGCGACCTGCCGTCGATCCCGCCGTGCGCCGCGCCCAAGACGCCGTGCGCGAGCGCGTGCTCTCCCGACTTCGGGCTCCGGATTCGGAGGCGCTTCGCGCCGGCCTGGCGTCGGGGGCCGTCTCGATTGACGTCCCCTTCCGTGACGCGGTGCGGGAATGGATGCGGGCCGGGCTCAGTGCCGCCGGCGCCGAAGGCGTGAGCGACGAGGCCTACGAGCATCTGCTCGGGCTGGCGCCGCGCCTCTCGATCGGAGCGGCAAGCGGGGGCGGCAGCGGCGGTGCGGCGTGGGACCTTGTTCTCGAGCGCTCGCGCGGCGCACGCCGGACGCGCGCCGGCGCGTTCTACACGCCCGCGCTGCTCATCGACTGGCTTCTCGACGAGGCTCTCCACCCCGCGATCGCCGACGCCCGCGCTGGGCGACGCGGCGATCGTGACGCTGTGCTCGGGGTGCGGGTGTGCGACCCGGCGTGCGGGTCGGGGCGGTTCCTCGTTGCGGCGGCCCGACGCATAGCCGACGCGCTCGCCGCTGATCGGGCCGCGCCGCACGAGCCTGCAGCGGCACAGCGGGCGAGCGCGATTCTCGACGTCGTGCGCTCGTGCTTGTTCGGCGTCGACATTGACGACATTGCGGTGGAGCTGTGCCGTGCTTCGCTTGCGTGGCTGGTTGATGATCCGAGGGCCGTCGCGACGGCGCTGGCGAGCAACATCCGCGAGGGCGATGCGCTGCTGGGGGCGACGCCCGAGCTGCTGGCCTCGGGCGAGATGTCGCGTGCGCGTGCGGATGCGTGGTGCGAGTCGTTCTTCGCGGGGCCGGGAGGGATGGGGGGGGTGGGGGGGAAGCGGGCGTTTTTTCACTGGTTTTTGGAGTTTGGGGAGGTGTTTGCGGGGGGGAGGCGTGGGGAGTCGGGGGAGGTGAACGCCTCCCCCTCGCTTGCCCGGCTGGACGCCGAGCAAGCATTTCCCCCTCCGCGTTG
>CAZMCC010000149.1:0-2658 GCA_964564695.1 uncultured Phycisphaeraceae bacterium | reverse complement strand
GGCGGCACCGGCCGCGGAGCGCCACCAGCGCGACCTCGAGGCCGCCCAGCGGGCCGGAACGCCCAGCGCGGGCGGCCCGGCCAAGGCGGCCACGGTGGTGAAGTCGGAGCGCCGGTTCGGGCGAAACGACCCCTGCCCGCAGAACAGCGGGCGGAAGTACAAGAAGTGCTGCGGCCGTCCCGACGGCACCTGCACGGGCGAAGGCCTCACCCGGGCACCCGCGCCGGAGGACGGTTCGGACGCTTAGGACCCCCTCTATGCCCCCCCACGGGCGGCGGCCCCCCGCATTGACCCCAACCCTCCCTCTCCCCGGCCCGGGGGCGTTCTCGGGCCGGGGGAACCCGGTGCGGGCGTCAGCCCGTATATTTGTGCGTAGTCGATAAGGCCCGGGCTGTCTCACACTCGTGAGCGCTTTGGGGGGCTGTGTGGGGTCGTCAAGGCTCCTGGAGACCGTGTATGCACGCTGAATCGAGCGTTCGGGCGTCGGTGAGCCGTGGTGGTTGTGGGGGTCGGGGGGTGGGCGGGGGTCGGGAGGTGGGCGGCTTCACGCTCATCGAGATCCTCGTGGTCATCGTGATCATCGGGATCCTGGTTGCGGTGGCGATGACCTTGGCCACGCGCGTGACGCAGGGCGGGCGGGCGCGGCTGACCGAGGACACGATCCGCGTGCTCGACGTGGCCGTGGATGCGTATGTCTCGGCGAAGGAAGAGAAGTTTCCGGCGTTTTATCTGCAGCCCGAGTCGGGCGTGTACTTCCCGCTCTGCGACGGGCGGTGGGCGCAGCGCCGGGTGAACCCGGGCAGCATGACGTACGACAAGACCGCCGACTTTGCGCAGCCGACGATCGCACTGGCGATGGGCGTCATGTCGGGCGTGCCGACGGCGGACGCCGCGCTCAAGCAGATCGACCAGAAGCTCGTCACGCGCCACCTCATGACCAACGGGGATTACCTGAATGCGTACGGCTGGTACGTCGTCGCCCCGACCGGCCCCGGCATCCCCGGCGGCGCCCCTCCGGGCGGCCCGTTCGGCAACCACCCCGGCGTGCGGCCGATTCCGGGCGTCGAGATCAAGGATGCCTGGGGCAACCCGCTCCGCATGGTGCACCCGGCGTTCGACGGCGGGCACGGGCAGTACTTCGACAGCGTGAGCCAGACGATGGTGTCGCGGCCCGACCTGCTGATCGTGCCGCAGCGGCCCGCCGGCATACCGGCGATGCTCAACGTCGCGTTCAGCCGTTCGTACAGGCCGTTTGACCCCACGTCGACCAGCGGTGCCCAGCGCGTCGGCGACGCGGACGAAGGCATCTGCCCCGGTGGCGGGCGCCCGTACTTCTATTCAGCCGGGCCCGACGGCGACCCGGGCACCCGGGCGGACAACGTGTACACGACGAAGCCCGAGTACCCGGCGGAGACGGTGAAGCAGCTCGAGTAGCTCGGGCAACGCGGAAAGGCGATAACGCGCAAAGGCGGAACATTGAGCACTCGCGCCTCGGGCGCGAGTGCTTTCTTTATCGCGTTATCGCGTTTCAGCGTTCTCGCGTTCTTCGCCTCGGAAGGGGTCGGCGCGGCGGGGGCCGTAGAAGAATCCGAGTCGTTCGCGCTTCTTCGGCGTGCCTGGGCGCAGGATCGTCATCACGCACACGCCGAGGATCTCTCCCACCGAGTGGGTACGGAGCTTTCGGCCGGAGGTCAGGACGAGGTCGCGCACGATGACGAAGCGGCCGCGGCCCCCCCACCGCTTGAGCGCCCGGGCCATGAAGATCTCCTCGCCGGCGTAGTACCTCTCGTCCCACCCGCCCCCCCCGCCCCCCCCCCCCCCCACACCCCCCCCACCCGCGGCGTCGAAGGCGGGATGCGTGCAGAAGAGGAACGCGCCACCGGTGAGCTTGAGCGTCCGGAAGATCCTGACGAGGACCCGGAGGCCGAGCCGCGCGAAGAGCGGAACGGGCCCGTGGAACCGGACCAGCGCCCCGCCGCCGACGGCGCCGGCATCGATGGCGGCGAGGGTCTGCGCCAACGCGGGAGCGTTGATCTGCGTGTCGGCGTCGACGAAGAGGAGGACTTCGCCGTTGGCGTGGCGGGCGCCGAGGTTGCGGGTGGCGGCAATCTGTCGGCGTGCGTGCTCGACGACCACGGCGCCGCGGGCGGCGGCGATCGCGGCGGTGGCGTCGGTGCAGCCGTCGGCGGCGACGATGATTTCGTAGGAGCAGCCGGCAGAGCGTGCCGCGGCGTGGGCGGCGTCGAGGGTGGGGCCGATGACGGCCGCCTCGTCGTGGGCGGGGATGATGATGCTGAGCCGGGGTTGGGGGCGGGGGCCGGGGGCGGCAGGGTCCATCGGTGGGGATACAGGCTCTGGGCGGCGGCGATGCATGGAGGGGGCGAACGGGACGGGGGCTGGGGTGACGGGGCGGGGCTATACTGGCGGGCACTTCCGGGGTGTAGCGCAGTTTGGTAGCGCGCTTCGTTCGGGACGAAGAGGTCGGAGGTTCAAATCCTCTCACCCCGATTCTGTGAAAGATGAAGCCCTTCGACGAGCACGTCGAAGGGCTTTCTCGTTTCAGACACTGCACTTTCGACTTTCCCCGCGAGTTCAATTGGAGCTCGCTACTGAGCGCTGCGTAAGTCCGTGACTCACATCGTGACTCCGGGGATCGCG
>CAZMCC010000148.1:0-4259 GCA_964564695.1 uncultured Phycisphaeraceae bacterium | reverse complement strand
TTTTTTTTTTTCTTGTCTCTGCACCCCCCTCGACCTACACCCTTCCCTCACCCGCCGCTCTCCGCCTTTCTCTGGCCCCCTTCGCGCTCGCCGCGGGGGCGGGGGTGTTGGGGTCGCGCGGCGGCGCGGGAGGAACGGTTGAGCGCGTGTAGGTGAGGAGGTATGCGTCGAGGCGGCGGAAGTCGTCGGGGGATTGGAGAGGAACGCCGCGGGTGGGTTCGATGAGTTCGATGCGCATGGCGTCGGCGGCGATGCGGGCGAGGTGCTGCGCGTCGGGCGCGGGTTGGGGGGGCTGGGCGTCGTTGAGGCGGCGCGGGAGGGGTTCGATTTGGCGGAGGAGCAGGTCGACGTGGCCGTAGACGTGGCCGAGGAGCGCGGCGTCCTGGAGGAGGGTGATGCCGCCGGAGGCCTCGAAGACGGCGTCGAGCACGGCGTCGATGGCGGCGCGGGCTGCGCGGTCGGGGGCGAGGGAGCGGATCTTGATGGGGCGGCCGAACATGAAGTCGACCATGGCGTGGATGCGCCAGGCGATGTCGTTCTCGATGACGGCTTCGCGGGCGATTGCGGCGCGGTCGTCGGGGAGGGCGGCCCCCCCACTGCCGCCACCCCCCCCACTGCCGCCGCGCGGGGAGTTGATGCGCGGGGGAAGGCCGCGTTGCTGGCCCTGGCGGTAGATGCGAGTGCCTGCGCCGGAGCGCGAGGCGGCCTGGCCGACGGCGTCGGCGATGTAGGCGGCGGGGGAGACGTCGACGGGGTTGCGGTAGTAGGTCCAGAAGAGCTCGAGGCGCGGGATGGACGCGCGGCGGTGGCGGTCGAGGAGCTGGTCGACGAGCGCGGTGGTGAGACCGACGTCGGCGAAGGGGGAGAGGCGAAGGGGCATGGGGGGTCTCCGTGGCTATCGCGGGACTCGCGATGAATTGCGAGGTCCCTCCACAGAGGGGTGGGCGGACGGATTTGTGCGCACAAAGGCGCTCCTGGCGCGGGGGGGTGTGCGCGCCAAGTGTCGGCGGGGACGCGAGATACGAATTTTCAGGATTTTCCGTGAAGGGGGTAAAAACGAGACGTTTTTGTGCGCACAAATGCGGAGTTAGCGCGTTTGTGCGCACAAAAGCGGTTGTTAGTGGTGGCGGGGTAGGGGAGTCGTTCGCGCGCGGGCGGGATTGAGGAAGAACCCGAATGCGAGGAGGTGACTGCGCGCGGCGGCGCGGGTTGGTGGTGGGAGGCGTGGAGGAGGGAAAGGGAGCGAGCCCTCACTCCTGCCCTCTCCCTCGGTCAGAGCACCGAGGGAGAGGGAGGAGGGTCCTGTTTTTCGGGGGGCGTGGGCGCGGGCTATGTTGGGGCACTATGTCGAGCAGCAGCGATGGGCCGTTGATGGTGTCGGTGTCGGGGGTGCGTGGGATCGTCGGGAAGACGATGACGCCGGAGGTGGCGGTGCGGTTTGCGGGGGCGGTGGGGACGTGGTTGGTGAGGAAGATGAAGCGGGACGGCCGGCGATTCCCGCCGAGGGTCGGGGTGAGTTGGGATGGCCGGGCGAGCGGCGATGCTCTCTATCACGCCGCAGTCGCGGGCTTGCGAGCGGCGGGGTGCCGGGTGGAGCGTTGCGGCGTCGCGATGACACCAACGCTCGCGGTGTACGTGGACTGCCAGGGGTGGGAGGCGGGCATTCAGATTACCGCTTCGCACAACCCGCAGGAATGGAACGGGCTGAAGGTGCTGTTGCCGGATGATCGCCACTTTGCGGAGAGCGATTTTTTCCAGGTCGGCGCCGCGGCGCCCCCGGCGTTGCTCGCTGGGGAGATCATCCGCGCGTTCACGGCGAACGACATCGACTGGGCGGCGCCGAGTGCGGACGGTGGCAATGGTGAGATGACCAATTTCGAGACAACCCACCCAGACCGGGTGTTCAGGGCAATCGAGATGTGGTCGCACGACGCGCTGGAGCGGATTCGCACGCGCGCTTACAAGGTGCTCGTCGACGACTGCAACGCGTCGGGGAGCGTGCTCGCGAGAGACTTCTTCAGCAACCTGGGGTGCACGTACACGCGCACCACCACGGGGCCGATGGGCATCTTCCCTCATGTGCCCGAGCCCACGGAGGCGAATCTGACCGGCTTGGCCGCGC
The DNA here is from genome assembly GCA_964564695.1 of uncultured Phycisphaeraceae bacterium. Lineage (GTDB taxonomy): Bacteria > Planctomycetota > Phycisphaerae > Phycisphaerales > UBA1924 > CAZMCC01. The sequence continues at coordinate 2,137 of CAZMCC010000148.1, read as the reverse complement.
AGGTCACGGAGCAAGGCGCGGACATCGGCTTCGCGCAGGACCCCGACGCTGATCGCCTTGCGATCATCGATGAGAACGGGACGTACATCGGGGAGGAGTACACGCTCGTGCTCGCGGCTCTGGCGCTCGCGGAGATCGGGCTGCTCAGGAAGGGGTCGATCGTCGCGACCAACCTGAGCACGAGCCGGATGATCGAGGACATCGCCGCGAAGTACGGGGCGAGCGTGATGCGGACGGCCGTTGGCGAGGCGAATGTCGTCGAGGCGATGAAGAAGATCGGAACGAAGTGCGTGCTGGGCGGGGAGGGCAACGGCGGGGTGATCTGGCCGCGGGTGACGTATGTGCGGGACTCGCTGAGCGGGATGGCGCTAGTGCTGGCGCTGATGGCGAAGACGGGGAAGACGGTGAGCCAGTTGGTGAGCGGGGTGCCGTCGTATGCGATCGTGAAGCGGAAGGTGGATGTGCGAGATCGGAGCGAGGCGGACCGGGCCGCGGCGGCGGTGAAGGGGCACTTCAAGGGGGCGAAGATCGACACGCAGGACGGCGTGCGCGTGGATGTGGACGACGCGACGTACGGGAAGGCGTGGCTGCATGTGCGGGCGAGCAACACCGAGCCGATCATGCGGCTGATCGCGGAGGCGCCGACGAAGGGGCAGGCGGAGAAGCTGCTGGAGGCGGCGGCGAAGGTGATTGGGTGAAATGGGTCTGGGTGCCACTACCGGCGGCTTTGGGCCGGTAGTGCGGGGGAACCACGGCACTACCGGTGAAGCGCCGGTAGTGGCACCCGATACGTCGCTCGCTTGCGCTCGCGGCTCTTATTCGTGGTCGGAGTGGCCCTCGAGCCCGGCGTCGTGGCGCGCGATGTTGACCCGGCGCGTGCGGGTGTAGCTGGCGTAGCGCGAGGTGGCTTGGGCGGTGAAGGTCAGGACGCGGCCGGTACGGCGGGTTTCGACGTTGTGGTAGACGGTGAAATCGACCGGGTCGGAGCCGAACTCGAGCGTGAGGGAGGCCGCGGTGACGAGGTGGTGGACCTGTTGGTTGCGCGCCTGCTCGTAGAACGCTGTGGCGGCGCGTTGGTGGGCGTAGGTAACGACATCGACACAGACCGCGGGCGGGCGGAGCAGGTCGAAGTTCAGCGGCGGCGCGTCGGGGTCAAGGAAGCCGAAGAGGACGTAGCCCTGCCAACGTGTGTATTGGCTGGCGAACGTACCCAGGGTGTTGTCGAGGGCGGCGTTGAGGCGGGTGTGGCGGGGCATGGGCAGGAGAGTCGGTACGCGTGGGGAGCGTGCGCGGTTGCGACGGCCTCCGATGCGGGAACGCCGAACGCCGCCCCCTCGCATGATCGGCTGGACGCCGATCATGCATTTCCCCCTCCGCCCCCCCACACGTTGCGGAGGGGGATCTTCCACTCGCTTGCGCTCGCGTCTCTTATTTGATCCACGCCAGCTCCGCCAGCTCGTCGGTGAGCTTGGCGGCGGAGGGGAGGTCTTCGGCGCCCGGGCGGCCTTCGGACATGAACAGGATCTGGCGGACGTCGCCGGCGATGTAGGTGATCGTGTAGGTCGTCTTCGAGGGAGAGGACGACGAGGGATCGGGGGCGGGCGGGAGCGGCACGATCGCGGGGTGGTCGACGCGGAAGAGCGGGGAGTCGCGCAGCGTGTGCCACACGTGGAGCATGGCGGCGTCGTCGACGCGTCGGGTCTGGGCGGGGTAGAGCTCTTCGGTGGCGGTGCGGGTGACGGCGGCGCGGAGCAGGCCGTCGGGCTCGAGGATGTAGCGGGCCGGACGCGAATCGCGGGGAACGCCGCCGCGGATCGGGGGACCCTGAACGGTGATCGCGAGGGTGAAGTTTGTGGGGGGCTGCTCGGAGGCGGCGGCGTCAGCGTATTTGGATTCGCGGGAGGCGGCGCAGGAGGAGAGCAGCGCGGAGGCGAGCGCGAGGCAGAGAAGCATTGGGGCGCGGGGCATGACCGGAGCGTAGAGGTGCTTCGGGAGCCTGGGGTGGTTCGATCCGGACCTTCGCGGACTCAGGTCCGGCGTCAGGGGCGGAGCGCGGGGGAGGTTGCTGTTGTGCGGGCGCCTAACGCCGCCCCCTCGCTTGCTCGGCTGGACGCCGAGCAAGCATTTCCCCCTCCGC
>CAZMCC010000147.1:0-5553 GCA_964564695.1 uncultured Phycisphaeraceae bacterium | reverse complement strand
AGTTCGAATACAACACCAACGCCCGGCTCTACAAAGCCCTTGAACTCAAGCTCTTCGAGGACTCGCGCGACACGATCAAGCTCAAGAACCTGGTCTCCAGCGTCGTCGACGACGAGACCCAGCAGAAGATCGACGTCGTCAAGCAGCGCCTCATCAAGAACTTCGGCTACAACGAGACCAGCGCAACCGACGTGCTCAACTACGTCGCGAGCATCTTCGCGCGGGGAGACACCAAGAAGTAGCCGCCGCCCCAACTCCAATGGGACGCCGGACCTGAGGCTCCGCGAAGGTCCGATCTCGGCGAGCCCTACGCCCAGCTAGCATTCGGTCGGAGACCGCCATGACCCTTCGAGGAACCGTCCGCGACGGCATGATCGCCATCAACACGCACGGCATGCTGCCTGAAGGGGCGGAGGTGGAGGTCGTGCGCGTTGACCCCCGAAAGAACGGGCGCGCCGCAACAGGTGCTGGCGCCAGGGTCACGAAAAAGAAGAAGAAGACAAAGGCCGGACGAAGGCCCAAGGATCCGTTGCTTGCGCTCGCGGGCATGTGGAGCAACCGCCCGGAGTGGAAGGGGCTGACATCGCTGGAGATTCAGCAGCAGCTCCGTCGTAAAGCCGGAATCGGACGCGCCCGTGGATAGCGGGCTCGTCGTCGTTGATTCAACGGTCGTCATCGACCTGCTCCACGATCACCCCGGCGCACTCTCGTTCGCCGGGGACCACCCGGTGTCCAGGTGGACGCTGCACCCCGTTGTGGAAGCCGAGTTGCTCACGGGAGTCCGAAACACAACTGAACTCCGCGCCCTCGATCGCGCCTTGCGATCGCTGCCGCGACTTCGCATGAATCCCGTAGACGCCGACCACGCTCTCGCCTTTGTTCGTCGCCACACCCTCTCCCACGGCGTCGGCTGGCCCGACTGCCTCATCGCCGCCACCGCGATGCGCCTCGGGCTCCCCGTGGCGACGACGAACGTCAAGCACTTTCGCGCGATCCGCGGGCTCAAGGTCGTCCGGCCCTACTGACGTCTCCGTCGGCTCCGTCGCCGACAAGTGATCACCGCTCGCGCGCCACCTCGATAGTGTTCGCCGTGCCGCCGTCCGCCCGCCTGCTCGCCGATGCCGACGACCGCGACCGCCCGCTCCCCAGCGTCCCGTCGCACGCGCGCTCCCAGACCATCTGGGGCGACCAGACCGTTCCCGTCCGTGCGACCCGAGCCCTCCAACTGGCGGTGCTCACGGGCATCCTGCTCCTCATCCTCGCCCCCACACTCGCCTCCCGCTTCCCGCAGACGGCACGCGCGATCCCGTGGTGGGTATACCTGCTGCTGGTGGTCTTCATCTTCGGCATGCGCTTCCGTCAGATCATCCGCCAGCCGTCGTTCGCCCGTCAGGCCCGCCACGAACAGCGGGCCCGCGTCACGGCCCTCATCGCCGCGTACGGGCGCTGCGGCGCCTGCGGCTACGACCTTGCGAACATCCCGCCCGACTCCGACGGCTGCGCGCGTTGCCCCGAGTGCAACGCCGCGTGGAGCTTCGACCGAGCGACCATACGGATGCGCGACCCGCGCACCGACCCGGTCCTCGCCCGTCATCTGCGCTGGAGCGTTCTCTACGGCGCCCACGCGCTCAGCGACGACGACCGCGGCGTGCCGCTCGACTCGCCCCGGTTCTCGCTGCGCCGATGGCTCCGGGCTGATCGACGCGGACGTGCGTTCTGGGAGCCCCATGTCGGGCCGCGGCGGGAGTCTCGCTCGTGGCTCGTGGGCTGGGTGACGAGGGCAACCCTGATGCTCTGGCTCTTCGCGAACGCGGCAGTGGTCGTCTCGCGCCCGATGCACGGCCTCTCGTTCATCGACATGCTCGGCTTTGCGCTGATCACCGGCCTCGTCGCGATCGCCATCGTGCTCGTCGCGTGGCGCAGCGGCACGTCTGTCGGCTGGGCCCGCGAGGTGATCCTCCGCGCCCGCGTCTGTCCCAATTGCCACGACGAACTCCCGGATCCCAAGTACGTCCACCCCACGTTCGACGGCTGCACGGCGTGCGCCAACTGCGGGCGCGCGTGGCGGATCGGGGAAGCCTGACTCCACCGTCGGAGCAACCGCGCCCATTCGCTACGATCCCCGCGTGCCCCGCATCTTCCTCCTCAACACCCTCGACGACCGGGGCATGCCGCTCTCGCCCGCCCCGCGCGAGCAGATCGACAAATTCGTCTGGCACGACCGCACGCCGCCGGCCCGCTACCGCAACCTGCAGGCCCGCGCGTTGATCTTCGTGCTGCTCCCGATGAGTCTCGCCGTGGTGCACTTCCTCCGCTCCCCCGGCTCGTTCGGGCGCGTCTTTACCTTCGGCCCGGCCATGCTACCCGGCCTTTTTATCCCGCTCGTTATCCTCGGATACGTCGTGATCCACCGCCTCGCGCAGCGGCGCGACACGCCGGCCGCCTCCGCCACTCGCCCGCACGACCCGCTCGTCGCCCTGCTGGCCGCACACCGCGACTGCGGCGCGTGCGGCTACTCGCTCCGCGAAGCCGTGATCGACCCCGATGGTTGCTGCGTCTGCCCCGAGTGCGGCGCGGCGTGGCACCGCGACCGCTGGACCCTCGAGCACACCGACCTGCACTCGAGCGATCTCCTCGCCGACACCGCCGCCGGACGGCGCGGGCCCGAGATCATGAGCATCGACGACCGCGGCGTGCCCCTGCCCACGCGCTTCCGCTCATTCGTCGCCTGGCTCCGCGAGGGCGCCGCCGCGCCCGACGCGCTCCGCGCCGACCTCACGGCCACGGACCGCGCCGCACGCCGTCGCTTCCTCCGCATCGGCATCACCTCCGCCGGCGCCCTGTGGCTCATCGCCAACGTCCTGCACGTGACGCTGCGAAACTTCCACCCCCGCGACCGTGCCTTCGACATCGTGCTCTTCGCGATCGTCACGGCCCTGATCGCGATGACCCCACTCATCCTCGCCTCCCGCCCTCAACTCTCCGCGGCCCGCTGCCGCGCGATCATCCTCTCGCACTCCCGCTGCCCTTGCTGCCGGCGCGAACTGGGCGCCACCGACCCCGTCGCCTTCGACGGCTGCACACCCTGCGCCCACTGCGGCCGCGCATGGCGCCTGCCCACACCCGGCTAGTCTTCGCCGGAGGCCCTCGCGATGCCCACTCGTTCCCCCCGCTCGCTGCTGTTCGCGGCACTCACCGCCGCCGGCGTCATCATCAACTCGCCCCACGCCCGCGCCGCCGAGCCGCCCCCCGGCGTCGCCACCACCCCGGTCACCTCACCCCAGCAGGCCTTCGACCGGCTCGCCGAAGTCACCAGCGCCTTCGCGAAGATCGTCGACCGCGTCGACGCCGAAATCGGGCGCAAGGACACGCCGCCGAAGCTCTTCGTCACCTTCGGCTGGGTTTCACGCTGGAAGGGCCCGTGGCCCGGAGACTTCGCCCCGCGCGAAGAGTTCCTCAAGCTCAACGAACGCGTCTTCACCGAGGCCGCCGCGCACGCCCTCCCCACGGCCTTCGCTCAGATCGCCAAGTCCGACTCGATGCGCCTCCCCGAGACCGTCCCCGGCGCCGCGCCCGCGCTCGACATCACCGCCCTGCGCGGGCTCTTCGAGATGCACGAGTTCGCGTTCAACCGCGACCTCGCCGCCGGCCGCTCGCTGCAGGCCGCCGAGACGGCCGCCGCCCAGCTCGGCGTCGCCCGCCTGCTCACCGGCGGCACCGGCTCGGCTTCGCAGCTGGGCACCTCGGAGTCGCGCCGCGCCGCGACTGTGCTTCTGCCCCTCATCGTCGGCGGCTCGATCGACGCGAAGGCCCGGGCCCAGCTCGCCGCGGCCCTCGTCCCGATCCGCATCGACCGCGCCGAGCGCATCGCCCGCGAAGTCGACTACCTCGTCCGCGGCGTCAAACACTCCCTCGCCAACGCACCCGCCGACGCCAAGGCGTGGGAATCGCTCGACGCCACCGCGAAGGTCACGCTCTCGTCCTTCGTCGGCAACAAGCCCGCGTTCCCGCTGCCGACCGCCGACGCGATGACCGCCGAGGTGCGTGCCGCGGGCGAGCGGATGAAGCCCTGGTCGTCTCTCCCGATCATGGAGATCCGCGAGCGCGCCGCCCAGCTCACCAAGAGCGCCAAGACGCCGTCGGAAGCGCGCGAGGAGGGCCTCCTGCTCGCCCTCGCACGCGCCCTGCAGGGAACCGACGAAGCGACGCTCGCCGTCGACGCGGTGCGCGTGGCCCTCGCGCTCGAGGCATTCCGCGACGCCGGCGGCGAATACCCCGCCAGCCTCGCCGAGCTTGTCCCCAAGCACCTGCCGAGCGTGCCCACCGATCCGGGCAAGCCCGGCGAGCCGCTGCTCTACAGGCGCGGCAGCGCCACCTTCTGGGGCAAGGCGTACCCATACGTCCTTTACAGCCGCGGCAGCGATGGCGTCGACGACCACGCCACGCCCCCGCGCGACCCCAGCCTCTCGCTCTCGGGAATCTCGACGGAGAAAGGCAAGGACGTGATTCTCAGCGCCCAGCACCAGCAATAGACGGGCTCGTTGCGGGGGCGGGCGTAAAATCGCCCGATGCCATCCTCTCCGACCCCATCTACCCCCCCACCGCCGCCCCCCCCCCACTCGCGCCCCGACGACGCGCCGGCGTTCCGCTACACCGCCCTCCTCGCCGACGAGCTCGAACTCCGCTGGCAGAAGGCCTGGAACGACGCCGGCGCTTACCGCGCCCTCAACCCCGGCGAGCCCGGGTTTCACCCCTCACGTCCCAAGTTCTACTGCCTCGACATGTTCCCGTACCCCTCCGGCGCCGGCCTGCACGTCGGCCACCCCGAGGGCTACACCGCCACCGACATCATCTGCCGCTACAAGCGCATGCAGGGCTTCAACGTCCTGCACCCCATGGGCTGGGACGCCTTCGGCCTCCCCGCCGAGCAGTACGCCATCGCCACCGGCGTCCACCCCGCACAGACCACCCGCAAGGCGATCGACAACTTCCGGCGCCAGCTCCAGCGCTTCGGGTTCTGCTACGACTGGTCGCGCGAGTTCGCCACCATCGACGAGGACTACTACCGCTGGACGCAGTGGATCTTCCTGCAGCTCTACAACTCGTGGTACGACGCGGAGGCGGAGGGTCAAGGTGGCACAGGCGTCCCGCCCCCCCCACCTGTGCACCGGCCGGAGGCCGGCGCCACCAAACCCCGCGGCCGCGCCCGCCCCATCTCCGAACTCCGCCACGAGCTCGAGTCCGGCTCCATGGGCATCGACCCCTTCGGCGACCCCGTCCGCCTCGGCGAACGCGCCGTCACCCTCGGCCTGGGCGGCACGCCCGACGGCACGCGCCTGTGGCACCAGCTCTCCCAGGCCGACCGCCGTGCCGTGATCGACAACCAGCGCCTCGCGTACATCGACGAGGTCACCGTCAACTGGTGCCCCAAGCTCGGCACCAGCCTCGCCAACGAGGAGGTCATCGACGGCAAGAGCGAACGCGGCGGCTTCCCCGTCCTCCGCAAGCCGCTCAAGCAGTGGATGTTCCGCATCACCGCCTACGCCGACCGCC
>CAZMCC010000146.1:0-5779 GCA_964564695.1 uncultured Phycisphaeraceae bacterium | reverse complement strand
GCCCCCCCACCCCCCACCTCACCCCACGGCAGCGCCATCGGCGTCCACTCCGCCGCGCCCACGCCATCAAGCCGCCACGCGTGCCACGCCGCCGGCTCGCCGCCGTGCACCGGAGTCCACAGCAGCGCACTCACCCCGGCCGGATCCGCCACCAGCGCAACCAGCTCGCCCTCCGACGGCAGCGACGGCAGCACGCCCAGCCTTCCCCGCGGCTGATACGACCACCCCCACGCGCCCTCGTACCGCGCGTTGATCGTGTACACCCGGCGCAGGCGCGACGCCCCCACACCCTCGGGATCCGTCACCAGGTACGCCCGCGTCCCCCACGCCGCCACCCGGTTCGGCACATCCGTGAACCGCACCGCGATGTACGCCACCCCGAGCTTCGCCCCGGCCGCCCCGGTCCGCGGCGGCACATGGAACAGCACGGATTCCTTGCGATCCGCCCTGGGCACGATCACCCACGCGTGCATCGGCTCGCTCGCGAGCGCCGCGGGCGCCACGAAAGCCGCCGGCGCCACGGACGGATCATCCGCCCGCGCGATCGACGCGATCGACAGCAGCACGAGCGCAACGCATGCGTGCGCGAGCGTGCCCCGGCGCGACGCATTCATCTCTCGTCCGCCTTCGGCGCGGGCCGCTTCTTGTCGAGATCGACGACGTCTTCCTTGCCCACCCCCACCTCGTCAAGCACGACGTCGAGCTTGAACGCATCGTCGGTCACGCGGTTGTCCTCGATCCCTTCGAGGCTCATCCGCAGCTCGCTCCCGTTCAGCGGCCCGTCCTCGGGCCCCGCGATCAGCACCCGCGACGCCACGCGCGGCGCGTTCCCGCCGCGGTTGCGCAGGTCGACGTGCTGGTACTCGCGCAGGTCCGACACGAGCACGAGCTTCTTCGTCGCGTCGAACAGCTCCACCTTGCTCGCCTCGAGAGTGGCGGGATCGACCCACACGCGCATCAGCCCCGAGTCCTTCCCGCCCCCCCCACCCCCGCGGCGCACCGTGATCCCCAGCTGCGTGCCGTCCTTGGACCACTGCGTAGCCCCCATCGGCTTCGCCGGATCGACCGGCAGCGGGCTCGTCCCGATCATCTGGATCAGGTCGAGCGGGCGCAGCCCCAATCCCGGCTGCACGACGCCCTCGGCACGGATCTTGTCGTAATTGTCGTGGCGCCCGATGTACGCCTTCTTCTTGTCCACCAGGTCCACCCACCAGTACCGCTCGGGGTCCGACCCGAACCACACGAGCCGCTTGCCGACCTTGCTCACGCTCATCGCGAGCTTGTCCGGTCGCACGATCTGGAGGAACCCCTCGCCCTGCTCCGAGCGCCGGTCGCCGTCCTCGTCGGTGAACTTGATCACCACGACCGTCCGCGCGAACAGCCGCCCCAGCAGCGCCACCCGCTCATTGTACTTCTTCGCGACCTCGTCGTACGCCGGCGCCGCCCGCCCGCCCTTGGGCTGCACCTGCGCCAGCGCGTCCTCTTCATTCGTCTTGCCCGCCTTCTCGCACCCCGCAAGCCCCACTCCCACGAGCGCAACGCCCGCGCCCAGCGCCGCCGCCATCATCCATCGCACCGTGTTGTTCACGCCGTCCCTCCGGCCATGACGCCCGCGAGTTCGTCCATCACCTCGCGCGTCGTCGCCTCGTCGAGCCCCGGATCCACCACCTTGAACGTCGCCGGCGGCAGGTCCTTCGTCCCCGACCCCCGCAGCCGCAACGTCATCACCCGCACGCCACCCGTTCTCTCCTCCCCCTCCATCGCCAGCACCCGCCGGCGCATCAGCCACAGCGCCAGCACCAGCCGCAGCCCCTGGCGCCGTCGCGACTCCACCCCCTCGAGCTGACCGAACAGCTCGAGCAGTTCCGCATCATCCACCAGCACCCGCGGCTTGTGATCCGCTGGCGCCACGACACTCCGGTAATGCCCCACCACCAGCGCCGGGTCCACGCCCACGCGCTCATCCGGCCGCGCCCCGCCCTGCCACGCCTCATCGCTGAACTCGACGCGCCCGAGATCCTGGCTGTCGGCCCGCTCGACAAGCACGACGACGTACCGATCCCCCTGCGCCAGCGCCCGCCCGCTCGCCGCGCACACGCCCCGCCCCCGCCCGATCGCATATCCGCTGGAGAATCCCGCCATGTGCGCGGAGTATACGGAGATCCCCCTCCGCAACGTGCGGGGGGCGGAGGGGGAAATGCTGCCGCGGCGTCCAGCCACGCCAGCGAGGGGACGGCGTCCACCTCCGCCAAGCCCATTGGCGCACCCCTCCCCAGCAGGTATATTCCCTGTACCCACCACCGAGGAGAGGTGTTAGCCATGTCCAACCCGATCCGTCCCCTTGCCCAGGCCGCCGCCGCCCTGCTCGTGACCGCCGCGTGCGCACACGCCGGCCCCCTCAACCCGCCCGCGGGCCCGATCGCGCCAACCCACAAGACCCTCACCGAGATCGAGCCCCGCACCCCGCTCAACGCCACGACCGCCCCCGGCGACGCCGACAGCCTCTTCCGCATCGCCGTCCCCGGCTCGTACTACCTCACCGGCAACATCACCGGCGCCAGCGCCAAGCACGGCATCGAGATCGCCGTCGGCAACGTCACCCTCGACCTCAACGGGTTCACCCTCGCCGGCGTCCCCGGCTCGCTCAGCGGCATCGTGGCCGGCGTCGCCGGCCTTCAGAACATCGAGATCCGCTCCGGCGTCGTCTCCGACTGGACGCCCACGGGGATCGATCTCAGCACGAACGCCGCCCTGGGATCCCGGATCACCGACATCCGCGTCGCCCGCAACAACGGGGTCGGCCTGCGCTGCGGCTCGGGCGCCGTGGTCACCGCGTGCGTCGCGGTCGCCAACATCGCCAGCGGAATCTCCGCCAGCGTGGGGTGCACGCTCTCCCACTGTTCCGCGATCTCGAACGATTTCATCGGGATGATCGCGAACACCGGGTGCTCGTTCGACCACTGCGTCGCCAGCGGCAATGGCGACAGCGGCATCAGCGCCGGCAGCGCCGCCGTCGTCTCCAACTGCTCCGCCGTCGACAACGGAACCGACGGGATCACCGCCAACGGCGCGGTCATCATCGGCAACGTCGCCCGCAACAACGACAGCGACGGCATCAGCGTCGCGCACCAGTGCGTCGTGATCAACAACATGTGCTACGACAACGACCAGGGCGCGGGCGGCGGCGCCGGCATCCGCGTCTCCGGCGGCGACAACCGCCTCGAGGGCAACAACTGCAGCGCACAGGCCGTCGGCATCGACGTCGGCACCGCCGGCAACATCATCATCCGCAACACCTGCGCCGGAAACACCAACAACTGGGACATCGTCGCCAACAACTACTACGGCCCCATCGTCAACCGCTCCGGCGCCGCCACCCCCGCCGCCAGCGGCAACGGCGCCGCCAGCACGCTCAACACCACTGACCCCAACGCCAACTTCTCGTACTAGATCCCCCTCCGCAACGCGGAGGGGGAAATGCTTGAGCGGCGTTCAGCCGCTCAAGCGAGGGGGCGGCGTTGGACGTCGGATCAACAACCACCTCACCCGCACGCACCGATCTACTCTCCCTCGTGCCCCGCTCCCTCAACCCCTTCGCCAAGCTCCCCAACCCCAAAGCGGTCTGGGCCTGGGGCATGTACGACCTCGCCAACCAGTCCTTCCAGCTCCTCATCAACACCCTGCTCTTCAGCATCTTCGTCACCCACGTCGTCGCCCCCAGCACCGAAGCGGGCACCGGCCTGTGGATGAAGATGGTCGCCGCGGCCCAGCTCTTCGTCGTCATTCTCAGCCCGATCGCCGGCGCCATCGCCGACACCCGCGCCTGGAAGCGCGAGTTTCTGCTCTTCTCCGGCGTCGTTTGCTGCATCGCCACCGCCAGCCTCGCGCTGCTCGGCCCGGGCGACCAATGGCTCGCCTTCGGCCTGTTCGTGATCGCCGCGGTGGCGTGCAGCCTGGGCGAGAATTTCCTCGCCTCGTTCCTTCCTGAAATTTCAACTCGCCAGAACGTGGGCTACATCTCCGCCCTCGGCTGGTCCATGAGCTACCTCGGCGCGCTGGTGCTCCTCGGGTGCGTTGCGCTCTTCGCGTTCGTCTTCGGCCGCGACGAGCCCGGCGAAGTCCGTCCCATGTTTGTCTTCGCGGGGATCTGGTTCGCCTTGGGCATGTTGCCCGCCGTGCGCTTCCTTCAGGAGAAGGCCGTCCGCCGCACCGACCGCGCGTCGGGCATCACCGCCGCTTTCGCCCAGCTCGCCCGCACCGTTCGCGAAAGCCGTCGCTTCCGCCAGCTCACGCGCTTCCTCGCCATCTTCTTCGTCTACTCCATGGGCACCAACGCCATGATCTACTTCCTCGGCCAGATCGGCAACGAACGCGGCTTCAAGCTCCCCCAGCTCGTGCTCTTCTCACTCGTCATGGCCCTCTCCGCCGGCCTCGCCGCCGCCGCCACCGCGCGGTTCCAGGACCGGATCGGCCACCGCGCCACGATCTCGATCTTCCTCGCCATCTGGTGTGTCGCCACCGGCGCAATGGGGGCCTCCACGTTCACCACCGTTCCCCCCGAGGCGTTCTGGGTCGTCGCCGTGCTCGTCGGCGTCGCCCTCGGCGGCGTCGGCACCTCGAGCCGTGCACTCGTCGGCGCCTTCACGCCCGAGTCTCGCGCTGCCGAGTTCTTCGGCATGTGGGGCCTCGCGAGCAAGCTCAGCGTGGTCGCCGGCGTCATCGTCTTCGGGTCTATCACCAAGCTCGCTTCGCCCGAGCTGCCCGACGGGCAGCTCGACCTCCGCATCGGCCAGGGCGTCGCCTGCCTCGTCGTCTCCGGCCTGTTCGCGATCGGCCTCGCGCTGCTCCAAACCGTCAAGGTCGCCGAAGGCGTTGCCGCCGCCACCGAAGAGCTCGCGATCGCGAAGTGACCCGCCGCCCCGCGACGTACGCTCCGGCATGACCGCCGCTCCGACCGCCCCCGTCTCCGCCGTCCCCGACACCCGCGGCCGCTTCGGCGCTTACGGCGGCCGCTACGTCCCCGAAACCCTCATCGCCGCCCTCGACGAGCTCGCCCGCGTCTACGACTCGGTCCGCAACGACCCCGAGTTCCACGCCGAGCTCGCCCACCTCCAGCGCACGTTCATCGGCCGGCCCACGCCGCTGCACTTCGCCACCCGCCTCACCGACCACGCCCGCGCGAGCGCCGCCCCCGGCAAGGGCGCCTCCATCTGGCTCAAGCGCGAAGACCTCGCCCACACCGGCGCCCACAAGGTCAACAACACCATCGGCCAGGCACTCCTCACCAAGCGCATGGGCAAGAAGCGCGTCATCGCCGAAACCGGCGCCGGCCAGCACGGCGTAGCGACCGCCACCGCCGCGGCCCGCTTCGGCCTCCAGTGCGAGGTCTACATGGGCGCCGAGGACGTCCGGCGCCAGCACCTCAACGTCGTCCGCATGCGCCTCATGCGCGCCCGCGTCATCGAGGTCGAGTCCGGCTCACGCACGCTCAAAGACGCCACCAACGAGGCCATGCGCGACTGGATGGGCTCCGTCACCACCACCCACTACATCCTCGGCTCCGTCGTCGGACCCCACCCCTTCCCGATGATCGTCCGCGATTTCCAGAGCGTCATCGGCCACGAAACCAGGACCCAGACCCAGCACGCCTTCCACCGCGCCCCAGACGCCATCGTCGCCTGCGTCGGCGGCCGCTCCAACCCCGCCGGCATGTTCTACCCCTTCGCCGCCGACCCCAATGTCCAACTCATCTGCCTCCAAGCCGGCCGCCCGGGCGCCC
>CAZMCC010000145.1:0-6073 GCA_964564695.1 uncultured Phycisphaeraceae bacterium | reverse complement strand
CGGCGCGGGGAGTGCCCTGCGGCGCGGATCGCGCGCGCTCCCAGCAGCATCAGGGTCCACATCCGCGCCGGGCGTCGAGCGGGCCGAGCAGTTGGATCAAGAGCCGGACGAGGGTGTGCCGATACACTGACGTTGGCGCGGCGACAGTGCCGCCAGCCGATGCCTTGAACATCGTGGCCTCCTTTGCTTCTGGTTGCTGCGGCACAACAACCATCGGCGCGGAGGCCGCGCCGACTGGCGCGACGCGCTAAGTCATCGCCACATAGGCACTTGCGACTCAATTCGACGGCGGGAAGTTCACGGCGTTGCGTGCCACGTCGAACTCATCGGTCGAGGCAGACCCCGACCTTCGCGGACTCAGGTCCGGCGTCCCGGGGCGGTTGCTACTGCACGATCCCCTTCGTCAACCGCATAAACGCCGTCTCCAGGTTCACCGGCTCCTCGCTGAACTTCGTGATCCGGAACCCGTTGTTCACCATCAGGTTCGGGAGGTCCGACACGTCCACCTTCGCGACCGGGTCGAGGGTCACCTGCAGGTACCGCTCGATGCCGCCGGCGGCACGGGCCGATTCTGCGATATTCACCTTGTTCACGCCGCGGACCTTGGTCATGAGGTTCGCGGCATCGGCGACCCGATCCGCCACGCCGATGTGCACGACCTGCCCCATCCGCGCCTTCGCCACGGCCTGTTCCACCGTCCCCGAAAACAACAAATGCCCGCGCTCGATGATCCCCACCACGTTGCACAGCTCGGCAAGCTCCGGCAGGATGTGCGAGCTGATGATGATCGTCTTGCCCATCTTCTTGAGCTCTTTGAGCAGCTCGCGGATCTCGATGCGGGCCCGCGGGTCAAGGCCCGACGCGGGCTCGTCCATGAGCAGGACCTTGGGGTCGTGCAGGAGGACGCGGGCGATGGACAGCCGCTGCTGCATGCCGCGGCTCAGCGAGTTCACCTCGGCCGTCGCCTTGTAGTTCAGGTCCGTCAGGTCGAGCACGTCCTGCACGACCTTCTTCCTCTGCGGCCCGTGAATGTTGTAGCACGCCGCGAAGAACTCGAGGTACTCGACGACCACCATGTCCTCGTACGCGCCCATGAAGTCCGGCACGTACCCGATCAGCGGGCGGATCTTGCGGTTCTGGTGGCCAACGGTGAGCCCGTCGACGCTCGCCTGCCCGCTTGAGGGCTTGAGCAGCGTCGCGAGGATCTTGATGGTCGTGGTCTTGCCGGCGCCGTTGGGGCCGATGAACCCGAAGCAGTCGCCCTCGTTGATCCCGAGGTTGAGCGAGTCGAGCGCGACGAGTTCGCCGTAGCGCTTGGTCAGGTTGATGGTCTCGATCATCGGCACGGTGGTGGGCTCCCGCGGCGGAGGGTTCGGCGAAACATGAACCAGGTCGCAATCACGTATGGCCGCTCAGCCCGGCGGCTCCGGCTTCGGCGTCGTGGGGGGCTTCTCGGGGCCGGTCGGCTTGGCGTCGGGACCCGTCGGCGTCCCGCTGCCAGTACGCGGCCCGTACTCCGGCGGATCGGGCGTGAGCGGATAGACCCAGCGGACGAGCGTCTTGCCGTGCAGCTCAACCTCACGACCGTCGACCCGCAGCGGGGTCGGGCTTGGCCCCTCGCGCAGCAGGCCGACGACGATCACGCACGGCTGGGTGAACCAGCGCCCCAGGTCCCATGTGTGCGTGGAGCGGCGCCGGGCGACGAACGCGGTGTCGTCGATGTTCTGGGCGTTGACGATCGGGGGCTCGAGCATGGAGTAGAAGGTGAGCGCCAGGAGCGCGTTGGGCTCGGTCTGCGTCGCGGGGCCGCCGCTGAGCGAATTGGCATGCCCCGAGGGTTTGCCGAGCACATCGTGGAGCCAGGTGGTGGCTTGCGGCGTGTTCTTGTCCGTCGGCCCGGACTGTGCCCCGAACGCGGCCCCCAGGTCGATCTTCTTCCCCCGTTCCCACGTCGAGTACGACACCGCCCTCGCATCGGCGACGAGGGCGAGCTCGGGCTTGCTGTCCATCCGGTCCTGGTGCGGCACGACCACGACGACCACGTTCGTCAGGTCGCCCGGCAGGTCGTGCGTGAGCGAACCCGAGAGCGACCAGCCGCGCCCGGAGCTTTCCTTCTTGAGCACGAGCTCCTTGCCCAGCTCCGGCGTGACGCCGCCGGCGCTCGGGGGCGCCTCGGGACGCGGCATGCCCCAGCCGTCGCGCACGGGGCCGGCCCAGTCGATGCGGAACTGCTTGGAGGTCGAGCGGAACGGAACCACGAGCTCGACGGGGTCGCGCGACTCGACGGTGTACTCACGCCGATCGGGGAACCCGCCCCAGCCCGACGAGCCCTCGGGGTCGTCCCACGGGGCGATCATGACGTGCCAGTCCTCGGAGCCGGTGGACGACGCGGACATGCCCCCCCCCACTTCGTCAGTGGCGGCCGAGACGCGCACGTCGCCGTAGCGCGGGACGTGGATGTTGACCCACGTGCGGGTGCGCTGCGAGGGCTGGCCGTAGACGTGGTCGATGAAGGTGAGGTGGTTGCCCGAGACGCGCTTGGCCTTGATGAGGTTGGCGCCGCCCCAGGCGATGGCGGTGAAGATGCCCGCGACGCCGACGAAGCCGAGCCACGAGTGGCGGCGCAGGTCGCGCCGCTTGAGGGCGAAGTGGCCGACGGGCCCGGCGAAGAGCCAGTAGAGGCCGAAGACGACGAACGCGAGGAGCAGGCCCGCGGCGGCCTCGGCAGTCATGGAGATCTCGCCGCCGACGCCGGCGTCGAGTTCCTTGTCCTGGCGGTTGCCGAAGAAGGCCTTGCTCTTGAGCTTGTCGTTGAGGTCGTCGGGCTTGAGCAGGTCGATGCGCCGGCCGAGGACGCGGTTCCAGAAGATGTCGGCTTCGACGCGCCGGAACTCGGTGAGCGAGCGGAGCGAGACGTCGATGCCGACGACGGTCACAGCCCCCTGGCCGACGAGGCGCCGGATGACAATCGGCTGGCCCGCGACTCCCGACGCAGGGTGATCGGCGGGAACGCTCAGCACGGGCATCGCGTCGTACGGCCCGGCGTCGGGCTCGGCCCGGAACGTCTGCACGATGACCGGATTGACGAACGCCACGCTCGGCTGGTTCGTCAGCAGCCGGCGCATCGGCTCGAGGTCGACGGCCTCGAAGAGCACTGGACTTGCCGCGGGCATGAGGTCGGAGAGCGGGTTGTCAGGGCGCCCGAGCCACGCCTGGCCGGCGCCGGGGAGCACGACGACGAGGTGCCCGCCACGGCGCACCCACTCGCGGATGGCGGCGGCCTGGTCGCGCGAGAGGTCGCTGGGCTCGAGGCGCTGCGAGGAGGGAGTCCACACGAGCGTGTCGCTCGAGAGCAGGCCGATGGCGCGGTCGGGGATGTCGGCGATCTGGAGATTGATGACGTCGGTCAGCTCGTGGCCGGTGGCGGCGTAGTCGAAGCCCTTGCCGGTGACCATGTACTGCTCGAGGGCGCCCGAGCCGCCGACGACGTACATGATGCCGGTGGTCGCGCCGACGTAGTTGCCCAGGCGCAGGAACCCCGAGCCGAGCTCGCGCCCGGCGCGGTAGCGGACACCGGAACCCGAGTCGGCCTCCTCGGCCTCGTGCGCGGTGACGGTGATCGACGTGCCGCTGTCGATGGCGAAGGGGAGCTTGACGTAGAGCCACACCGACTGCTTGGCGCCGGGGTTGGAGACGATCGTGCGCTCGTAGCCGGCGCGGTCGCCATCGGGGTCGGGGATCACCGCGCGGACGAGGACCTCGCGGATGCGGTCGGTCTGGTTGGTGATCTCGACCTGCACCGCGGCCCAGTCGCCGGGGCGGGCACGCCCGCCGGCGCCGACGCGGGTGATGGTGACGGCCATCTCGCCCGAGCGGGAGCTGGTGGCCGGCGGCGGGGGCGCCTCGGCGCCGGCGCTGCCGGAGCCTTCCTGTGCAAACGCGGCGTCCGTGAACCCCACGAGCCCGAACAGCCCGCACAGCCCCAGTACCCACACGATGACCGCCGCACGATTCAGCACGCTCACGTGACGATTGTAACCTCAAGGGACCCAAAGGTTGCGGACCCAAACTCCGGCTCGCCACGGGCTTCCCGCGGGCGCTTCAGCGGCCCCCGCCGCCGGTCGATAACCAATTCATGGCCGAGGCCTCGATCGAGCTGTGGCTGCTGCTGGGCATCATCGCCGGCGCGTTTGTGCTGGCGACGCTGGGCGTCATGGCACGACGCATCGCTCAGGACTCGGCCATGCGCCAGCTCCGGCGCGACGTCACGAGCCTGCGCGATGAGTACGCCCGGCGCACGGGCGAGGCGAGGATCATCGAGGCCGAGGAGGAACGCCTCAACTCCATGCTCGCCAGCGAGACCACGGCCGAAGTGGTCGAGGAAGCGGCCTAGACGCGACGGTTGTACGTCAGCGGGCGCGCCCCAGTTCTTCGAGCAACAGGGCATGGGCGCGGGCGCCGGCGCGATAGCAGTCGAGCTCGAACTTCTCGTTGGGGGAGTGGACGCGGTCGTCGTCGAGGCCGAAGCCCATGAACACCGTGTCGAGGCCGCAGACCGCCTTGAGCATGCCCGCGACGGGGATCGAGCCGCCGGACTTCACCAGCGCGCACGGCTTGCCGGCGGCCTTCTCCGACGCCTTGGCCGCGGCCTGCAGATACGCCGAGTCGACGCGGCACGTCGCGGGGTGGCCGCCCGAGAGGTCCTGGAGATCCCAGCGGCAACCCGGGGGCGTCTGGGCGCGGAGCCAGTCGAAGAAGGCGCTGGTGATCTTCGCGGGGTCCTGATCGGCGACGAGGCGGAAGGAGACCTTCGCCGAGGCGTGGGCGGGGATGACGGTTTTGGCGCCGGCGCCGGTGTAGCCGCCGTAGATGCCGTTGATCTCGGCGGTGGGGCGGGCCCATTCGCGCTCGGTGGCGGAGTAGCCGGCCTCGCCGATGTCGGCTTCGGCGGGGAGGCCGATCTTCGCGAGGTTGGCGGCGGGGTCGATGGTGAGTCGCTTCCAGTTGTCGCGCTCGGCCTGCTCGAGGGGGCGGACGGCGTCGTAGAAGCCGGGAATGGTGACGCGCCGGTCCTTGTCCCAGAGGCGGGCGAGGATCTTGGCGAGCTCGTTGTTGGGGTTGGGGCAGCGCCCGCCCCAGAGGCCGGAGTGGAGGTCCTGGTTGGCGGAGTGGAGGGTGATCTGGGTGTAGGCGAGGCCGCGGACGCCGTAGCAGATGGCGGGGTGGCCGCGGTCGAGCATGCCGGTGTCGGAGATGAGGCAGAAGGCGGCCTGCTTGAGGTCGGCGGCGTGGGCGCGGACGAACGCTTCGAGATTCTTGGAGCCGGACTCTTCTTCGCCTTCGAGGAGGATGGTTAGGCGCACTCCGTTTGTTGCGTCGCCGGTGGTCGCCTTCCACGCGCGGAGTGCCTCGATGAACATCACGACCTGACCTTTGTCGTCGACGGCGCCGCGGGCGACGATGCGCTTGCCGCCGGGCTCGCCGGCGTTGGCGTCGCGGATGACCGGCTCGAAGGGCGGGCTGTGCCAGAGGTCGAGCGGGTCGGCCGGCTGGACGTCGTAGTGGCCATAGAAGAGGACGTGCGGCGCGCCGGGCTTGCCGGGGGCCGTGGCCCAGACGATCGGGTGGCCGGGGGCGGCCTTGGTGCCGGTCTCGCGGAGTTCGGCGGCGAGGCCGAGGTCCTTGAGCTGCGCGACGGCCCACTGTGCGGCGGTGCGGCAGTGGTCGCGGTAGGCCGGATCGGTGGAGATGCTGGGGATCTTGAGCCAGTCGACGAGGCGCTTGAGCGCGGCGGGCTCGTCGGCGGCGAGGCGGTCGAGGACCTGGGTGGAGGTGGCCATGGGGAACGCTAGCCAGCGGGGAGGCGAAGTTCACCACGGAGGACACGGAGGGCACGGAGAAAGAGAGAAGAGGCAAGACGAGGAAGAGGAGGGATTCACCGCGGAGAGCGCTGAGAACGCGGAGAGAGGCGGAGAGAGGCGGAAGAGTGAGGAGAAGTAGGAAGACGGGAAGGAGTCGGAGCCCTCACCCCTGCCCTTGTATCTTGATACCGCCCCATCCGTGTTGGAAGGGG
>CAZMCC010000144.1:0-6240 GCA_964564695.1 uncultured Phycisphaeraceae bacterium | reverse complement strand
GCGGCCTCCACCGCCCGCCCGCTCGTCGCAATCACGTTCGCCTGCACCAGCCGATCCATCCCCGCGATCCGAATGGCCGAGAGCAGCCCGCCGATCGTCGTCGGGATCAGGCACACGAGCAGCGCCGTCAGCACCGTCACCGTGACCGGCAGCCCGCTGCCCGCGGCCTTCACCGCATAGATCGAGAACGGCAGCAGCGTCACGGTCGCCAGCAGGAAAATGATCGTGAGCTTCGCGAGCAGGATGTCCAGGGCGATCTCGTTCGGCGTCTTCTGCCGCTTCGCACCCTCGACCATCGCGATCATGCGATCCAGGAACGACTCCCCCGGGTTCGCCGCGATCCGCACCACGATCCAGTCCGACAGCACCGTCGTGCCGCCGGTCACCGACGACCGATCCCCGCCCGACTCGCGGATGACCGGCGCCGACTCCCCCGTTACCGCCCACTCGTTCACCGACGCGATCCCCGCGATCACCTCGCCGTCCCCGGCGTTAATGCCCCCGCCCTCCACGGGCACGATATCGCCCTGACGCAGCTCCGCCGCCGACACCGTGGAAGTCTTGGGCGCCTTCGGGTCCGTCGCGCTCTCCGCCCTCCCCGAGGACCAGTGCGCCGCCCCCTCCACCTTCTTCGCCGTCACATCCCGGCGCGTCTTCCGCAAGCTCGCGGCCTGCGCCTTGCCGCGCCCCTCCGCCATCGCCTCCGCAAAGTTCGCGAACAGCACCGTGAACCACAGCCACGCCGAGATCAGCAGGATGAACCCCGCCGACGCCTCGCCCGTGCCGACGAGCGCCTGAACCCCCAGCAGCGTCGTCAGGATGCTCACCACCCACACGACGAACATGACCGGGTTACGGATCTGCACGCGCGGATCGAGCTTGGCAAACGCCGACCCGATCGCCGGCTTGACGATCCGCAAATCAAACATCGAACTGGCAACAAGAGTCTTGGACATGTCTATTCCTGACGCCGGACCTGAGGCTTTGCGAAGGTCCGGGTAGTTCCTACCCCCGAGACCTCACCGCCCCGCCATCTGCAACTGCTCCGCAATCGGCCCCAGCGCCAGCGCCGGCACGAACGTCAGCGCTCCCACGATCACCACCACCGCAATCAGCATGACGATGAACACCGGCGTGTGCGTCGGCAGCGTCCCCGCCGTCACCGGCACAGCCTTCTTCGCGGCCAGCGACCCCGCCACCGCCAGCACCGGCACGATGATCCAGAACCGCGCGAAGAACATGCACAGCCCCAGGGCCGTGTTGTTGAACGGGTTGTTCGCCCCATACCCCGCGAACGCCGACCCGTTGTTGTTCGACGCCGAGCTGAACGCATACAGGATCTCGCTGAACCCGTGCGCCCCGGGGTTGGGCGCGTTCCCCGCGTTCCCCGGCCACAGCACCGCGACCGCCGTCCCGATGAGCACCAGCGCGCACGGCACCAGCACCGCCACCGCCGCCATCTTCATCTCGAACGGCTCGATCTTCTTCCCCAGGTATTCCGGCGTCCGCCCCACCATCAGCCCCGCGACAAACACCGCCACGATCACGAACATCAACATCCCGTACAGCCCCGACCCCACGCCGCCGAAGATGACCTCGCCCAGCTGCATCAGCCACATCGCCACCAGCCCGCCCAACGGCGTGAACGAGTCGTGCATCGAGTTCACCGACCCGTTCGACGCCGCCGTCGTCGCCGTCGCCCACAACGCCGAGTTCGCGATCCCCAGCCGCGCCTCCTTGCCCTCCATGTTCCCGCCGGGTTGCAGTGCCGACGCCGCCTGATCCACACTGAGCGGCGTCAACCGCGGGTTCCCCGTCGACTCCGCCCAGTAACACACCCCCAGCAGCACGACGAAGATCACCCCCATCGCCGCGAGCACCGCCCAGCCCTGGCGCCGATCCCCGACCATCTCGCCGAACGTCCAGCACAGCGCCGCCCCGATCAGCAGGATCGACAGCACCTGCAGGAAGTTTGACAGCGCCGTCGGGTTCTCGAGCGGGTGCGCCGAGTTGACGTTGAAGAACCCGCCGCCGTTGGTCCCCAGCTGCTTGATCGCGATCTGCGACGCCGCGGGCCCGAGCGGGATCGTCTGCTGCGTCACCTCGACGCGGTTCGTAAGCGGCTGGCCATCAGCCCCATTCACCGCGTTCCCCGCCTCATCCCTCACCGGCTCGTCATACCCCAGCGGCTGCGTCAGCGTCACCGCCTCATACGCCCTGAACGTCTGCACCACCCCCTGGCTCACGAGCACCACCGCGAGCACCAGGCTCAACGGCAGCAGGATGTACAGCGTGCTCCGCGTCAGGTCCACCCAGAAGTTCCCGATCGTGCCGCTGGTCTTCCGCGCCAGCCCCCGGATCAGCGCCACGAGCACCGCCATCCCCGTCGCCGCCGATACGAAGTTCTGCACCCCCAGCCCGAGCATCTGCGTGAGATACGACATCGTCACCTCGCCGCCGTACCCCTGCCAGTTCGTGTTCGACACGAACGACACCGCCGTGTTGAACGACGAGTCCGGCGTCACGCCCGCGAGCCCCTGCGGATTCAGCGGCAGCATCCCCTGCACCCGCTGCAAGCCGTACACCACGAGCAATCCGACGGCGCTGAAGAGCATCACCGCCGCGGCGTACGCCTTCCACCCCATCTCCTCATCACGCCGCACGCCCGCGCCCCGATAGATCAGCCGCTCTACCGGCCCGAGCACGCGGTCAAGCCCGCAGGGCTTCCCTTGGTACACCCGCGCCATGAACCACCCCAGCGGCTTCACCAGCGCCAGCAACACGACCATGTACAACGCGAGCTGCAACACGCCATTGGCGGTCATTGAAACCACTCCGGCTTGAGAAGGGCGCACACGAGATACACCAGAAGGCCCAGCGCGATGATCCCGCCGAGCACGTAGATCCAGGTCATGGCTTGCCTCCCTTCCCCGCTCCACTCCCGGCGCTATCCCGCGGCATCAGCCGCTCGCACAGCACGACCAACCCCGCCGTCGCCCCGCAGCACGCCAGCAGAATCGCGATGTAGATCAGGTCACCCATGCTTCGCTTCTCCACGACTGAATCGGGAATCGAGTGACTATCGCGCCTGACCTCCGCACAGTCGATCAGCGCCGCATCAAAACACGCCTCGGGCACATAAAGACTCCATAAGCGCCGCCCGTCCCGCCGCGGCCTTTATGCCCCGCTTGCGCCCGCAGGCCCTCTTTTGATGCGGCGCTGAGCGACAAACGGCCGCCTCGCGATCACGCTTCCCCATCGCGTGCAAGAGGCCACAGACTCACCAACGGCCCCGCCGTGCGACTTTGGAGAACGCTCAATGACACAGCCCTGGCTCACCGCCCTCACTATCCCGCTCGGCGCAGTCGTGACCTTCGTCGAGTTCAACCTGTTGCGGTCCTTGCTGCGCGAATCGCGTGAAGGCGAGCGTGCCGAGAGCGCCAAGCGATTTCGCTCTGCGCGGGCATCGCTCACCGACAGACCGACAACGTCCGAGTGCTCACGCAGGGCGCGGCTCCGGCACCTGATCGCCGCCGCGCTCGTGCCGGCCACCCTCGCCGGGATCGCCTCCGCGCAGGACGTGGCGCCTGCAGCCACCAAGCCCGAAGCCACCGCCGCGGCCCCCGCCACCGAACCCGCCAACGCCCCGTCGAAATCCCCCTTCACCCTCCAGCTCAACCTCGACTACACCACCGCCTACTTCTACCACGGCATCATCCAGGAAGACGCCGGCCTCATCCTCCAGCCCGCCGCCAAGCTCACCGTCAACCTCTACGAGCACGACGACATCAAGGTCCACGCGCTCCTCGGCATCTGGAACTCCTTCCACGGCCAGAAAACCGGCGCCCAGACCCACGGCGACTTCACCGACTACTGGTATGAAACCGACCTCATCGGCGGCCTCGTCCTCACCAAGGACAAGCTCAGCCTCACCACCACCTACACCTTCCTCACGAGCCCGAGCGACGCCTACGAAACCGTTCAGGAACTCGACCTCACCCTCGCCTTCGACGACAGCGAGGCCCTCGGCAAGTTCGCCCTCCACCCCTACGCCCTGCTCGGCATCGAAACCGGTGCCGACGGCGCCGACGGAGCCAACGGAGCCAACGGCGACGACGGCACCTACCTCGAACTCGGCATCGCCCCCGGCCTCCCCCTCGCCCCCATCGCGATCTCGTTCCCGATGTCCGTCGGGCTCAGCCTCAGCAACTACTACGAAGACGCCACCGGCGAAGACGACACCTTCGGCTTCTTCCAGATCGGCGCCAAAGCCGCCATCCCCCTCCCCTTCGGCGACCGCTACGGCTCATGGACGCTCAACGCCGGCGTCTACGCCCTCTTCCTCGGCGACCACACCGCCGATTACAACAACGGCGACGACGCCGAGGTCATCGGGACCCTCGGTCTCCAGGTAAACTTCTGAGGTCGAAAATGCCGAGGGGCGGACTCGAACCGCCGACCTCCGGGTTATGAATCCAGCGCTCTAAACCAGCTGAGCTACCTCGGCGTCGGGCCAAGTCTATGCGGGAAGTCGCAAAAAGTGGAGCCCCCGCCCCGCCGGAAAACGGGCCGATTCAGGCCGCCTCACCCGCTGACCCGGCCTCAGTCCGCCCGCTCGATGTCAAACTTCAGCACGCTGTACCCGTCCAACTCAAAGTGCTCCACCGTAAACGCCACCTCGCGGTCCGCGTCGAGCGTCAGGATGCCGTTGTCCGTGGTCGGGGCGTGCCAGGTCCAATTCTCGATGACCGGCTTCCCGTCGGCCAGCACCCGCACGCCGTCGTCCGAGAGCGTCGTGATCCGCCACCGCCCCTTGGTGAGCGGGATCGTGGTCGTGGCGATCATGCCGAAGTGATCCGCCTTCAGCGCCCCCGCGTTGTCGAGCTTCAGCGCGTTCGTCGGCCCGCCGTGCCCATACGCCAGGTCGAGCACGTTCAGTTCCGTGCGGGCCGCTCCGGGCCCCGGGGGCGTGGCACCGATTACGCCCCAAATTGAAAGCGGTGAGTGAGCTTGGGTCGTGCCACCGATTGCCGCGGCTTTGGGCGGCTATCGGTGGGGCCGTGCCACGCAACGCCGTGAACTTCCCGCCGTCGAATTGAGTCGCAAGTAGTGCCGTGGCGCTGACTTAGCGCGTCGCGCCAGTCGGCGCGCCCTCCGAGCCGATGGTTGTTGTGCCGCAGCAACCAGAAGCAAAGGAGGCCACGATGTTCAAGGCATCGGCTGGCGGCACTGTCGCCGCGCCAACGTCAGTGTATCGGCACACCCTCGTCCGGCTCTTGATCCAACTGCTTGGCCCGCTCGACGCCCGACGCGGCTGGTCGCCCCGGGCGCTGGCGATCGCCGGCGTGCTCATGAGCCTGGACGCCGGACCCACGCTGGCCCAGCGCTTCGAGTCTGTCCTGAGCGTGCTCGACCGCGCCCTGCCGCGGCGGCGCCGCACCGGACGCACGTACCAGGGCTTCATCAAGGCCCTCGCGTTCCGCTCCGACGCGCTGACCGGGCCGCTCGCCGGTCGGCTGCGCACCCTCACGGCGGCCGCAGCGGGCTCCGAGCTTCGGATCGGCCGCTGGACCCCCATCGCTGCCGATGGGAGCAAGTGCGACGCGCCGCGCACCATCGCCAACGAGTCGCTGGGACTGGCGGGCAAGGACAAATGCGGCCCGCAGATGCTGCTGTTGCTGCTCATCCATCTGGGCACGATGCTGCCGTGGGGCTGGGCCGTCGGCGGGGCCCGCGACAGCGAGCGGGAGCTGCTGCGTCGCACGCTCGACGACCTGCCGATGGACACGCTCCTGGTCGCCGACGCGGGCTTCACCGGCTTCGAGTTCCTCAGCTCGCTCCGCGCCCGCGGCGTGAGCTTCCTGGTGCGCGTGGGGCGCGGCGTGCGGCTGCTGCGCGAGCTGGGGTATTACACGCGCGAGGGCAAGCACACCGTGTACCTGTGGCTCGACGACCGGCGCCGCTGCCCGCCGCTGGTGCTGCGGCTGGTCCGCGTGGGCTCGGTGTACCTGATCACCGACGTGACCGACCCGCGGGCGCTCTCGGCCCGCGTGGCCGGTGAGCTGTACCGCCGGCGCTGGGGGCTGGAGCCGGCCTTCCGGGCCCTCAAGCAGACGCTCGAACGGCGGGCGATGCGTTCGTGCACGCCCGTCAACGCGCGGCGGGAGCTGGCGTGGGCCGTGCTGGGATGTGGGCCCTGATGCTGCTGGGAGCGCGGGCGATCCGCGCCGCAGGGCACTC
>CAZMCC010000143.1:612-6277 GCA_964564695.1 uncultured Phycisphaeraceae bacterium | reverse complement strand
GCCCCCCCACCCTCGAACGAAACCCCGATTGACGCCGCGACTTTCCGCGGTATCGTCGCCCCCATGCCCACCCGTGCTTTCACCACGATCGTCGCCGCGATCGCCCTCCTGGTCGTCGGTGTTCTCCCCCTCTCCGGCTGCGGCGGCGAAACCCCCGACCAGAAAGAAGTCCGCGCCAACTGGAAGCGCTACTTCGTCGCGCTGCAGAACGGCGCGGGCATCGACTACCACGACCTCATCACCGAGGGCAGCGTCCAGTTCTACACCCGCATGCTCCCCATCGCCCTCAAGGGCTCCAAGGCCGACGTCGACAAGCTCACGCCCGCCGAGAAGCGCGAGGTGCTCGTCATGCGCCACCGCGTGCCGCTCGCCAAGCTCAAGGCCATGGACGCCCGCGCCTACGTCATCCACTCCACCAGCGAGAAGTTCTGGGCCGACCCCGAGCTCGACATGAACGACAAGGGCCCCTGGGACATCGGCACCATCATCGTCACCGGCGACACCGCCGTCGGCGAATACCCCATCCGCATCGAAGTCGAAGAGAGCTCGTCCTCGCTCTCGAGCCGCCGCAAACGCAACGCCGGCGTCAACGTCACCAAGGCCCAATTCCACTTCGTCAAGGAGAACGGCGCCTGGCGCGTCGACGAGGTCGCCAACATGCCCGAGATGACCAGGGACTACCTGTCCGAAGCCTCGATGATGGGCGTCAGCGTCGAGGAGTACCTGATCGCCGTCGAGTCCGAGCGCACCGGCAAGACCGTGCGCACGGACATCTTCGACAAGCCGCCGCGCTGAGCCGGACCCGCACCGCCAAGGCCGTACGCGGAGGAACGCAGAGGTACGCGGAGTAAAGGCAGGAATCAGCG
Organism: uncultured Phycisphaeraceae bacterium; assembly: GCA_964564695.1. Lineage (GTDB taxonomy): Bacteria > Planctomycetota > Phycisphaerae > Phycisphaerales > UBA1924 > CAZMCC01. The sequence goes on along the minus strand of CAZMCC010000143.1, from coordinate 5,411 downwards.
AGAAGCCGTCGATGGCATCGCTGCGTCGGCGAAAATCGCCGGCACTCCGCGTTTGCTTACATCACAATCTTCTTCTCCGCGTTCCTCCGCGCTCTCCGCGTCCTCCGCGTACCTGCCTGTATCACATCCGGCAGACGCGTTCAGACCCCGGCCCGAGCGTGATCACGTTCTTGCCCGCCTGCTTGCTCTTCATCGCGAGCTCGTCGGCCCGCTGGAGCAGCTCCTCGGCGCTGTTGCCGTCCCACGGGAACGTCGCCATGCCGCCCGAGATCGTGAGCGTGCCCGGAGCCTCGGTCCCGAGCTTGGGGAAGCGGTGCTCGCAGATCTGGCGCTGGAAGCGCGTCGCGATCGAGAAGATCGACGCCGGCGAGCCGCCGGCCTGGCCCGGACCCGGCGTGGCTTCGGGGGCCGCGGGGGGAGCGTCCGCGTCGTTGCGCCCCGAGCGCGGGCCCGCGGGGTCGTAGAAGATCACGGCGAATTCGTCCCCGCCGATGCGGCACACCTTGTCCGCCGGCCGGATCGTGCTCCGCATCAGGCGCGACACCTCGCTGAGGATCTCGTCCCCCGCCGCGTGCCCGTACCGGTCGTTGTACGTCTTGAAGTTGTCGATGTCGAAAACAAGCACCGTCAGCGGCACGCGCCGCACCCGGGCCTGCTCGAGCGCCCCCAGCAGGAACCGCGAGAAGTATCGGCGGTTGTACGCGCCCGTGAGCTCGTCGGTGAACGCGGCGTGGCGCAGCTGGTCGTGCTGGTTCTTGAGCGCCAGCCACGCCCCGAGCCAGCGCGACGACTCGTCGAGCCTCGCCGCCGGCAGCGTCGCGCTCACCAGGCGTCCGTGCTCGATGCCCGCGTGCGACACAACCACACTCGCCGACCACGATCCGTCAGCCTGAGCAGCCTCGCCCGCGGCGGGGTGTGGGGGGGCCGGAACGAACACGATGTCCTTGCTCCCCACCCGCGTGCGCACCAGCTCGAGCGCCGGCAGCAGCAGGTCACGCCCGTGCAAGAGGGCCTCCACCAGCGGCGTCTCCGCCGTGTTCAGGTCCCCCGCGAGCGAAACGCTCACGCCCTGCGACCCGACCACCACCGGCTCGATCGGCGCCGGCTCAAGATCGGTGAACGCGCTGGGTGGGGGGGGCGCCGTGCCCGCGGGCACCTCGACCACCACCGGCGACTTGGGCAGCGCCGTCCCCGCCGACGGCCCCCCCCCCAGGCCCGGTCCGGACAAGTCCTTCGACCCCACCGCGAGCGCCTCGTCATACACCCCGCGCGTCTGATCGCCCACGACCACCACGCGCACCGCGGGGTCGACCTGGCGCAGACCTTCGATGAACCGCCCCGCGTCGGCCCCCGGATCGGCGTCGGGCCCCACCACAACCGTCGATCCGCCCCCGCCGCCCCCCCCACCAGTCCCCGTGCCGCGCGACAGCGCCCCGATCGCCCCCAGCGCATCGACCGTCCCGACAACCCCCGTCGACGGATCGCCCGCGAGCGACCCATCCAGTCCCGTCCGCCCAACGAGAATCACCCGCCGACGCGGCGTCACAACCCCGGCCCCGTTTACAGGCGCCGCGTTGCCGCCTCGGTTGTCGGCTTCGAGCGGGTTGGAGGGGTGGGTCGGGCTCATCGGGAAGCTCCGGGAGACGACGGCGGCACCTGACGACTCGGCGGCGCCACGGGCGTGCTCCCCGAGTTTTCGGGTGCTTCGGCAAGCAGCATCGCCAACTCCTCAGCGGACAGTCCGACCGAGAGCAAACCCTCGTCCTTCAGCGCCGAACTCGGCAACTTTTGCGCTGGGGGGTCCCGCAACGTAGGGATCGACTTGCCCATCTCGCCGTGCACTCCGTTGGGCGCCCCCCCCACCCCGCCCACTCCCCCCACTCCGGCCGGCGCCGCGGCGCCGCTCCGGGTGGTAATGACCGTCGGGAGGGGTACGGGAACCGCCCGATTCAGGTTCGCCACCAGCGCCGGCGTCACGGCCCGCAACTTCACCTCGGCCGCCGACTCATACGCCCACCGGGCCGCGTGCGGCACATACTGCTCCGCCAGCACCAAAACCCGCGCCGCCAGCGCCAGCGTCGCCGGCTCGATCAACACCAGCAGAGTCGGCCGCGAGGCTTCCCCGCTCGCGCCGCAGCACAGGGCGCCCAGGGCCGTATACGGGTTGTCGCAGGCCACAACGTCCACAGGGCGTGCCGTCAGGCTCGACCCGAGATTCGGGGGGACCACCATGCCCGGCGCGTGCCAGAGCACGCACCGGGTCCGCAGTCGAATTGATCCCTTCTCCGCGATCGGCGTGGGCATGCCGGAGGGGAGTTTACCACAACGCTGTGGTTTGACACACGAAGAAAAAGCGACCTCCGTTTAAGGTAGGTCGACCTTAGCGGCACCTAGCGCCGCCGATAACACCCGGGCCACGCTCGCCGCCCCGTCGGCAGGTCCAAGTTTGTGGAGTGCGGCCTGCATCGCCGCGAGTTTCTCGGGGTGCGTCAATAGCCCCGTGAGGGTGGGCCCGACGCTCGCCAGCGTCTTCTCGGGATCAATCAGGTCGTCACGCAGCACCGCCGCACCCGCGCTCACCAGCGGCTCGGCGTTCAGCTTCTGGTGCTGGTCGCGGTGATGCGGGTACGGCAGGAACAGCGTCGGCACCCGGTTGGCCCACACCTCGGCGACCGACCCCGCGCCCGACCGCGAGATCGACGCGTCCGCCGCCCCCCACCACGTCGCCATGTCGGTCACGAACTCCTCGACCACCGCCGCAACGCCCGCGCTCTCGTACGCGCTCCGCAGCGCATCGGCGGAGCTCTCGGCCGTTCCCCCCGGCCCGCACTGGTGCGCGATCTGCCAGCCGACCAGCGCCCCCGCGTTGGCACGCACGAACGCGCGCATGAACAAGTTGATCGACCGCGCCCCCTGGCTGCCGCCCGTGACGATCAGCGTGCGAGTGCCCGGGCTGAGCGCCGGATACCGCTTGGCAAGATTCGCACGGCACTGCTCGTGCGATCGCGACGCCCTTGCCTTGGCCCGCACGATCGGACGCACCGGCACCCACTCGCGCGCGAACGACTCCTTCACCGGCGCACTCGTCAGCGACCGATCGGCCTTCCCCGCGATCCACCGGTTCGCCTTCCCCGGCACGGCGTCCAGGTTCACAAGCGTCAGGTCCGCACGCTCCTTCACCGCCGCCCGCGCCGCCGGGGCCGCGACATAACCGCCCATCGCCACGACGATCACCCGCCGGTGCCCGCCATCGCTCGAAGTCCGCAGCCCGCGGATCAGCCGGCGCGCCCGCCGTACTGACGGCCCCCACGACCGCACAAAGCGCCACAGCCCCTTGGGCCGAACCGCGAACGCCCGGGCCGACAGCGTCATATACGACCGCAACGCAAGATCACTCACCGCCCCGTGCAGCGGCTGCGCACCCTCCTCGGCCAGGATGCGCGCGTCGAGCGGCTTGTCGGAGCACAGGAACACGCTCCGCGCATCGGGCCGGATCCGCTCGAGCTCTTCCGCAATCGCCAGCGCCGGGTAGATGTGCCCCCCCGTGCCCCCGCCCGCGAAGATCACGACCGGCCCGCTCGACATCGGCGAGCCCGCGCTCATGCCCGGCGTCCCCCCCCCGAGGTCGCTGCCGCCCCACGGCTCTGCTTGAGAAAGGGCGCAACGACCGGGATCAGGCCGCGGACCGCGCGCTCAAAAGGGTGGTCCGTCGCCGCCTCCGTGCGCGAGGTGCGGCTTGCCCCGTACTCCGGGCACGTGCGGTCGATCGAGACGATGAGCCCCAGGCTGGCCGCGGTGAGGATCCACCCCGTGCCGCCCGAGCTGAGCATCGGCAGGGCGATGCCCTTGGTCGGCCCGAGGCCGGTGACGACCGCGAGGTTGATGAGCGCCTGGGCCCCGACGGTCGCGACGACCCCGAGGGCCACGAGCTTGAGCATCGGGTTGGGCTCACGCCGCACGATCGCCAGCCCGCACCACATCAGCAGCAGGTACAGCCCGATCACGAGCCCCGCCCCCGCGACTCCCAGCTCCTCGCAGATGACGGCAAACAGGAAGTCCGTCCGGTCCTCCGGCAGGTACCCGAACTTCTGAAGACCAAACCCCAGCCCGCGCCCGAAGACCTCCCCATTCGCCACGGCCACCATCGACTGGATCATGTGGTACCCGGCCCCCTGCGGCTCGGCGTACGGATCCAGGAACGTGGCCAGGCGCTGCAGGCGATACGGGCTCGCGATGACCGCCGCCGCGAACGCCCCAAGGGCGAACGGCACAAACAGCAGGAAGTGCACCACCCGCGCCCCGGCCGCGAGCAGCAGCAAGCACGCCACCGACGCGACGAGCACACCCGTGCCCAGGTCCTCAACGACGATGAACCCGCCGACGAGCGCGACCGGGATGAGCCCCGGGAGCAGCCCGCGGGTGAGGCTGCCCAGTCGCGAGGAATACACGACGCCGTACCACGCCATGAGGATGACCATCCCCCACTTGGCGATCTCGGACGGCTGGAAGGTGAACGGCGACTCCTTGGTGGGGAGGCCGACCCAGCGGTGCGACCCGTTGACCTCGCGCCCGATCACCGGCCAGTAGGTGGTCGAGAGCATCGCGATGAGCACGGCGCTCGCGAGGAGGAGTGCCGACGGGATCTCGGGAATCCGCGACGACCGCCCCCCCCCCCCCCCCCCCGCCCCCCCCCCCCGCCCCACCCCCCCCCCCCCCCCGGGCGCCCCCACGCGCCAGAAACGGACGAAGCCCCCCGGCCGCCACCCGCCCGACGCCACCGCCCCGTAGGAGCGGGGTCG
>CAZMCC010000143.1:0-602 GCA_964564695.1 uncultured Phycisphaeraceae bacterium | reverse complement strand
CGCGAGGAGGAGTGCCGACGGGATCTCGGGAATCCGCGACGACCGCCCCCCCCCACCCCCCCCGATCGACAGCGACGGTCCGGCCCCCCGCGCCACGAGCGAGTCCGCAAGCGGCCGGACCGGCAGCAGCGCCACGATCGACATCGCGACGATCGCCAGCCCCATGTAGAGCGTGGACCGCGACAGCAGGATCGACTCGATCGTCACCGCCGCCTTCGGGTCGATGCTCATGCCCGCCGAATTGACCATCACCACGCCGACGGTGAGCAGCGCGAGGACGCACAGGAAGACGATCTGGCCGGAGCGGAGCATGCGGGGTGCACCATTATCGGGCGGCGAGCGGGCGGGACCGCAGTTGCGGAGACAAGGGCTGACCGGGAGACGATCGGAAGGCCACGTGTGATCGCCGCGCGAGACGGCCATGGTGTCGCGAGTGCTTCAGGCCGAAGGCCTGGTCGTGAGTAGCCGGGGGTGAAGCGAGTCTTCGAGCGCCACCCCCGGAAAAAGTGCCGCCCATCCCTCTTGATTCCCCTTCCCATCCGACCCCGAAGGGCAACGCCGTGAACTAAGAGGCAAGGGCGAGGTCGGATCCGATGGCTCGC
>CAZMCC010000142.1:0-6480 GCA_964564695.1 uncultured Phycisphaeraceae bacterium | reverse complement strand
CCGCGGGGGACCGGCGCGTTCGTGGCCGCTGCGCCAAGCTTCATTACTCCGGAATCGCCGCGACGATCCGCCCGATCGCGTTCTCGGGCGTGCCCTCGCGCTTCGCACCCGCCGCCCGCGCGTGCCCGCCGCCGCCGAACTCACGGCACACCGCGTTCACATCCACCGGGTCAAACCCCGCCCGCGCCGAGAACGCCTTGCTCCGCAGGCTCACCTTCACGATCGACTTGCCCCCCTGCGCCCCCGCACCCGGCTCCTCGGTCAGCAGTGCCGCGACCTCCACCCCGTCGAGCGTCATCGCGTGATCGATGAAGCCGCCCGAGTCCGTCCGCCGCGCCCCCGCCGCGTCGAAGTCCTTCAGCGACAGCGCCATCACCGCGACCCGCCCGCCCTTCTCCATCCGCAGCGACCCCAGCGCACGGCTCAGGAGCCGCAGCCGCGACGCATCCTCCCGCTGCTCGATCAGCTCGAACAGCTTCGCCGGCGCCGCACCGGCACGCACCAGGTCGGCCGCGAGCGTCAGCACGTCGCCGGTCACGTTCGAGTGCCGGAACCATCCCGTGTCCGTGGCGAGGCCCAGCAGCAGCGGCTCGGCGATCTCCGGCACCAGCATCGCGGGCGAATCCGCGCCCAGGAGAAACGTCGAGACCCGCGCCACGATCTGCGTCGCACTGGCCGCGTCGCTGTCGACGATGCGGAGCGACCCCACGTCCGGATCGGTGTGCCGGTGGTGATCGATCATGAGCGTGCGCTCGGGCCGCTGATCGCCCTGCAGCCACGTCTTCATTTCGGCCAGTTGCGACCACGACCCTGTGTCGACGATCCCGACGGCCGCACCTTCGGGCGTCCCGCTGCCATCGAACCCGGCGTTCGCGGGAACCTCTCGCCACGGCGTGCGCCCCATCACATCCCGGGTCCAGCGCGGCACGGGCCCGACGAACAGCACCTGCGCATCCGCACCCATCCTCTCCATCGTGCGGGCAAGGGCCGCGCCCGAGCCGACGGCGTCGCCGTCGGGTTTGGCATGGGTGAGGACAACGACGCCGCGCGATTGCGCGGTCTCGGTCCAGTAGCTCAGTTGCTGGCGTGTGCGGGTGTCCAGCTGGGATGGGTGGGGTGGGGGTGAGGGGGGGGTTGTGCTCACGCGACGGGCTCCGTTCTCGCATCCTCAAAGATCCGCCGGGCTTCGTCGCAGTCCCGCCCGATCTGCGCCGTCAGCGCCTCGAGCGACTCGAACTTCCACTGCTCACGCAGCCACGACACGAGCTCCAGCTCGATCGGCCATCCATATTCCGGCAACCCCGCGATGTTCGAGGCGCCGCCCGCATCGCGCGGCACCCCCAGCAGGTGCGCCTCCACCGTCGGCCGGTCATCGAACATCGGTCGCACCCCCACGCTCACGGCCGCCGCGAACTCCCTCGCCTCGCTTCCGCAGGAGCCACCCACCCGCGCGATCCCCGCGTACACCCCATCCAACGGCAGCATGTTCGGCGCCACGATGTTCGCCGTCGGCACACCGATCGTCCGTCCCCGCCGGTCGCCGCGAACGACCTCGCCGACGAGCGTGTGCGACCGTCCGAGCACGGCCGCCGCGTCCCGGGCCCGCCCGTGCCGGATGAGCCAGCGAGCGATCGTGCTCGACGCGGTCACGATCGTGTGATCACTGAGCGCGACCTCGACGGGCGCGAGCACCTCGGTCGCGAAGCCGTGCTTGGCCCCGAGCGTCGCCAGCACGCCCACATCCCCCGCCCGCCCCTTGCCGAACCGGAAGTCCCGCCCCTCCACCCACGCCCGCGGCCGGTGGCGCTCGACCACCCAGTCCACAAACTCCTCCGCTGTGTGCGACAGCAATTCGTCGGTCGGCTCGAGCCGCTCGACCACATCCGCACCGGCCGCCACGAGCCACGCCCGGCGCTGTTCAAAGGTCGAGAGCCGAGCGGGGGCCTGATCGGGACGAAGGCGTTCCAGCGGATGAGGGTCGAACACCAGCGCCACCACCCGCCCGCCGGGGCCGACAAGCTCGCGGGTCCGGGCCACCAAGGCCGCGTGCCCGCGATGCACGCCGTCGAATGTGCCGACGGTGACGCCGGTGCTCGGGGTCGGGGGGGTCGCGGGGGCGGAGTGACCTGAATTTGGGGAATTGGAGCTGCTCATCGCTTCGTGTGAATCGAGCGTATGCGGCCGATTGACCGCGACTTGTGCCTCGAAGGGGCCAGCGGCCGGATCTACACTCGGATTCTCACCGGGCCCGGGGGCGCCAAACGCCCGCGGCCAGCGCGGTGAGGCCCGGAGTCCGAGATGGCGCTGTTCTCCCGCAAGAAGCCTCAGACCCCCCCTCCTTCCCCCGCTCAGCCCGTGCAGGTGGCCGTGCCGCCCGCCGGCGCCGCTGCGGCAGGCACACCCCGCGACGAAACCCTCATCAACCAGGTCGGCCGCGACCTCCTTCAGCGGGCCCGCGGGCACAAGACCGGGATGTTCTCCGCCAAGTTCTACTCCGACTGGCTCATGGAATGGTCCATGAAGGACCCCAACTTCAAGGTCCAGATGTTCCGGTTCGTCGACGCGTTCCCCATGCTGCGCGACACCGACGACATCTACGACCACCTCAAGGACTACCTCAGCCAGCCCGGTGTCACCGTCCCCACGCCCATCGCCGTCGGCATCAAGGCCGGCGGCATCGCCAAGGGCCTCTTCGTCGGCACCATGACCAAGCAGATCAAGGGCATGGCCGAGAAGTTCATCATGGGCACCGACGCCGCGTCGGCCCTCCCGAACCTCAAGAGCATGTGGGGCGAGGGCGGGGGGGGCATCGCCTTCAGCGTCGATCTGCTGGGCGAGGCCTGCGTCTCCGACGAAGAAGCCGACGCCTACCGCGACAAGTACCTCGACCTCATCAACAACCTCCCCGGCCAGGTCAGCGGCTGGGCCGCCAACCCGCGCCTCGAGTCCGACCACCTCGGCCCCGTCCCGCGCACAAACGTCTCCGTCAAAATCTCGTCCCTCAGCGCCCGCTGCGACCCCATCGACACCGAGGGCGCCATGCGCGACCTCATGGCCCGCCTCGAGCCCATCCTCGCGGCCGCGAAATTCCGCGGCGTGTTCGTCAACTTCGACATGGAGCAGTTCGCGTTCAAGGACTTCACCCTCGACCTCTTCATGCGCTGCTGCGAGAAGATGGACGCGGGACGTGGTCCCGGTTCTCTTCAAGTCGGCCTCGCCATGCAGGCCTACCTCCGCTCCGGCCCCGATGACGCGAAGCGCATCTCCGACTGGGCCAGGTCCACCGGCCGCGTCGTTACCGTCCGCCTCGTCAAGGGCGCCTACTGGGACTACGAAGTCATCAACGCCGAAGCCCGCGGCTGGCCCGTCCCCGTCTGGACCACCAAGCGAGACACCGACGCCTGCTTCGAACGCATGGCCGAGATCTTCCTCGACGCCACCCCGCGAGGTGGCACAGGCGTCCCGCCTGTGTCGGCCGCTTCGGCCGAGCCTGCTGCTCCCCGGAACTCAGGCGGGACGCCTGTGCCACCGACTCAAGATGGGGGCGGCGGCATCAAGCTCGCCCTCGGCTCCCACAACGTCCGCTCCATCGCCGCCGCCATCGCCGGCCTCCGCCGGCGCGGCCTTCCCGACAACGCCCTCGAGCTCCAGATGCTCCACGGCATGGCCGACCAGCTCAAGCACGCCGCCGCCGAGATGGGCCTGCGCATCCGCGAATACGTCCCCGTCGGCCAGATGATCCCCGGCATGGCCTACCTCGTCCGCCGCCTCCTCGAGAACACCTCCAACGAGTCCTGGCTCAAGGCCAGCTTCCTCGACAACGCCGACCCCGAGCAGCTCCTCGCCAGCCCCCACGCCGCCCGCTCTTCGATCCACGGCACAAATGGCTTCGTCGGGGGCCATACCGGCGACGCCAACACCATCGCCACCGCCGAGCCCTCCGCGTCCAACCTCGACAAGGCCCCCGAGCGCCACAAGCTCAGCCCCAGCGTCCCCGAGCTCAACCTCCGCCCGTTCGTCAACGAAGCCTTCCACGACTTCTCCCGCGCCGACCGGCGCACGGCCTACGCCAGCGCGATCGCGAGCGCAACCGTCCCAAGCGTCCCCAACGACCGCACCCCCGCCCACGCCGCCGACATGGTCGCCCGCGCCCACCGCGTGTTCCCAACCTGGCGCGACATCCCCGGCCTCGACCGCGCCCGCGTGCTCGTCCACGCCGCCGACGAGATGCGCCGGCGGCGCGACGAGCTCTCCGCCGTCATGATCAAGGAGTCCGGCAAGACCTGGCGCGAGGCCGACGCCGACACCTGCGAGGCCATCGACTTCTGCGACTACTACGCCCGCTGCGCCCCCCGCCTGTTCAACCGCGAACGCCTCGGCAAGTTCATCGGCGAGCTCGACGAAACCCTCTACGAGCCCCGCGGCGTCGCCGTCGTCATCTCCCCCTGGAACTTCCCCCTCGCCATCTGCACCGGCATGACCGTCGCCGCCCTCGTCACCGGCAACCCGGTCATCGTCAAGCCCGCCGAGCAGACCCCCGGCATCGCGAAGCTCATGGTCGACATCCTCCGTAACTCGATGGAGCGGGCCGCGAAGGAGTGCGACTCGATCGGCGCGATGTCCGCGAAGGACCGCGAGGACGTCATCCACTTCTGCCCCGCCCCCGGCGAGACCACCGGCGCGTCCATGGTCCGCGACCCGCGCGTGGCCCTCATCGCCTTCACCGGCTCGCGCGACGTCGGCCTCGACATCCTCGACGCCGCGGCGCCCGAATCTCCGTTCATGATCCGAGCCTCTCGCGCAAGCGAGAGGTCTGTTGACACCCCGGCACAGCCGCCGTCGCCGCACGCACAGCACCTCCCGCTCGCGCGGGAGGCTCTGATCCCCACCCACATCAAGAAAGTCGTCTGCGAGATGGGCGGCAAGAACGCCGTCATCATCGACACTTCAGCCGACGCCGACGAGGCCGTCCTCGCCGTGCGCCACTCCGCCTTCGGCTTCCAGGGCCAGAAGTGCTCCGCCTGTTCGCGTCTGATCGTCGTCGACCCCCAGGGCCAGGGCGGCCCCGCCATCACCAGCTTCATCCATCGCCTCACCGAGGCCACCAAGGCCCTCACCATCGGCGACCCCACCCTCCCCGGCACCGACGTCGGCCCCGTCATCGACCTCGAAGCCAAGCAGAAGATCGACGGCTTCATCGAGCGTGCGAAAGCGACCGGTCTCAAGCACATGGCCCTGCCCGTCCCCTCCGGCCTCGCCGACAAGCTCAAGAAGCACTTCGTGTCCCCCCACATCTTCTGGGTCGTCCCCGCCGACCACGAGCTCGCCCGCGAGGAGATCTTCGGCCCCGTCCTCGCCGTCATGCACGCCGCGGATTTCCAGAGCGCCCTCGACCTCGCGAACTCCTCGATGTACAAGCTCACCGGCGGCGTCTTCTCCCGCCGCCCGGCTCACTTGGAACTCGCCAAGCGGGCCTTCCGCGTCGGCAACCTCTACTTGAACCGCGGCGTCACCGGCGCCCTCGTCGCCCGCCAGCCCTTCGGCGGCTTCGCCATGTCCGGCGTCGGCACCAAGGCCGGCGGCGCCGACTACCTCCAGCACTTCGTCGAGCCCCGGGCGATCTGTGAGAACACGCTGAGGCGCGGCTTCGCGCCCGAGTTGTGAGAAGTGGCAATGGGGAATAGGCAATAGGCAATGGGGAAGCAATGCCCCGTCCTCTTTGCCATTTGCCCCTTTCCCATTGCCCACTGCCCATTCCCCATTGCCCTTCTACACTGCAGTATGCCGATCGACTGGTCCGAAAACATCGTCGTCGCCGAGCTCGTCGACGAGCCGCACCTCGCCGAGGAATTCGCCGACATCTTCGAGCGCCTGGGCAAGGCCGCCACGACCCCCGGCTCGCGCGTGCCGCACGTCGTGCTGAACTTCTCCGCCGTCACGTTCCTCAACAGCTCGCACATCGCGGCCCTGCTCCGCATGCGCAAACGCCTCGCCGAGAAGGGCCGCACCCTCGTCCTGTGCTCGATGGGCGACGACGTGTGGTCGGTGCTGGTGCTGACGGGGTTGGACAAAGTGTTCCGGTATGCACCGGATCCCCTCACCGCCCTCGCCGGCATCCAGATCGCGGACGCCGATCGGGCGTGAGCGAGCACAAGATCCCCCTCCGCCACGTGTGGGGGGGGGCGGAGGGGGAAATGCTTGAGCGGCCTTAAGCCGCTCAAGCGAGGGGGCGGCGTTGGACGTCGCCACATCCTTCGCCTCTCAGGTTCACGGCTCCCTCTTCACGCCGTAGGCGTGGACGTTTGTAGCCGGCGGTGAAGCGAGGCTCTGCGAGCGCCACCGCCGGAAAGCCGCCCCCCCTTCCATCTTGGTTTCATTTGCATCGCACGCCGAAGGCGTGCTCGTACCGCACGTCGACCCCTTCGGGCAACGCCGTGAACTGAGCGGGAGAAGAAAGCGCGCGGGAAGAAGAAGTCCCTG
>CAZMCC010000141.1:0-6856 GCA_964564695.1 uncultured Phycisphaeraceae bacterium | reverse complement strand
GCGACGGGGGCGGATTCGCCGCAGACGTGCCGGGAGTTGCAGACGTTGCGGGCGGCGCGGTGGCTGGAGGCGGCGGGGGTTGTCGTTCCGCAGAAGGGTGATGGGGCGCCGGATTGTGTGCTGGAGTTGAGCCCGCTGACGGCGATGTTTCCGGAGGACCTGAAGGGGAAGGCAGCGGCGAAGATTGGAGCGGGGGAAAGATTCGCGATGTGATCCGAGCCTCCCGCGCGAGCGGGAGGTCATGTGCGTGCGCAAGTCCAGCACCTCCCGCTTGCGCGGGAGGCTCGGATCAGCGGGAACGCCACCTCTCCACAAACGCCTCATACTGCTCCGGCGTATCCACCCCCGCCGCACCGCGGTCGACGATCGCCACCGCGATCGTGTACCCGTGCTGCAGCGCGCGGAGCTGCTCGAGCTGCTCGCAGCGTTCGAGGGGAGTGGGCTCCAGCTTCAGGAACTCGTCCAGGAACGTCCGCCGGTACACGTACAGCCCCACATGGCGCAGCACCCGGGCGTTCTCCCCGCCCCGCCCGTCGCGGTCGAAGGGGATCGGGCTGCGCGAGAAGTACATGGCCGTGCCGTCGAGGCGGAGGGCGACCTTCACGCCGGCGGGATCGCGGACGTCCTCATCGGGGCCGTACGGGCGGGCGGCCGTGCCGATCGCCGCCCCGGTGCGCTGAAGAGCCGCGACGGCCGCATCGATCGTCCCCGGCTCGAGCTCCGGCTCATCCCCCTGCGCGTTCACCACGATCGCGTCCGGCTCCAAGCCCAGCTTGCGGGCCGCCTCCGCCAGCCGGCTCGTGCCGTTGGGGTGGTCCGGAGTCGTCATGACGACCTCGGTGCCCAGCGCGGTCAGCGCCGCCCGCACCCGCTCATCGTCGGTCGCCACCACGACCCGCGCAACGCTCGAGGCCCGGGCCGCCGCCTCGACGACGTGCTGCACCAGGGGCTTGCCGGTCTTGTTCGCGAGGACCTTGCCGGGGAACCGTGTCGACCCCATCCGGGCGGGGATCACACACACGCAGCGGGCGCCTGACGTCATAGCAGCCACGGCCTCAGGCGCCCCGCAGCTTCGCCGTCAGCGCCTTGAGTTCTTCGCGCTTCGCCCGGATGTCCCGGTAGTTGATCTGCTGGATCGCGATCGAGGACGCGAGCTTGCCCGCCTCCTCCGCATCGCCAAGCGACCGCTGCTCGGCCGCACGCCCCATCAGCGCCAGCATGAGCCCGTACCGCAGGGCCATCTTCGTGTTCTCGTCCTGCTCGCCGCCCAGGTCGAGGGCGGCGCGGAAGGTGTCGATGGCCTCGTCGTTGAAGTCGATCGCGCCGAACGACACGCCGAGGTAGTACAGCGACTTGGCCCGCAGGCGCGTGTCGATCTTCGACTCCTGGAACTGCGCGATCGCTTCTTCGTGGCGATCGCTCTCCTGGAGACGCTTGCCGTATTCGAACTTGAGCGTCAGGTCGCTGGGGTACTGGGCCACGCGCTCCTGGAACTCCGCGGACTCGACCTCGAGCAGCCCGCGCTTCGCGGCGACCATCGTGTCGGCCTCGCCGCTCTTCTCGGCTTCGGCGATCTTTCGCTTGGCCTGACGGATCCGCAGGTCGCCGGCGAGCTGCTTGAACCGGTATTCCTTGAACCGCTCATAGCTCATGTTCAGCAGGTCGACCGCCGCCAGCTCGTCCTCGGGACGCCCCTTCTCCAGGAGGTACTTGACGTACTTCATGATCGCGGGCTTGTCGTCGGGGCGGGCCTCGTAGTCGGTCTTCGCGGCGGCGAGCAGGGCGTCGAGAGTTTCTTCGGTCTTGGCGATGCGGTCCTCGGCCTCGAGGCGGGTCTGCTTGGCCGCGTCGCGCACGTTCGAGCGGAAGCCGCCCGACTCGCCCGTCTTCTCGTACCCGCCCTTGGTCATGGTCGCCTGGGCCGACATGTTGCGGACCTCGGAGGCCAGCTTGGCGTCGCTCCGATCCATCGCGATGGCGGCGTCACCGGCGCGGACAGCCAGCTCGTACGCCTCGATCTTCGACGCCGCCCCCATGAGCTGGACGAGCAGGTCCTTGCGCGGGCGCTTGTCGTTGGCCGCGAAGTTGAACGCCCGCTGGGCGATCCACGCCCCGGGCTCGCGGAGACCCAGATCGGCCGCGTTGACCGCCGCCCGCACGGCACATGACGGGTTGGTCGGGTCGCACCCCCACTCCAGGAGCGAGACCAGGTACTTCTCAACCTGGCTCTTATCGCCGGTGATCGCCTTGAGGACATCCTTCGGCACGCCCTTGCCGCCCTTGTTCAGGAACGTGGCGGCCGTGTTGAAGAACCCCGTCAGGCCCTCCATGCTCAGCGGGTCCTGCTTGAGGCCGTTGAGCCAGAGCTGCATGGCGTAGTCAAAGCTCTCCGTCTCGTGACGGTTGCGGGCGTGCTCGAAGAACTTGGCCGCCTTCTCGGGTGAATAGCCCGCGGCCGGAGGCTGCTTCGCGTCCTTCTTGGGCTCGCTCACACTCTCAGATGATGATTTCCCGAACCCAAACAGCGCCAAAGGTGGGGCTCCTGTTCGCCGCGATATCCCCCAGCTGCCTCCCGGTGGTGACCCGCGGCCATTCGCACCGCGCCAATCCGCGGTTCGGTCATTATTCCGTTGCGCAAGCCCGACTTCTCTCAGGACTTCCATCATTCCCGGACGATGAGGACCGCCCGAGCGGGTCCTGAGCCTCCCGGCCCCCGCGTCTACACTCTCCCCCGAAATGCCGATCGACCCCGCCAACCTCCGGGTCATCAATTACCCGGACCCCGCCCTCCGCACCAAAGCACGCCCGATCGAGGCCGTGACCGACGAAGTCCGTGGCGTCGCCCGGCGCATGATCGACCTCATGCGCGAGCACGACGGGATCGGTCTCGCGGCCCCCCAGGTCGGGCTGTCGTGGCGACTGTTCGTCATCGACGTCCCGCGCGGGGCGCCCGGTGACGAACCCCAGTCCCCCGACACCGACCCCATGACCGCGACCCACGGCCCGACGGTGTACATCAACCCGGTCATCACGGACCCCGTCGGGGCCGTGGAGCTGTTTGAGGAGGGCTGCCTGTCGCTTCCGGACATCCGGGGCGACGTGATCCGCCCGCCGGCGGTGACCGTCACGGCGACCGACTTGGACGGGCGAAAGTTCTCCCAGCGCACGTGCGGCTTGCTCGCCCGCTGCGTCCAGCACGAATTCGACCACCTCGACGGCGTGCTCATCCTCGACAGGATGACCCAGATGTCCCGAATGAAGATCCGGTCGGCCCTCAAGGACCTCGAACGCAAGGCCACGAAGCGAAAGTGATCGGGTGCCCCGGCGGAGCTTTGTCCGCCGGGCCGTCTTGTCCCACTCATCCAATGCGAATCCTCTACCTCGGCTCCGGCGTCTTCGGCATCCCGACCCTTGCCCAGCTCGCGGCACGCCACACCGTCGTCGGGATCGTGACCCAGCCGGACCGACCGGCCGGGCGTGGGTCGGCCCTGACGCCGACGCCGGTGGCCGCGTGGGCGGCCGAGCATGCACCCTCGGTCCCGATCTTCAAGCCGGAGAAGATCAACGAAGCCGGCATGGTCGAGCAGATCCGGACCCTTGGGGGGCCGGACCGGATCGACGCATGGGTGGTTATCGCGTTCGGTCAGAAACTCGGGCGGGCGCTGATGGCGCCGGGGGCGGGCAGTGGGGGGGGCCAGCCGCTCTTCGCGATTAATCTCCACGCGTCGCTCCTGCCGCGGTGGCGCGGGGCGGCCCCGATCAACGCGGCGATTCTCGCGGGGGACTCGGTCACCGGGAATTCGGTTATCGCGCTGGCGGACAAGATGGACGCGGGCGTCGTGTACGCCCAGTCGCGCCGGCCGATCGACCCGAGCTACACCACGGCCGACTTGCACGACCTGCTCGCCGGTGACGGCCCGCCGCTGGTGGAGTCCGTGCTGGTCGCGCACGCGGCCGGGCGCGACAAGCCGTTCGTTCAGGACGACTCGCTCGTCACCCTCGCCGGAAAGCTCGCCAAGACGGACGGGTGGGTCGACTTCACCCAGCCCGCCGCGGCGTGCCGCAACCGGATCCACGGGCTCAACCCGTGGCCGACGGTCACCGGTGCGCTCGCGGGTGAGCCGCTCAAGCTCCTTCGGGCCAAGGCCCTCGACACGCCCCACGCCGCGGCTCCGGGCACGCTCCTCGATGCCCAGCTCGGCACCGTCGCGTGCGGTGGGGGTGGGAGCGGCGGTGCGACGTCGGTGCTCCAACTCCTCGAAGTGCAGCCGCCCAACAAACGGCCGATGGCGTGGCCGGACTTCGCACGCGGACGCAAGTTCCCGGCGGGGCCGGTCATTGTGGAAGGTCGGTTTGTTCCCGGCGGCGGTGGGGGTGGGGGGGGCGGCTCGTGACGACGCTGTGGGACCTGCTCAAATCCGCCGTGCTCGGCCCGCCGAGGGTGGAGCCCGCGAAGCCAAAGCCGTGGACCTCCACCCTCTCCCTTCCGGCTCGGCGGAAGGGAGAGGGAAGGGGAGAGGGCTCCAAACCTCCTGCCTCTTCCACACGCCCTCCCTCCGCGCCTTCTTCTTCTTCTTTTTCTTCTTCTTCCCTCGCTCACCTCCCCGCGCAAGAGAGGTACGACGCCCTCGTCGACCTCATGCTCTCCACGCACAAGGTCAAAGTCCGCAAGTGGCGCACGAGCATGTCCGGCGTCGCGTTCATCATGCGCCGGCGCGACGGCTCGTCCTCCGCCCGCTACATCGAGTCCCCGCGGCCCAAGGGCCCGATGTCAGCCGCCGTCTTTCTTCACGAGATCGGGCACCACGCCATCGGGCTGGGGATCCACCGGCCGCGGTGCCTCGAAGAGTTCCTCGCCTGGCAGTGGTCCCTCAACACCATGCGCGAGCACGGGATCAACGTGACCGACGCCGTGGACCATCGCGTCCGTCTCAGCCTGTGGTACGCCACCGACAAGGCCCTGCGGCGCGGGCTCAAGGCGCTTCCCGCCGAGCTCGAGCCCTATCGCACGCGACCACCCCGCCGCAAGAAGCGAAACGAACCCCGAGCGTAAGCGAGCGGGCCTCCGCGCACGTGTGGCACGCTCAAGCCGCTCTGGGCTTGAGCACGCACTCGTCCCCGGTATCCAACCTCCGCCGTCCCCCGCGCAGCGCCAGCACGATCGCCCCCGCCACGCTCATCAGCCACAGCCCCACCGCGCCGTCGGCCAGCCAACGCGGCTCGCCTTTGATCGGCTCAGTCCCGCTCTCTATTCACGACACGGGCAGGGGTGCGCCGCCAGCACGATGCCGACCGCGATCGGGGCGCGCCCGCAACAGCCGCGGCGTGGCGATCCCCAGCCGGCGCACGAGCAGCGGCGACCCCGTCGCGATGGCCAGGGCGATCAGGATCTCCAGCCAGATCGGGAAGTCCAATCTCGTCTCCGGGTGCACTCTTCCGGGTGTTCTGCACCCCGTGCCTGCCTCACACCCCCAGCTTCGCCCGCAGCACGTCCTGCGTCTCCTTCGTCGCGATCACCGCCGCCGAAATCTCCGCCCCGCGCCGCACGCTCGCGCCGTCGTTCGACCCGTCCAGTTCATTGAGCAGCTTCTTGGTCGCCGCGAGCGCGTGCGGGCCGCCGGAGAGCAGCTTGTCGACCAGCGCCTTCACGCTCGCGTCGAGCCCGTCGAGCGACGCCACGAGGTGCGTCGTGAGCCCCGCCGCGTGGGCTTCGGCGCCGGACATAAGCCCGCCGCCCAGCAGGATGCGCCGCGCCACGCCCGGCCCGACCCGGCGCACCAGCCACGGCGCCACCACGGCCGGGCACACCGACAGGTCAACCTCCGGGAACCCCATCTTCGAGTCCGCGTGCGTGACGGCGAAGTCGCACACGCACACGAGGCCGCAGCCGCCGCCGATGGCGGCCCCGTTCACGCGGGCGACCGTCGGCATGCTCAGGGCCCGCAGGCGGATCGTGAATTCCCCCAGCGATCCCAGCAGCTCCTTCGGCTTCGCCGGGTCGCTCAGCACCTGCTTGAGGTCCATCCCTGCGCAGAAACTCTTCCCCGCCCCGGTCACCACGAGCACGCGCACGTCGTCGCGCTTCGCGAGGTCGTCGAGCCGGGCGTGCATCTCCTTGAGCATGTCGATCGACAGCGCATTCCGCGCGTCCGCGCGGTTGAGCACCAGCGTCCCGACCCCGCCCTCGACCGTCAACGTCGCCAGCGACATCCGTCCTCCGTTGTTCTTGAGTTCGCCACGTTCACTTCGTGAGCGTCAGGCTCTTCTCGCTCCCCGCGACGTCGGCCTTCGTCCACGCGACGCCGGTCGCCACCCACGCCGGCGCCTGCGCCGTGGGAATGGTCGTGATCGCCTGGCCGTCGTACAGGATGACGTTGCCGCCCAGCGCGCTCGCACTCCGGGCCGCGACCAGCGGCTTGTACCCCTTCGCGGCGTTCACATCGCACCACGCCCGCAGATCCGGACACACGACGATCGCGAGGTCATCCGGCAGCTCGTCCACGCCGCGCTCGCGGAGTTCGATTGTGAGCTGGGCCGGCCCGGCGGGCACTGCCGCATTCTCCGCGCCCCCGGCTCCCTCTTCGCCATCCGCCGGCTGCACCGCCTCCCGCCAATCCGCGACGGCGTGCAGCACATCCCGGGCGACCAGCGACAGGTGCCGGTTCACCGGCGTGTAGTCGGCGCTCGCCTCTGTGCCGCCGCCGCTGCTCCACATCACAAAGACCACCGCCGCGGCCGCGCCGATCACCACCGCCGCCGCCAGCCCCACAATCCGACCCCGCGTTGACGTCTTGGGCACGCTTCTCCGCCTTTCACACGCCGCAGTTCCCCGCCCCGTCCCCAGTCCCTAGCCCCC
>CAZMCC010000140.1:0-6907 GCA_964564695.1 uncultured Phycisphaeraceae bacterium | reverse complement strand
CTCGCGATCCCCGGAGTCACGATGTGAGTCACGGACTTACGCAGCGCTCAGTAGCAACTCGTCCATGCAACAGACCGATTGGGATCGAGTTATTCAGAAACTCGAAGAACAAACCAAGGCGAGTCACCTTGTCTGGCAGCGTGACTCCAGGATCGCGTTGATGCCACCGGACAGAACTGTCATTGGACATGCATTTATCGCTGTGGTTGTTGGCAAGTTGATCCGCGTCTACGAGTTCTCGTATCAGGGCTACGACGCAAATTTCGACCTGCCAGTTGTCAGCCGAACAGTTTGCGTCGAATTCATCGATGCTGACGGAAAGTCCCTCTGGGAGTTCCCGCCAAGCAGCTATCGCTTCTCGTTGATCGATGCGATCCGGGCACAGCTCGCGGGGGCGAGTGACTTCTTGAATGTCTACCTCAAGGCGTCGTAACGGGCTGCGGGCTCGGCCAAGTTGAGCAATCTTGTCAATGCTGGAATTTGGCGTGTCGAGCGAGATTCCTCACCATGTCGACCTGCTTCAGCGGATGGTGGACGGCAAGAAGCAGGTCCGCCAGCGCGTGCTGCGCGCAGCGGC
The DNA here is from genome assembly GCA_964564695.1 of uncultured Phycisphaeraceae bacterium. Lineage (GTDB taxonomy): Bacteria > Planctomycetota > Phycisphaerae > Phycisphaerales > UBA1924 > CAZMCC01. The sequence continues at coordinate 6,330 of CAZMCC010000140.1, read as the reverse complement.
CGCCCTCGGCGGCGCTGAGGTGGCGTATGCGGTTGCGGGTGACAACGCCGTAGCAGCCTGGGTCGCGATTGTGGACCGCGGAGCGGTGCGGAACACGCAGGACGTGGACGTGATGATCCGTCGCGGCGACTTTGACGCCGCGAAGACGGCGATGGAGCGTGCGGGCTTCGTGCACTGCCAGGTCGCCGGGGTCGACATGTTTCTTGATCATGCTGGGGCTTCGCCTCGTGACGCCGTGCACATCATCTTTGCCGGCGAGCTTGTACGGCCGGGCGAGCCTGCGCCGAACCCCGACGTGAGCGAGTCGCACGATGTGGGGTCGTTCCGAGTGCTCAGCCTCGAGGCGCTCGTGCGGATCAAGCTGACGGCGTTCCGACGCAAGGACCAGGTGCACCTGACGGACATGATCGGGGTTGGGCTGGTCGATACGTCGTGGATTCCGCGGCTCGACGCGGCGCTGGCGGTGCGGCTGCAGCAGTTGCTTGATACGCCGGACGGGTAAACGGGGCGCGGCGTGATAAGAGACGGGAGCGCGAGCGAGTGGTGGATCTTCGACAGAAGAGGACTCACCGCAGAGACGCAGAGTGCGCGGAGGAAGGCGGAAGACGCTCTACCACGGAGAACCCGGAGAGGTGGGGTCCCCACCGTTGCGGAAGGGGATCTTCGTGTCGCCTGCACGGGGCGGCGGTTGACACGTCCGGGACGGGTGATATGCTGCGCCTGTTCATGGTGCTCCAGTCCGGTGGATTCCGGCCTGGGGCTGAAAATGGGAAGTGTGGTGAGATTCCACCGCGGACGCGCCGCCGTAACGGGTGCCGATGCGGGCTCACGAGGGTCACTGGCCGCCACTGAAGGCGACTGGGAAGACCGAGCCCGCTCCGATGTCCAGGCTCGACCTGGATGATCGGGGGCCCGAAGCCGGAAGACCTGCCATGGACGTTTGTTCCGCGCCCTCGCGAAAATGGGCGCCGAAGGCGTCCCGCGCGTTCCCCGCGGTCAAGGCGCACTCGGCCAACCCCGCGAAGGCTCTTTCAGGTCGGGGACCGTTCCGCGCGATTCGGGACGAACCTGCGGAGTCTGTTCGTGACCAATTCTGTTGTTGCCTGCCGCGCCATTGCGCGTGCTGTCCGTGTCCACACCGTGATTGCGCTAGGGGCCGGGCTGGCCTGCGCGCTCACCGCTTCGTCGGCGCTGGCGGCGATTCCGCCGTATGCCCAGGTGGGCACGTTCGCGGCGCCGAACAACGCGGCGTGGGACGTGCTGCCCGACGGGCGGGTGATCGGGCTGAGCGGGGGGACGTTTGTCGTGGAGTCGGCGCCGGGCGCGGGGGATTACGCCGCGATCGGGTCGATCGATCCGACGCTGTTGCCGCTGTTCGGGGCCGCGTTCGTGCGGGTGAGCCCGGACGGGTCGCGGATCGCGATCGGGGACAACGGGGTGGCGAACGCGGTGCTGCTGGTGAACACGGCGGACCTGAACCTGGGCGGGGCGTCGCCGGTGGCGACGATCGCGGGAACGCCGAACTACGCGGCGACGTGGTCGTCGAACTCGACGCTGTTCGTGTCGGGCTTCGGGACCGGGCCGATCGTGTCGCGGCTGGACGCGGACGCGCAGACGTCGACGGTTGTCATCGACAACGTCGCGGCGAGCGCGGGGGGCGTCGTGACGGACGGCACGCGCCTGTACGTCGGCGCGGGGTTCGACTTCGGGCCCCTGGGCGGCGACACCGGGCTTGTGCGGGCGTTCGACATGGGGTCGCTGGGCGGCCCGGTCGTGGACTTCGATGCGGGGGCCGCGGTCGCCGATGCGCTCTCGGGTGACTCGCTCGGGTTCGATTTGTTCGGCAACCTGCTCGTGGGCGGGGGCGACTTCTTCGCCGGGTCGGGCGATTCGGGGTACGCGGCGGTGATCGACGGCGCGGCGATCGCGGCGGCGCTCGGGGGCGGGCCGATTGCGCCCGACGGATCGGAGCTGCATCTGAGCCCGTTCGGGGAGTTCTCGTTCTACTCGATCCGGTTCAACGCGTTCACGAATGAGCTGCTGGTGTCGGACGGGTTCAGCATTGCGCGGTATGCGGTGCCGGGCGTGTCGACGGTTGCGCCGTTCGTGCTGGCCGGTGTGTTTGCAGCGAGGAGGCGGAGGCATGGGTGAATCGGGCGCGAAGGCCCCTCGCTTACGCTCGGGGTTCGTGGCGCTGACGCTTGCTGCGCACGCGTCCGCGAGCACCCCTCCCCCACTGCCGTGCCCGGCGCAGCCGGCAGCTTCGCCGTTTGCGGCGACGGTGTGGTCGTTCACGCCGGCGCCGGGGCAGTTCGTGAACAACCCGGCGTTCAATGACCCGTGCCGTGCGCTGGGGGCGCCGATCGGGGGCGGGACGCTCTCGCCGGGGAACACGAAGCTCGTGTCGCTCGGGGGCTTCAGCGGGACGATCACGCTGGGGTTCACCCACCCGATCATCAACGACCCGCGGAACCCGCAGGGGCTCGACGTGATCGTGTTCGGGAACGCGCACTTTGTCGCGGGGAACCCGAACCGAAGGTGGGCGGAGTGTGCGGCGATCGAGGTCTCGCGCGATGCGAACCACAACGGGATTCCCGACGACGCGTGGTACCTGATCCCGGGGTCGCATTTCGTGCCGCCGCCCGCGCCACCCGTGCCGGTGTTCAGCCAGACGTGGGATGACAACACGGCGGATCCGACGTTTCCTCCGAGCAATCCGCTGTGGATTCCGCCGGGGCGCACGGGGCAGTGGACGACGAGCGGGTTTCGGTTGCCGGCGTCACCGTTTGAGAGCGGGCCGGTGCTGGCGAATCCGAACGGGCCGTTCGCGGACACGGAGGGTGTGTGGGGGTATGGCGACTGCACGCCGGTGCTGGCGCTGGGGGACACGGACGGGGACAACGAGCCCGACGACGCGTCGATCACTCCTGAGGATTTTTACACGCTCCCCGACGATCCGTTTGCGGTGGGCGTCACGACCTGGCTCGATGGCGGCGGCGGAGGAGGAGACGCCGTCGCCATCGACTGGGCCGTGGACCCGGTGACCTTGGCGCCGCCGACCCCTCCGCTGGACGCGCTGGACTTCATCCGGATCACGACGGCGGTGGTGTTCCTGCACCCGCTGCTGGGGGAGATCTCGACGGAGATCGGCGCGGTGGCGGACGTGCGCCCGCCGCTGCTGGCGGACTGGAACGCGGACGGGATCGTGAACTCGACGGATGTGGGCGAGTACATCAACGCGTGGTTCGAGGCGCAGGTGACCGGGTCGATCGCGGCGGACATCGACGGGAACGGGATCGTGAACTCGACGGACGTGTCGTCGCTGATCAACGCGTACTTCGAGGAGCAGTTGCCTTGAGGGGACGCGGGGCGCGACAAGATCGGGCGTTCACGCTGATCGAGCTTCTCGTGGCGGTGGCGGTGATTGCGCTGCTGGTGGGGATCCTGCTGCCGTCGCTTGCGGGGGCGCGGGGGGCGGGGCAGATGGCGGTGTGCGGGTCGAACCTGCGGCAGCTCGCGGTGGCGAACGAGCTGTACGCGGGGGATCACGACGAGCGGTATGCGCCGGGGGCGGCGGACGAGCTCGTGAATCTCAATCGCTGGCACGGGTCGCGGGCGACGCCCTCGCAGGCGTTCACGCCCGAGGGCGGGGCGCTGACGGCGTACATCGGCGGGAGCGACGGGCCGCTGGAGGCGGGGACCCCCGGCGCGCCGGTGCGCCGGCTGGGCGTGCGGGTATGCCCGACGTTTGTGCCGACGCTGGCGGCGCTCGACGGGCAGCCGATGGACGCGGGGTTCGAGCGGGCGTGCGGCGGGTACGGGTACAACAAGGCGTTCGTGGGCACTGACCGATCGCGGGCGGGGGAGGCCGACGAGGATGAGGGGCTGTGGACGGTGCGCACGGATCGCGTCGGGGCGGATCGGGCGCGGTTCTTTATGCCGTCGAAGACGATCGCGTTCGCGGACGCTGCCATCGCGGTGGACACGGCCCGCGGGCCGGCGGCGGTGGAGTACAGCTTCATCGAGCCGCGGTTCTGGCCGGACCAGACGCGGGACGACGCGTCGCGCGCGGATCCGTCGATGCACTTCCGGCACGGGGGGGTCGCCAGCACGGTGCACCTCGATGGGCATGTGTCGAACGAGCGGATGGCGTTCACGTGGTGGAGCGGGATCTACGCGGCGGATCCGAAGGCTTTTTCCATCGGGTGGCCGGGGGAGATCGACGGGAATGATCTGTTCGACTATGAGTGAGGCTCTCGCGTGCGAGCGAGAGCAAATCCGGACCTTCGCGGACTCAGGTCCGGCGTCCCCACGATGCGAGGGGGTTGAGCGTGTACGTCGAGCGGTGCGTGTGCCGTGACCGGAGCTTCGCGAGCCTGATGGAGCTTGCGCGGGCGGAGGGGCTGGACCGCGCGGGGATCGCGAAGAAGACGGGGTGCTCGACGGTGTGCGCGCTGTGCGGGCCGTTTATTGAGCTGGCGCTGAAGACGGGGGAGACGAGGTTCCGGTTCGATGATCCGCGGCTGCATGCGGCGCGGCTCACGATTGAGGGGGAGCGGGGGGAGACGTAAGAACCCGGCGGCCTCAGTTTGTCGGGCGCTGAGCGCCGCCCCCTCGCTTGAGAGGCTGAACGCCGCTCAAGCATTTCCCCCTCCGCCGGGGCGGAGGGGGATCTCAAGAAACAGGGGCCCGTCGGACGGGCCCCTGATAGAGATGTCAAACTGTCGCGGTGGCTTAGACCTTGCCGCGTTCCATGCCGACGCCGGGGATCTCGACCTTGGGGACGCCGAGCATGTCGGCCCGGTCGGCGCCCAGGGCCTCGGCGGCGCTGGCGGCCTCGGCCATGATGTCGTCCTCGTCGTCGCCCTCGGGCAGTGCCACGAGCGGCTTGACGCGGATCGCCTGCCACGGCTTGAAGCCGGTGCCGGCGGGGATGAGGTGGCCGAGCAGGACGTTCTCCTTGAGGCCGACGAGCTCGTCGACCGCCCCGCGCAGGGCCGCCTCAGTCAGCACCTTGGTGCTCTCCTGGAAGCTGGCGCCCGAGAGGAAGCTCTCGCTCGACAGCGCGGCCTTGGTGATGCCCAGGAGCAGCGTGCGGCCCGTGGCGGGGCGGGCCTTCTTGGCCTTGGCGCCGTCGCGGCCCATGGCCTCGGCCTTGGCGTTGGCCTCGCGGATGGAGACCTTGCTGATGAGCTCGTCGACCTTGAGGTCGGTGCCGCCGATCTCGGTCACGCGCACCATCTCGTTGATCTGCGCGTTCTTGCGGCGGAACTCGAACTTGTCGACGACGTCGTGGGGGAGCAGGTCGGTGTCGCCGGGGCTCTCGACGCGGACCTTGCGGAGCATCTGCGCGAGGATGACCTCGATGTGCTTGTCGTTGATGGTCACGCCCTGGGCGCGGTAGACGTTCTGGACTTCGTCCAGCATGTAGGTCCACAGGGCCTCTTCGCCCTTGATCCGCAGGATATCGTGCGGGACCAGCGGGCCTTCGGTGAGCGGGTCACCAGCCTGGACGTAGTCGCCGGCGTGGACGAGGAGGTGCTTGTCGGTCGGGACGTGGTGGTCCTTCTCGATGCCCGAGTCGCTGATGACGCGGATGGTCATCTTGCCCTTGCGCTTGTCGGAGTGGAGCTCGACGCGGCCGGAGATCTCGGCCATGACCGCCGGCTCCTTGGGCTTGCGGGCCTCGAAGATCTCGGTGACTCGGGGGAGACCACCGACGATGTCCTGAGAGCCGCCGGCGCCGCGGGGCTGACGGGCGAGCATCTGGCCGGCCTTGATCTGAGCCCCGTCGGGCTGCTCGATACGGGCCTTGGCGGGAAGGTAGTGGAAGTCGAGGATGTGGCCCGCGGCGTCCTCGATGACGATCTGCGGGTGCTTCTCGCCCTTGTGCTCGATGATGACGAGGGCCTTCTTGCCTTGGCCCGCATCCTCCTCACGCACGGTCTCGCCGACCTCGATGTCGACGTAGCGAACCTTGCCGTCCTTCTCCGCGAGGATGGGGAGGCGGTGGGGGTCCCACTTGACGAGCTGCTGGCCGCGCTTGACCTCGTCGCCGCTCTTGCACATGAGGTACGAGCCGTAGGGGACCTTGGTCTTCTCGACCTCGCGCCCCTTGGCGTCGAGGATGGCGAGCTCGCCGTTGCGCTTGAGGGCGACCATGACGGTGTGGCCTTCGTCGTCGACCGACTGGACCTCGCTGCAGTCACGCAGCTCGACCCGGCCGCCGACGGTGGCCTTGTACTCGTGATCGAGAATTTCACGCGAACCGATACCGCCGGTGTGGAAGGTACGCATGGTGAGCTGCGTGCCGGGCTCGCCGATGGACTG
>CAZMCC010000139.1:0-7171 GCA_964564695.1 uncultured Phycisphaeraceae bacterium | reverse complement strand
GGGAGGGCGCGCGGAGGTGGGAGGGGAGGGGGAGAGGGGGGGGCGGGGGGCCGGGCGTTGTCGGGGGGGAGGGGGGGGGGGCGCGAAGGGGGGGAAGGGGGGGGGGGGGGGGGGGGGGGGGGGGGTACTTCACGACGATCAATCCGGCCACGGAGGCTTCGCTCGCGGAGGTGGCGCAAGGATCGGCCGCGGACGTGGACGCGGCGGTGAAGGCCGCTCGGACGGCGCTGCCGAAGTGGGCGGGGCTCAAGCCGGTGGAGCGGGCGAAGTACATCTTCAGAATCGCGCGGCGGATTCAGGAGCGGGCCCGCGAGCTGGCGGTGCTGGAGACGATGAACGGGGGGAAGCCGATCCGCGAGAGCCGTGATGTGGATGTGCCGCTGGCGGCGGCGCACTTCTTTTATCACGCGGGGTGGGCGGACAAGCTGGAGTACGCGTTCCCTGGGCGCGGCGGCGCGAATGGCGTGGGGGGGCCCAAGCCGATCGGCGTGTGCGGGCAGATCATCCCGTGGAATTTTCCGCTGCTGATGGCGGCGTGGAAGCTGGCGCCGGCACTGGCGTGCGGGAACGTGTGCGTGCTGAAGCCGGCGGAGACGACGCCGCTGACGGCGCTCGTGCTGGGGGAGATTCTGCAGGAGATCGACCTGCCGCCGGGTGTGGTGAACATCGTGACGGGGGACGGGCGTGCGGGGGCGGCGCTGGTCGAGCACGAGGGCGTGGACAAGATCGCGTTCACGGGGTCGACGGAGGTGGGGAAGCGGATCGCGAAGTCGGTCGCGGGGAGCGCGAAGAAGCTGACGCTCGAGCTGGGGGGCAAGAGCCCGAACATCATCTTCGAGGATGCGAGCCTGGACCAGGCGATCGAGGGGATCGTCGAGGCGATCTACTTCAACCAGGGGCATGTGTGCTGCGCGGGGTCGCGGCTCTTGGTGCAGGAGAGCGTGCTCGATGCGGTGATCGAGAAGCTGAGCGTGCGGATGGCGAGCCTGCGGATCGGGGACCCGCTCGACAAGAACACGGACGTGGGGGCGATCAACTCGAAGGCGCAGCTCGAGCGGATCGAGAGCTATCTGAAGATCGGGCAGGAGGAGGGGGCGCGGCTGGTTGTTCCGACGGGAGCGACGCCGACGGAGATGCCGGCGGGGCTCACGAAGGGGTTCTGGTGCCGGCCGTGCTTCTTTGCGGATGTGCAACCGAGCCACACGGTGGCGCGGGAGGAGATCTTCGGGCCGGTGCTGAGCGTGACGAGCTTCCGCACGCCGGAGGAGGCGATCTTGCGGGCGAACAACACGCCGTATGGGCTGGCGGCGGGGGTGTGGACGGACAAGGGGTCGAAGATCTTCGACACGGCCCGCAGGCTGAAGGCGGGCGTGGTGTGGCTGAACACGTACAACAAGTTTGATCCGGCGAGCCCGTTCGGGGGGTTCAAGGAGAGTGGGTTCGGGCGCGAGGGTGGGTTGCAGGGGTTGCGGGCGTATCTGGATGTTTGAAGACAGGAAGAAGACTCACCACGGAGGACACGGAGGGCACGGAGAAGAAGTGGAGAAATGCAGAGCATGGGTTTGAGCAATGACTCTTCTCCGTGATCTCCGTGTCCTCCGTGGTGAAATGAATTTGGAACCGAGCATGACGCGACTGACGGTCACCAAGACGTACAAGCTGTTCATCGATGGGAAGTTTCCGCGCTCGGAGAGCGGGCGGACGACGGTGCTTCAGCCGAGCGCGGCGAGTTCGCCAGAGGATGGCGTGCATGTGTGCCGTGCTTCGCGGAAGGACCTGCGGGACGCGGTGGTGGCGGCGCGGAAGGCGCAGGAGGGGTGGAGTGCGGCGTCGGCGTATCTGCGGGGGCAGATCCTGTACCGGCTGGCGGAGATGCTGGAGGCACGGCGGGCGGAGTTCGAGGCCATTCTGAACGAGCCCTCTGCGCGAGCAGAGGGGAAACGGTCGGCAAAGCCAGGCCGCGGCGCTGCGCGAAAGGCGACGACGCGAGCAAAGTCCGCAATCCCCCCCACTGCTGCGCTCACGCCCGCCGCCGAAGTCTCCGCCGCGATCGACCGCCTGATCTGCTTCGCCGGCTGGTCGGACAAGTTCGCGCAGGTGCTGGGGTGCAACAACCCGGTGACCGGGCCGTTCTACAACTTCACGATTCCGGAGGCGACGGGGGTGGTGGTCGCCATCGCGCCGGATGCCCCCCCGCTGCTCGGGCTCGTCGGGCTCGTGGCGCCGGTGCTGTGCTCGGGGAACGCGGCGATCGCGGTGGCGGGCGAAACCTACGCGGCGTCGGTGGCGGCGTGCGTGCTCGCGGAGGCCGTGGCGACGAGTGATCTGCCGGGGGGTGTGCTGAACATCCTGACGGGCAACCGTGAGGAGCTTGTGCCGGTGATCGCGTCGCACCGCGATATCGACGGGGCGATCGCGGCGGGGCTGAGTGCGGAGCTCGCTTCCACCCTGCGCGCGGGCGCGGCCGAGAATCTCAAGCGGGTTCACATCGTGAAGGACACCGCCGCGCTCACCGACGAGCCCGGCGCATCCTCACCACGCCTCATCGAACCCTTCGTCGAGTTCAAAACCGTCTGGCACCCCGCAGCGACCTGAACCCCCCTCCTCCCCACTCTCCTCGGGCTGCGGCGCCGGCCCCGTGCGGAACCGCGACGGCTGCACGAACGCCGGCGGCGTGTTTGCCCCGGGGTTGCTCGTCGGGAGCATCGAGGCGCCGCGGATCGCGTCGCGCCCGAACTTGCGGTTCACGGCGTCCATGGCCGCCCCGATCCGCTGGTCGCGCTCGGGCTGGCCGAAGAGGAAGCCCGTGGTCGCGCCGACGGCTTCAAGGGACGTCAGCGTCACCGCGACCTTGAAGAGCTTGCTGCGCCGCACGAACTCGGGACGCGCATCCCAGGCGCTCACGGTGGCGGCGACGAGCCGGAGCGTGTCGTTCGCCGGTGGCTCGATCTTCTGCGCGAGGTCCCACTTTTGGTGCGGATCTTCGGGGATCCACTTGTTCAGTCGGGCGGAGACGGTGATTTCGCCCGCGAGGTAGCCCTTGTCGCGGGCGCGGGACGCGGCCTTGTGGATGAGGCGGACGAGAACGCCGCGGGCGGCGTCGCCGGTGCGCTGGTCGGGGCCGAGGACGTGCTCGTGGCCGATGGAGCGGACGGGGGACTCGGGGAGGTCGAGCTGCTCGCCGCGGATGATGTGCCACCAGCGCCGGCCGATGATCGAGCCCCAGGCGAGGGCGAGCTCGGACTCGCTGCGGGCGAAGAGGTCGGCCATGGTGACGATGCCCGCGGCGGCGAGGCGCTTCTCCATCTGCGGGCCGACGCCGGGGAGGTCGCGCGGGGTCAGGGGGAGAAGCTTGGCGGGGATGTCCTCGGAGTTGAGGATGGTGAAGCCGTCGGGCTTGTGCATGTCGCTGGCGACCTTGGCGAGCAGGCGGTTGGGGGCGGCGCCGATCGAGGAGGTGATGCAGACGCCGACGTGTGTGCGGATGGAGGCCTTGATGCGGCGGGCGAGGTCGGCGGCGATCTCGGGCGTGCGCTGCGTGGGATCGAGGAGGCAGTCGAACTCGTCGACGGAGCAGACGCGGTCGACGGGGATGACCAGGTCGATGGCGCGCAGGACGCGGTCGTGGAAGTCGAGGTAGTTGGCGGTGCCGGCCTGGACGAGGACGAGGCCGGGGCACATGCGCTTGGCCTCGCCGACTTGTGTGAGCGTGCGCACGCCGAATTTCTTCGCCTCGTAGCTCGCGGCGATGACCGACGTGGTGTCGGCGAAGACGGGGACGACGGCGACGGGCCGCCCTCGCAGCGCGGGGTTGATCTGCTGCTCGCACGAGGCGAAGAACGAATTCAGATCGATGTAGAGGTGGAGGAGGGGCATATCGGCGGCGGGTGGCGAATTGTTGCACGGCCGCCGTACCCGATCGTAGCCCAAACTTCGTCCATTCTGAACACAACCGGACGACCCGTTGTTAAGACCCGGCGGTACAGACTGGTGGGGCGGCTGACGGAGGGTGAACCATGATGACGAGCGTGCTGGCGGAAGCGGCGGGCGGCATCGGCTGGCCGGCGGAGTCGCCGATCCGGTGGGAAGGGATCGGCGCGATCGCGCTGCTCGGGATCCTCGCGTTCTGTGGGTGGCTGGGGGCGAAGACGCGGCGCTCCGGTTGCGGGTCATGCGGCAGCGGCGGCGACGGCGGGAGCGATGGCGGGTGGGCGTTCTTTGGAGATGGCGGAGGCGACGGGGGCGATGGCGGCGAGGTGACGGCGGGGGCGGCGGGGGCGGCGACTGAAACGGAGGTCCAACTCTGGCGGAACGGCGCGTAGCAAGGACGAATCGCACTTCACAGGAGGATGACCATGACAACCGTGTTGCTGGCGGCGAGCGGAACGGCGGAGGCGGACTGGGTGCAGGACATGTTCGCCGTCCTGATCATCGTTTATTGCCTGATCGCCCTGGTGATGGTTGCGACCGGACGCGGCAGGTGCCGTCGCGGCTGCGGGTGCTGCTGCGGCGCGGCTGCGGGTGCTTTGGCGGCGATTGCGGCGGCGGCGGCTTAGAGCGGTGATTCACTGCACAGGAGGAATGCCCATGACAACCGTGTTGCTGGCACAGGTGAGTGGACAGGCCTCGGGGTTCATCGTTGTCGGCGTGGTGGGGGTGGGGGTGCTGATCGGGGCGGTGATGCTCACGCTCATCGTCTCGGCCACGCGCGGCGCGGCGAGGACCCATCGGAAGGGCCGCCCGCAGAGCCGGTATGGGCGTGCTTGCGACAACGGGATGGTGGGGTGGACTCCGGGGCTCCTCGACGGCGGGCATCACCGCTCGCACGATCAGAAACACCGCGACGTGGTGCATCAGCACGATGGCCACCGCCACCACGGATCAGACCACCACGGATCACACCACCACGGGTCGCATCACCACCATGCCGACCACTGCGGGAGTGGGGATCACGGGGGGAGCGACTATGGCGGAGGGGGCGGTGGCGATTCCGGGGGAGGTGGCGGAGATGGTGGAGGCGGAGGGGACGGGGGTGGCGGTGGGGATTGAGGCGCGTTGAACGAGCCCTGAGCGCGAGTTCGAGGGTGGTGCGCCGTTGCGGGACGGCGGTGGAAGAGCTGGACGTGACGACTCGGTGCGGTTCACCGTGAGCTTGCGCTCACGGCTCGTTCAGCACGGTTCGTTCAAGGCGTTACCTGTCCAGTTCGGCCGCGATGACGTTGATGCTGCCGAGGATGGCGACGATGTCGCTGAGCATGTGGCCCTCGGTGAGCTTGGGCATGGCCTGGTAGTTGATGAAGATGGGGGCGCGGGTTTTCACGCGCCAGGGGCGCGGGGAGCCGTCGGCGACGATGTAGAAGCCCTGCTCGCCGTTGGCGGTTTCGGTGGCGGCGTAGGCCTCAGCGATAGGGGCGGGCCAGCCGCGGTTGGACATGATGAGCTCGAAGTGCTGGATGAGGCCTTCGATGGAGCCGTAGACCTCGGACTTGGGGGGCTTGACGGACTTGCCGTCGCTGAGGACGTCGATGGGGCCGCCGGGGATGTTGTCGATGAGCTGGGCGATGATGCCGATGGACTGGCGGATCTCTTCGCAGCGCAGGACGAAGCGGGTGAAGACGTCGCCGCCGCCCTTGCCGTTGGCCGGGTCGTTGCCGACGGCGACCTTGAACTTGACGGCGGGCGCGCCCTGGCCGTCCCAGTTGTCGGCGAAGCAGAGGTACGGCTCGTCCTTGCGGACGTCGCGGGCGACGCCCGAGGAGCGGGCCATCGGGCCGGTCATGCTCCACGCGACGGCGTCGGCGGCGGAAATGGGGCTGATCCCCATGGTGCGGTCGACGAAGATGCGGTTCTTGAGGACGAGCTTCTCGATGTCCTCGAGGGACTTGGGCAGGTCGTTGAAGATGAAGTCCTTGACCATCCGCTTGAACACGGCCTCGTCGGGGAGGTCCTGCATGGCGCCGCCGACGCGGGTCCAGTCGGGATGGAAGCGCTGGCCGGCGATGAAGTCGCAGATGTCGTAGATCTTCTCGCGGGGGTTGAAGCCGTAGAGGAACGCCGTGATGCCGCCGAGGTCGAGGGCCGCGGCGCCGACGCAGAGCAGGTGGCTCTGGATGCGGGCGAGCTCGCCCATGATGGTGCGGAGGACCTTGCAGCGTGGGGTGATGTCGATCCCGAAGAGCTTCTCGACGGCCCCGTGCCACGTGATGTCGTTGGCGATGGGGGCGGAGTAGTCCATGCGGGAGACGATGGTGACGTACTGGTTGTAGTCGAGGGCCTCGCCGAGCTTCTCGAAGCCGGAGTGGAGGTAGCCGATGTGGGGCGTGCAGCGGGCGATGCGCTCGCCGTCGAGCTCGAGAACGAGGCGGAGGGTGGTGTGGGTAGCGGGGTGCTGGGGGCCGAAGTTGAGGACCCAGCGTTCGCCGGTGTCGATGTGGTGCTTGAGGTAGTCGGTCGATTCGACGTCGACGTCGTAGCCTTCGAAGGGTCGCAGGGTGTAGGCCAAGGGGGTCTCCGAGTCCGGGCGTTCGGGCGCCGAGCGGTACGACTTGTCAGTACGGGCGACATGGTAGCTCCGGCCGGGCGTCGGCTCGACGCGGCGGAGGGCGACGGGTCGATCTGGGAGAGGCGAAGAGCAAGCCCCCCAAGGCGGGTGGCAAGCAACACCTCAGCCGGTAGGTGGACGTGAGATTGTCTTCTGAGAAGCTATTGCTCAGGAGGATGGTTATGAAGAATGCAATTCAAAATTGTGGAGCGAGCGATACGCATTTCTTTGAGGTTCTGGAGGATCGGCGCGTTCTGGCGGTGGCGGTGTGGGATGGGGGACCGACGGGGAACGGGGTCAATTGGCAGGACGCGGCGAACTGGGTAGGCGATGTGTTGCCGGCCGCGGCGGACGGTGCCCAGCTCGCCGGCGCGACCATCGCGACCGATATCGGTGGGACTGCGGCCAACCAATATGGACGAATCACGGCCACAGGAGCCGTTGCACTCAACGGGACGCTCATCGCCACGCTCGTGAACGGGTACGCACCTGTGGTGTTCGCGCGGTTCGACGTCGTCACGGGATCGAGCGTTTCCGGTTCGTTCAGCAGCCTGAAAGCGCCTGAGCCCGGCGATCCTATTGATCTCTGCGCGGTTATAGGTATGGTGGATCACAGGCGAAGCCCTGCGT
>CAZMCC010000138.1:0-7171 GCA_964564695.1 uncultured Phycisphaeraceae bacterium | reverse complement strand
CCAGCAGCCGAGGTCGCGCGCGAGCGGCCCAAGCGGTAATGCAACGATCCCCGGCCGTCAGGGGGGGTCCTCCGCGCTCGGCCTACCGTGAACGCCCGGCACGCCTTGAGCGCCGGCATTACTCGGAGAGTGTCACACGTGTCCCAGATCCAGCGCATCCTCGTCACCGGCGGCGCCGGCTTTCTCGGGTCGCACCTCTGCGAGCGGCTCGTGGCCCAGGGGCATGACGTCATCTGCCTGGACAACTTCTTCACGAGCCAGAAGACGAATGTTTCGCACCTGCTTGGGAAGCCGAACTTCGAGCTGATCCGGCACGACGTGACGCACCCGATCTGGCTCGAGGTGGACGAGGTGTACAACGCCGCGTGCCCGGCGGCGCCCGGGCACTACCAGTACAACCCGATCAAGACGATGAAGACGTCGGTGCTCGGGGCGATCAACATGCTGGGGATGGCGAAGCGCTGCCGTGCGAAGATTCTGCAGTTCTCGACGAGCGAGGTCTACGGCGATCCGGACGTGCACCCGCAGCCCGAGAGCTATCGCGGGAGCGTGAACCCGATCGGGCCGCGGGCGTGCTATGACGAGGGCAAGCGGGCGGCGGAGACGCTGTTCTTTGATTATCACCGGAGCAACAAGCTCAACATCCGCGTGGTGCGGATCTTCAACACGTACGGGCCGCGTATGCACCCGTATGACGGGCGGGTGGTGTCGAACTTCATCCGGCAGGCGATCCGCAACGAAGACATCACGCTGTACGGCGACGGCAAACAGTCGCGCTCGTTCTGCTATGTGGATGACCTCATCACGGGCATCATGGCGCTCATGAACGGGCCGGACGACTTCATCGGCCCGGTGAACATCGGCAACCCGACCGAGTTCAGCATGAAGCAGCTCGCCGAGATGATCATCGAGATGACGGGCTCGAAGTCGAAGCTCGCGTTCCGGCCAATGCCGCAGGACGACCCCAAGCAGCGCCAGCCGGACATCACGCTGGCGAAGAAGCACCTGAAGTGGGAGCCGACGGTGGCGCTGAAGGACGGTCTGGCGAAGACGATCGCGTACTTCAAGGGGATTGATATGGGGCAGTTCAGGGCGCCGACGCCGAATTATTGAGGTTCGACCACCGTAAGCGGACCGAGCTGCCTGGGCTGATGCCGCGACAACTCCACACGGTGCCTGGCCTTTCATGCTTCCGGCGTTTGCAACCGGCGCACAACCGGATCCAACTGCTCGATGAGGGCGGGCACATGCACCGACGCGACCTCCCACAGCAGGTCAAGCCGGATGCTACCGTAGTCGTGTGCCAACCGGTGGCGCTGGGCGATGATCGCTCGCCACGCGATCTCCGGGTGTTTGTCACGAGTGGGCGCGGATACTCCGCTTGCCGCCTCGCCGATGATCTCGATTTGCCGCTCTATGCCGGAGCGAAGCAGCAGGTCGTTCCCGACGTCCGCCGCCACTTTGCCGCGGATGAACTGCTGAACCGCGCGTGCCGCCGTCAGCATGTCGAGCAGGTATGCCGGGTCCCTGGATGGGTCCGAGCGATCACGCGGCATAGACCACCCGGGCAGAACCCAGGATTGCACTGCGTCGGAACGGGTTTGTGATCGTTCCCTTCTCGGCGACGTCAACATCGCGCCCGAATATTGCCGCGAGCCCGTCGAGGATGTCGGGAGTATTCGAAAAGGTGAATCCCCGCCCCGGGAGAAAGTCGATCAGCACGTCGACGTCGCTGTCGGGTGCGAAGTCGTCCCGCAAGACGGAGCCGAACAGAGCCAGCTCACGCACGCCGAACCGCTTGCAGAAGTCACGCAAGTCCTGGAGCTGGGGGTCGGTGAGTGGCAACGGGGGCATGGCGTAAGTCTACCACGCATCCCGCGCGATCCTTGCCGGTTACCATCCCGCGCATGTTCACCCTCGCCGCCTGGCTGCACACCCTGAACCCGTTCATCGTCCGGTTCAGCGAGAACTTCGGGATCCGCTGGTACGGCATGTCGTACCTGGCGGGGTTCGTTGTCGCGTACTTCCTGATGCTGTGGCTCATTCGGCGCGGGGCGTGCCTGATTCCGGCGAACCGGGCCGCGGACGCGATGCTGTGGCTGATCGGGGGCGTGCTCGTGGGGGGGCGGCTGGGATACTGCCTCGTGTACCAGCCCAGCCTGTTCACGACCTCGCTGGATCACTTTCCGTTCTGGGGTGTGCTGGCGCTGAACGAAGGGGGCATGGCGTCGCACGGCGGGATCGTCGGGATCATCCTCGCCGGGTGGCGCGTGAGCCTGGGGTTCAAGTCGCTCGATCCGGCGACGCCGAACCTTGTCGAGGGGCGGTGCCCGTGGCAGCACGTGTGCGACATCCTCGCGCTGTTGTGCCCGATCGGGATGTTCTTCGGGCGGGTGGCGAACTTCATCAACGGGGAGCTGCTCGGGGCGATTGTGTCGGGGCCGGGCAAGCCGGGGCCGTGGTGGACGGTGCAGTTTCCGCAGGAGCTGCTGCTGGGCGAGAAGCACCGGCCGAAGCTGTCGATGGAGCAGCAGGAGACGCTTGGGGCGCTGATTCAGGCGGCGAGTGTGCCCGGCGAGTCGGTGTCGCGGACGCTGGAGCGGATCGTCTCGCACGCGGCTCAGTATGGCGATCAGCTTCGGCTGATCTTGAGCTCGCGGCACCCGAGCCAGCTGTATCAGGCGGCGGCGGAGGGGATCGTGGTGGGGGTGATCGTGTGGGCGGCGGCGGCGCGGCCGCAGAAGCCGGGGGTGGTCGGGTCGATCTGGCTCATTGCGTATGGGGCGATGCGGATCATCACGGAGATCTGGCGGTTGCCGGATGACCGGTTTGAGGTGGGGCGGCCGGGTGGGTTGTCGCGCGGGCAGTGGCTGAGCGCGGCGATGGTGGCGGCGGGGACGTGCACGTTGGTGTGGTGCTGGAAGAGGACGGCGCCGAAGGTGGGGGGGTGGATGAGAGCCCGGAGCGCGAGCGACGGGTCACGGGCGTGATCGGCAGTACCCCGGAGTGATGGACGCGAGGAGGGTCGTCCGCCCTCAGTCGGGCGGAGAGAGCCATATACCAATGCAGAGGAGGAGGCTTCTCACGGTGGCTTGCTCGCCAAGCCTCGCCGCGCCACCGGCAACGGTCGTGCGCCCTCCGGGCGTGAAGAACCAGAGATGTTCGTCTAGGCCCTCACGGCTTCGCGACGCTCGAGCCTGACGACGCCGCCCACGATCGTTGCGATCGCGCGGCCCTTTACGTCGGCGCCGAGGAACGGGGTGTTGCGGGACTTGCCGACGAGGTCGGCGGGGCCGATGGTCCACTTGAGGTCGGGGTCGATGACCGTGATGTCGGCGGGGCCGCCGACTTTGAGGCGGCCGAGGCCGCGGGCTTCGAGGCCGCAGAGGCGGGCGGGCTCGATGGTCATCATGGCGATGAGGCGGGTCCAGTCGATGACGCCGGCGTCGACGAGGGCGCGGGCGTAGAGGCCCAGGGCGGTCTCGAGGCCGATGATGCCGAAGGGGGCCTGCTCGAATTCGAGGCTCTTGGCTTCCTCGGTGTGGGGCGCGTGGTCGGTGCCCAGGATGGTGATTGTGCCGTCGGCGACGCCCTTGAGGAGGGCTTCGATGTCGGAGCGTTCGCGGAGCGGGGGGTTCATCTTGGCGGCGGTCCAGTAGGCCGGGCCGCCGTCGGAGCCGCGTTCGTTGTTGCCGGGGATTTCGCCGCCCTCGCCGGGGCCCTTCTCGATGAGGTCGTGGGTGAGGAGCAGGTGGTGGGGGGCGACCTCGGCGGTGACGGGCTGGCCCTCTTTGCGGGCGCGGCGGACGATGTCGACCGAGCCGCCGCTGGACATGTGCTGGATGTGGTAGGCGCAGCCGATGGAGCGGTTGAGGCGGATGTCGCGCTCGATGGCGACCTCTTCGGCGACGCGGGGCCAACCGATGAGGCCCAGGCGCGTGGCGACCTCGCCGGCGTGCATCGAGGCGCCGCGGGTGAGGGTGGCCTCCTGGCAGTGCTGCATGAGAGCGCGGCCGGTGGGGCGGATGTAGTTGAGGGCCCGCTGCATGAGGGCGGCGGAGGCGACGCAGTCGCCGTCGTCGGAGAAGCCGACGGCGCCGGCGCGGGACATGAGGCCGATCTCGGCGAGTTCTTCGCCCAGGCGGCCCTTGGAGACGGCCCCGACCGGGAAGACGCGGCAGCGACCGGTGAGGTCGGCCTGCTTGAAGATGAACTCGACCATCGCGTCGTCGTCGATCGCGGGGGTCGTGTTGGGCATGCAGACGACGGTGGTGAAGCCGCCGGCGACGGCGGCCTCGGTGCCGGTCGCGATCGTCTCGGCTTCTTCGCGGCCCGGCTCGCGCAGGTGCACATGCGGGTCGATCAGGCCGGGGCACACCAGGCAGCCCTCGGCGTCGATGATGCGGTCGGCGGGGGAGCGGGGAAGGCCGTGGCCGATGGCCGCGACCACGCCGGCGGCGATGGCGACGTCGGCACGCTCGTCGCGCCCGGAGGCGGGGTCGATGACACGGCCGTTCAGGATGAGGGTGGAGGACATCGCGGGGAGGGTAGTTCACGCGCGGGTGCCCGGGCGGAGCTTTGTCCGCCCGGACTTACCGACAGCTGGGGAACCACGGCCCGGCGGACAGAGCTCCGCCGGGGCACCCAGCCGGGATCTGCGACTTATCCGCACCCCTGCTGGGAGGCGAACCAGACGTTGATGAACTCGCCGACATCGGTGGAGTTGGAGATGCCGTTGCCGTCGAAATCGGCGATGAGGGTGCCGTTGGCCTGGTCTTCGAACCAGCTGTTGATGAAGGCGCCGACGTCGGCGGAGTTGACGATGCCGTTGCGGTCCCAGTCGACGGGGCAGTCGGCGGAGCCGTCGTCGCCCATGAGGATGAACGCGAGTTCCTGGGGGACGTCGGGGCCGAAGGTGGGCTTGCCGGTGTCGATGGCGGGTTGCCAGTTGGCGCCGTCGCGCCAGTCGAGGTGCAAAGCGTTGGGACTCTGGGCTCCGCGCGCCCCGGCGATCGTGGCCGGAACGGCGAAGACCTCCTGGTCAACATTGTCGGACTCGATCTGCCACTCGATCCAGTAGTGGCCCTCGGTCAGCGTGAGGCCGCCGAGGTTCAGTGAGGCACGCCAGATGCGGCGCATGGTCGTCGGCGTCTGCGGCGAGGGAGACGCGGCGGAGTTGAATACGCGGTAGACGTCGGTCGGGGTGACTTCGACGAGACGGTTGGTGGTGGTGTCGCCCCAGATGATCACGCTGCCTTCGGCGTCGGGCTGGCCCCACCAGATGCGGGCGTTGGCGCCGGCGAGGGGGGAGGGGGGGCCGTCGAAGCCGGTCTGGTAGACGAAGACGTCGAGCCGGTCGAGGCGCCAGCCGGGGCCGACGGTGAAGTCGTCGGCGGCGCGGTGGGCCGTTGTGCCGTCGAGCAGCGTGTGGACGCTGAAGCCCGAGACGGCGTTGGCGATGCCGCCGGCGGCCTGGAGCTCGCTCCACGCCGCGCCGGCGGGGGCGAGGGCGCCGCTCTGGGAGACGGCGCCGGTGGCGATGGCGGGCACGCCGGGGGTGGTGCTCGCGTTGCTGTAGAGGGCCGTCTGGGCGGGCGCGGTGCTCGCGAACGCGAAGCCGGCGAGGAGAGAGAGAACGCGGGAACTCGTCATGCCAGCACCCCCTTGGGGGAATAGGTCGTGAAGCCGGGGAAGACACCTTGGAGGTTCGGGTTGCCCAGGCGGTTCTGGATGACCTCACCGAGGATGTCGCGGTAGTCGGTGGTGACGTGGAGGTCCTTGCCCTCGAAGAGCTGATCGGGCTCAAGGCCGGGCCACTGGGTGAGGACGCGCCCACCGGCGATGGCGGGGCCCATGAGCATGAGGCCGCCGCCGCGGCCGTGGTCGTGGCCGGCGGAGCCGTTTTCGGTGACGCGCCGGCCGAACTCGGACATGCACGCGAGGACGAAGCCGGGGGCCGAGCCGGTGGTCATGTCGCGGTAGAACGCGCCCATGTTGGCGGCGAGGTTGGCCATGAGGTCGGCGAGGGGGCCTTCGAGGGTGCCCTGCCCGTCGTGGGTGTCCCAGCCGCCGACGTCGATGGCGATCGCCTCGAGGCCGACCTCGGCCTTGATCATCGCGGCGGCGGACTTGAGGGCCAGGCCGAGGTCCGTGGTGAGATACTGCGCGCCGCCGGAGGGGACGTAGCCGGCGAAGTTGATGGCGGTGAGGATGTCGACGGTCTCGAAGGTGGCGTCGGCGATGGCCCGCATGGGGTCGACCCAGCGGGCGTGCATGGTCTCGATCTCGGTGCGACGGCGCGCCCGCGAGTCGGCCGGGCCCAGGAGCGTGAACCCGCCGAAGTACGGGAGCGGGAGCGCCTCGGGCGCCCCGGCGAGGGTCATGGGGAGGCTCATGTCGATCGCGACGGCACGCAGGACCGAATCGGGGACCGCGGGGGTCACGGTCGCGAGGTGGCGGCCGAGCCAGCCGGTGACGGGGTGGGTGTTCTCGGGGTCGCCGCCCTCGAGGCGGCGCTGTTCTTCAAAGTGAGAGCGGGTGGCGCTCTGCGAGCCGGTGGCATGGACGAAGAGCAGCTTGGCGTCGTTGTACGCGGGCATGAGCGGCGCGAACGCGGGGGGGAAGCCGAACATCCCCTGGCCGCCGGCGCCCAGGTCGATGCACGACATCGGGCCCTGTCCCGGCGGGAGGATGCCGGTGTTGGGGCGCTGGAGGTAGTAGTTGGGCTCGGCGTAGGGGACGCAGAGCGACAGGACGTCGGCGCCGCCGCGGAGGAAGATGGAGATGAGGACGTCGCGCTGGGTGCCGCGGTGATCGCGGGCGAAGGCGACGCGTGGGAGCCAGCTGGGGGCGGCGGCGATGGCGGCCGCGGCCGTGCCGGCGCTGACGATGAAGCGGCGCCGCGAGAGCGACGCGTATTCACGGCAGCCGGATTGCGAATTCGAAGACATGCCTTGGTCCTCGTGTGGGGGGGCTTGGGGGCGTGGTGGGGAGGGGAGGAGCGGATTCTGACGCGGGCGGGGGGGGGAAAGTGGGGGGACCCCCGCCGGGAGGTGCGGGGGTCGGAAACTCGGGGCGTGGAGCGGAGATCAGAAGTACTGGAACGCCGGTGAACTGAGTGCGAGGCCCACGGCCTCCGTCGGTCGTGTGGTCTCGCCGGGGACCGCCGCGA
>CAZMCC010000137.1:0-7210 GCA_964564695.1 uncultured Phycisphaeraceae bacterium | reverse complement strand
GCAGTACGAATCGGCTGAATATTAGTTGCGTCAATAATGCAACATTACACTAGCCCGTCTCGAAAGCCATCTGGCCGTCTGCAAGTCTGAAAGGAAGATTGAGAATATACAAGGACTGTGCTTCTATTGCGCACAACTCGTTCACATCTCTTCTTACCTTCGGCATCTATCTACCTGCGGCATATACCGCAAGGCAACCGCCCACCTTCAGATCCCGCCTGCCCCATGAATGTTGGTTGCACAGTTTTGATTGACGCAACTGTTGACCTTGGCCTTACCCCATAAACCCCAAATACGTCCCCGGCTTCCCCGGATCCAAAAACCGCCCGATGTTTGGCAGGATCAACGCCATCTCCGACAACGGCACCCCCATCCACTTCGCCAGCTCAAACGCATACATGTCCACCGAGCACCCCGGAATGTACCGCCCGCTCCCCGTGTCCTGCTCGCCGTCGATCGTGAGGTCGGGATAGCGCCCGTAGAGCTGCCCGCCCGCGACCTGGCTCCCTCCCATCACGAAGTGGTCCGACGCCCACCCGTGGTCCGACCCGTTGCCGTTCGACACATACGTGCGTCCGAAGTCCGACGCCGTGTGCGTCGTGACGCTGTCACGCATCTTCAGGTCGCCCAGCGCATCCCAGAAGAACTTGAGTCCCCCGTTGAGCTGCGTGAGCAGCCCCGCGTGCTGGCCGTCGAGCAGCCCGTCGTGGTTGTCGAACCCGCCCATCGCCACGAAGAAGACCTGCCGTTGATGATGCAGCGTCGCGCTCCCGTACTCGATCAGCCGCGCCACCATGTTGAGCTGCGCCGCCAGCCCATTGCCCGCCGGCACCGGCGTTGTAATCCCGCTCGGCTGCGCCAGCAGCGAATTGACGATCTCCGCGCTCACGATCGCCCGCCCCGTGATGTCCGCGAACGCGCTCCGCATCGCGCCGCGCCCGGCGTAGTTCGGGTTGCTCTGCAGCGCGAGCAGGTCCGCGTACGCCTGCCGCGCCACCGCCTGCTCCGACGAATCCCCCAGCCCGTTCGTCCTTAGCCGCTGCGGCCCCGCCGGGCTCACCGTGTACGGCGTCACATTCCGCCCCGACAGAAACAAGCTCGTCCCCGCCAGCGAAATCGCCATCGACACCTGCGCGTCCGGGTTCGCCCCCGCGCTCTGCAGCGCATCGGCCACGCGACCGCCCCACCCCACCCGCTCCAGCGAGTCCGCCGCCGAGATCTGCCACTGCTCCTGCTGCCAGTTGTGCGCAAACAACTGCGGCGGCAACTCCACCGAATGTGCCAGCATCTCCGCCTTCGTCGTCGGCTCCACCAGGCTCCCGACGCCCGACACCACCGCCACGTTCCCCTGGTCA
The DNA here is from genome assembly GCA_964564695.1 of uncultured Phycisphaeraceae bacterium. Lineage (GTDB taxonomy): Bacteria > Planctomycetota > Phycisphaerae > Phycisphaerales > UBA1924 > CAZMCC01. Next base: position 5,855 of record CAZMCC010000137.1, on the reverse strand, counting down.
AACAACTGCTTCACATCCGCCATCGCCGGGTTCAGCGCAAACCGGCGCCCGCCCGTGTTCTTGGGCGCGATCACCGTCCCCGCGAGCTGGCTCATCGGCAGCGCCAGCGTCCCGCGGTTCGCCGCGTAGAACGAGTAGTTCTGATCCCCGCCGTCGTACGGGATCAGCGTGTTCCCGTTGTCGTTCCCGCCGAACAGAAAGACGCACACCAGCGCCTTGTAGTCCTGGAACCCGCCACCGCACCCCGCGAGGGCCGCGTTCACCATCCGCGCCGTGAAGAGCTGCGACGCGAGGCCCGCGAGCCCGAGCGAGGCGCACGTGCCCGTACGCAGAAACGAACGCCGCGAGACCAAATTGTCCAGTTGATCGTTCATGGAAGGTGTACCTCGATACCGCCGGCTATGTGCCCGTTGTCCACTTGCCTATTTGCCCTTTGCCCATTTGCCCTTTGCCATTTGCTACTTCAGCACACGAAAGTCCGGCGAATTCACCACCAGCCAGACCGCCGTACGAACCCGATCGGTGCTCCCGGTCACCGCCCCCACGGCGTTCACGATGATCGCCCGAGCCTCCGGCCTCATCGACCCGTTCAAGAGTTCGTGATCGAGCGCGTCCACCAGCGCCGCCGGATTCGACGACAGCGCCCGCCACGCGTTGTACCGCCCCGATTCCGTGCTCCCGCCTCGCGTCACCAGCTCATCATGCACCCGCCCCTGCGTCGCCATCGCCGTGTAGTCGTTGTAGATCTGCAGCTCCGGCGCATAGAAGTGAAACGTCGCGAGCGGCGTCCGCGGCGGAACATACTGCGGCAGATAGAAATTGAACACCGACGGCGACCCCATGAACGCCTGCCCATAGTGCTGCAGCGTCTGGTACGGGTCCGCGTTGATGCGGAACGGGAACACCTCGGCCGGCCGGTCCACGCGCTCCAGCACCCGGTACAGCCCCCACCGCACCACCATCGGCTCCTTCACGCGCCCGTACAGAGGGTTGCTCCGATACTTCGGATTCCGCGCCTCGGGGTCCAGCAGAATCGCCTTGACCGTGGCCGCGAGATCGCCGCGAACGCCCGAGCCGAACTCCCCCTGCCCCTCAAACGCCTCCGCCACGCGACGGACGTACGCCGGCGTCGGATTGCTCGTCACCATCCGCTTGATCAGCAGGTCCGCAACAAACGGCCCGCAGTTCGGGTGATGGAACACGTTGTCGATCGCGGCGTTGATGTCCGCGATCGCCGCCGCCGCCGTCTGCCCGCCGGGCGCCGCGATCGCCGGAATGAACCCGCCCGGCGGCACCGCCCCCGGATAGTTCAAGAGCTGCTTCGCCCCGAACTCGTGCGAGGTCGGCACCATCAGCATCGGCCCCGAATACGGCGTCGTCCACCGCAGCCCCGTGAACACCCGCGCAAACTGCTTCACCGTCTCGTTGTCGTACGTCGGGATCGGATTCCCCAGCTCATCCGCCGCCCGCGTCCCGTCCGGGTTCAGCGCCCACAGCCCGATCGAGAACAGCTGCATCACCTCGCGCGCGTAGTTCTCATCCGGCACCGACCCCGTCTCCGGATTCGCCGGCATGTTCCCGATGTACGTGAGGAACACCCCCATCTGGTGCGAGAACGTGACGTAGCCGAGCAGGTCGCGATAGTTCCCCAGCGCGTGCTGGATATAGCTCGAGTAGTACAGCATGTCCGCCGACGAGTCGTCCTGCGGATCGTTCATCACGAGGACCTGCAGCAGCGCCCACGCCATCCGCTGGCGAAGCTGGTCCGGCGCCTCGACGCACACATCGTCCCACAGCGTGTCCGCCCCCCAGCCGTACTGCCTGTTGATGCTCTCCTGGAGGTCCTCCACGCGCATGAGCGTCGGCGCCAGCGCCAGCTGCGCATCGATCCACGCCTCGTACCCGTTCGCCACGATGAAGTTGACATCCGCCGGCCGCGGCCCAAACGCCGCCTGCCAAAGGAACCGCCGCGCCTCGTTCGCCGTCACGGCCCCGTTCACGTCGTACGAGCCGTCCGCCACCGTGATCACCATCGGCTCGCTCTTGGAGAAGAACCCATCCTCGAGCACGTGCAGCTCGGCGTGATACTCCCCCGCCTGCGTGTACACGTGCGTCACGTCGCGCCCGAAGTCGATCGCTCCGTCCCCGAAATCCCACAGATACACGATCGGCGGCCCGCCCCAGATCGGCCCCCCAGGCGCCGGCCGCCCGCCCCCCGCGCCCGGCTCCATCCACCCGCGCCGCCCCACCGGCGCGTGCGAAACTTCCTGCGCAACAAACCGCACCGCCAGCGGCGCCTCACCCAGATACGGCGAAGCCACGAACGCCGCCGCCGGATCAACCACCGGCGCCACGCCATAGCCCTTCCCACCAGGCGGCGCACCACAGCCCAGCGCCGCCGCCGCCCCCGCGCCAAGCACGCCCTGAATCGCAACAACGCCCGCCACCAGCGGCGCGCCGAACACGACAGTTCTCACTCGATCCTCCCGATCAGTGCCAACGCCACCCGCGCTTCGATGCCTTCGATCTCGCGGAGGTCATGCCGCGCGTAAAAACAAGCGCAACGTTCAGCACACCGATCATCCCATGGGCGATCGACAAATTACCAACTCATCCCCCGCGCGTCAAGCATCATTTCGCCAAGCGACTTGCTGATCCGAGCCTCCCGCGCAAGCGGGAGGTCCCACGCCCCCGGGAAACCACAAAACCTCCCGCACACGAGAGGTTCCTGTTCCGCTGTTCCGCTGTTCCCCTACGCCCCCGTCATCCGCGCAATCAACGCCGGCGACTCATTCTGCCCCGTCCGCGCACTCAGCAGCGCCGCCCCCGCACTCGCCCGGATCCGCTGCACACTCGCCGGACTCACCGGCGCGATCGTCCCCGCCACCAGCCGCGACAGCGAACGGCTCATCACATCCTCCGCATTCGTCGACCCCGTCCCATCCCCGCTCCGCGAAAACTCCCCCGTCCGCTCCACGATCTCGCCCCCCGCTCGCCGCCACTCCATCCCGTCATCCGTAAACCGCAGCGTCCCCCCCGGCCCCACGGCCATCACCTCCCGCCGCCACACGCTCGCCCGATCGCTCACGTGAATCACCGCCGCCCGCCCGTCTTCCGCGCGGGCCCCGATCGTGAACGCCCCCGCGAGCCCGCGCAGCGATTCCCCCGGCGCCGGCCGTGCCGGCAGCCCGCTCCGCCCCACGTTCGCATCGACATACGCCCCGTCCACCTTCGCCGGCTCACCCACGAGCACATCGAGCATGTCGAGCGCATCGAGCAGCATCGCCGCGAGCGTCGCCCCGCTCGTCGTCGCCTCCGCCTCCCCCGACGCCGAAAGCCATGTCAGGTTCGCCGACACCACAGGCCCGAACGACGCCAGCGCATCCACACCCGCCAGCAGCCCCGCGCTCGCCCGCCACGTCGGCACCACCACCGCCGCCCCCGCCGCCGGCCCCGTCCCGTCCGCCACCGGCGCCAGCAGCGACGCCGGCACCGGCTCCGCCGCCGCGATCTTCACCCCGCGCCCCGCACACGCCCGCAGCGCCTCCACCACCCCCGACTCGTCATCCCCAAGCCCCGCCCCCGTCGCGAGCCACACAAGCTGCACATCTTCCCCGCCACCGCCGCCGCTGGTCGCGTGGGGGGGCGGCGCCAGCGCCGCCCGCAGATCGCGCACCGCCGTCACCGTCCCCGTCTCGCCCAGATCCCGCGCCAGCTCCGCCGCCCGCCCCGCCTCCGGACACCCCACGCTCGCGCACACGATCCCCGCCCCGTCCAGAACACGCCGCACCATCGCGACCTGCCGCGGCTCCAACCACACCAACGCATGCACCCGCCCGTTCGACATAGGAGGCGATGGTAGTTCCAAGATCCCCCTCCGCCCCGGCGGAGGGGGAAATGCTGACGCGGCGTTCAGCCGCGGCAGCGAGGGGGCGGCGCTGCGGCTCGCCAAAACAGGCGCTCTCCCCCGCGAGTCCCAACACCCCACCCCACCTCCCCTTTCCTACCCTCCCCCGCCATGCCAACCGCACCCTCCTCCTCCGTCTCCACCCGCACCGAAAAAGACACCATGGGCCCCATGGAGGTCCCCTCCGACGCCCTCTACGGGGCCAGCACCCAACGCGCCGTCCTGAACTTCCCCGTCTCCGGCCGCCCCGTCCCCGCGCGCATCATCACCGCCTACGCCTCCCTCAAGGCCGCCTGCGCCGCCGTCAACCACCGCCTCGGCCGCCTCGACGCCGCGCGCCTCTCCGCCATCTCCCGCGCCTGCCAGGACATCTCCACCGGCCTCACCGCCCACGGCGGGCTCGCCAAGCACTTCCCCATCGACATCTTCCAGACCGGCTCGGGCACCTCCACCAACATGAACGCCAACGAGGTCATCGCCAACCTCGTCTGCCTCCAGCTCAACAAGCCCATCGGCTCCTCCAAAGACCCCGCCTACATCGCCGCCGGCGGCGTCCACCCCAACGACCACGTCAACATGGGGCAGTCCTCCAACGACACCTTCCCCACGGCCATTCACCTCGCCGCCTTCACCATGATCGTCAGCGAGCTCCTCCCCGCGACCGACGCCCTCGCCTCCGAGCTCGAACGCAAGGCCGCCGACTGGGACAAGATCGTCAAGATCGGACGCACCCACCTCCAGGACGCCACCCCCATCCGCCTCGGCCAGGAATTCTCCGGCTACGCCTCCCAGATCCGCCACGCCCAGGGACGACTCCACCGCGCCCTCGCCACCCTCGCCGAACTCCCCCTCGGCGGCACGGCCGTCGGCACCGGCATCAACGCCCACGAAAACTTCGGCAAGCTCGTCGCCTCCGAACTCACCAACACGCTGCTGAGTGGTCTTACAGGCGGGGTGCCACTACCGACCGGCTCTGCGGTCGGTAGTGCTCAGTACATCACCCCCGGCGCCGGCTCCCACTCTGTCTTCCCCAACCCCTTCCGCGAAGCCGACAACCACTTCGAGGCCCAGCACGCCAAGGACGCCTGCGTCGAAGCCTCCGGCCACCTGCGCACTCTGGCAGTCAGCCTCAGCAAGATCGCCAACGACATCCGCTGGCTCGGCTCCGGCCCCCGCTGCGGCATCGGCGAGCTCGTCCTCCCCGCCGTCCAGCCCGGCTCGAGCATCATGCCCGGCAAGGTCAACCCCGTCATCTGCGAAAGCGTCATCATGGTCTGCTGCCAGGTCATCGGCAACGACGTCGCGATCACGATGGGCGGCATGGGCGGAATCGGCTCGCTGCTCGACTTGAACGTCGCCATGCCCCTCATCGCCGCCAACCTCCTCGACTCGATCCACCTGCTCACGAGAAGCTGCCACGTCTTCACCGACAACTGCCTGCGGGCCCTCGAGCCCGACGTCGAGCGCTGCAAGAGCCTGATCGAAGGCTCCCTCGCCATGTGCACCAGCCTGGTCCCGGTCATCGGCTACGACAAATCCGCCCAGCTCGCCAAAGACGCCTTCAAGCAGGGCAAGACGGTGAGGCAGCTCGCCTACGAGACCGTCGTGGGCCAGAAGGCCGTCGATGGCACGACGATCGACAAGGCCGCGATCGACAAGTACCTCGACCCGTGGAGCATGACGCTCCCGGGTGGGGAGGGGAGTGCGGGGGGGTAACTCCCACTACGCCCGAGTCGCAGCCGCCCATTGCTTCGGGAAGTAACTGGCCGCCTTTCCCACGATCGGGGGCAGTGAATCCGGAAGTGGTTCAAGCCGAAACTTCGGCGAACTCCAAGTAGCAGCCGATGCGGGTGGATATAACTTGAGTTGCCCGCCCGAGGCGTGATACCACTCGATTACTGAGCGCTGCGTAAGTCCGTGACTCACATCGTGACTCCGGGGATCGCGA
>CAZMCC010000136.1:0-7362 GCA_964564695.1 uncultured Phycisphaeraceae bacterium | reverse complement strand
CAACGCGGAGGGGGAAATGCTTGAGCGGCGTCCAGCCGCTCAAGCGAGGGGGAGGGCGTCCGCGTCCGAGAACGCGCAATAACTCCCCCACCCCGCAGAACCAAACCCCCAAATCCCCACGGCGGCGCCGCGATTCATCGCCGCCCCTCATCGCAAAACCGATACTCCACCCACACCAGCAAGGAGCCAGCCATGACCGCTGACCCCGCCACCCGGATTCGCACGTCCTTCGCGCAGTTATCGCGACGGGCCCCCCAGCTCATCGATCTGTTCTACAGCCGCCTGTTCGCAGCACGGCCCGGAATCCGCGCGCTGTTCCCCGAGAACATGACCTCGCAGCGCGTGCACATGGTGGCCGCCCTGACGTTGATCGCCGAGAACGCCGGCCAGCTCGAAACGCTCGCCGGCCCCCTCATGCAGCTCGGCGAGCGCCACGTGAAGTACGGCGTCAGAGCCGAGCATTACCCCCTCGTGCGCGACGCCCTGGTCGAAGCAATGGCCATCGCGTCCGGCCCCGAGTGGACCGACGAACTCGCCACCGATTGGCGAATCGCCCTCGACTGCGTCGCGGGATTCATGGTAAAGGGCGCAGAGCGAGCAACGCTTCAACAGGCGGCGTAGGAAGTCGCCGCGCGAGGGCCGGGTGCCCCGGCGGAGCTCTGTCCGCCGGATTCGTGCTCCCGCCTCCGACAATCACCGCACCACCTCCGCGCCCTCCGCGCCTCTGCGGTGAATCCCCTCGTCTTCCCCGTAGTACTCGCGCAACACCGCGCGCCAGTCCTCCAACCCCGACACCGCAATAAACCTCCGCCTCACTTCCTCAGCCCGCGGGTGATGCGCCGCGAACCGGATCCCGAACTTCCGCATCGTCCTGCTCGCGAGCTGCTCCCCGTTCACCGCCACCGACAGCTCGAAGTGCTCCAGCAGCACGCTCCGCTGCTCGGCAATCGTCGGCGCAACCGCCACCCGACCCGCGAGCATCTCCCGCGCCTGCCGGAAGATCCACGGATTCCCGATGCACCCCCGCGCCACGCTCGCGCCCGCCACGCCCGTGTACGCGATCATCCGAAAGATGTCCGCGGCCTCCCAGATGTCCCCCGACCCGAACATCACCTTCCCCGGCCGCTTCGCCACGATGTCGCGCAGCAGGTCCCACCGGCTCGGCCCGCAGTACTTCTGCTGCACCGTCCGCGCGTGCACCGTCGCCCACGCATACCCCAGGTCATAACACGCGTCGATGATCCGCTCAAAGTTCCGCGCCATCTCCGGCGTGTCGTCATACGCCCGGCGCAGCTTCACCGTGCACAACACTCCCCCCGGCCCCCCCGCCGCGCTCGGCACTGCATCCCGAACCGCCTTCAAAATCTCAATCGCCCCGTCCGGATCCGTCAGCCAGTGCCCCCCCCGTGCCTTCTTGTCGATCTTCTTCACCGGACACGCCAGGTTCACATCAATCGTCGCGAACGTGAGGTCGTTGGGTGAATGGTGAACAGTGAACGGTGAACGGCCCGCCCCATTCGATCCGCCCCCCGACACACCCGCCACGCCCGACACAGCCGCCCGCGGGTCCCCCACCACATCCCCATGCACCGGCCACACCCCCACCTGCTTCCCTCCCGGCTGGCGCAGGTGCGTCCGCTCAACCTCCCCCGGCGGCGTCCCGTTGTACGCCAAAAGCCGATACTCCTTGGCACTCCGCGTCCCTTGCTCGATCATCTTGATCGCCGCGGCCGCCATCTCGTGCGGGTCCGACCCCATGATCTGCCCCGCGAGCGGATGGTCCTCGTCCCCGCCCGGCACGTTGTCGGCGATCTCCCCCAGATCCGCCTTGACGAACCCGCGCCCCCCGGCGAGCAGCGTCCGATCCAGCAGCGCCTCGGTCACGCAGAACGGGCACCCGTGCCGCCGCGCCACGATCCGCATCGCCGAATCCGAATACCCCGCCAGCCCCGCCTGAAAGAACGGCGCATCAAACTCCGGAATCAGAGCCGTCACCCGCGGATCCGCCCCCCCCGGCCAGCGCCTCCCCAGCTCCGCCGCAAAGCGCACGGCGTCAATCCCCTCGCTCCCGGGCGCAATCGCCGGACTCGGTGGCGTGGCGTTGTTGTTGGCAGTTTCGCAGGACAAGAACGATTCTACGAACCCCGAGCGTAAGCGAGCGGGCCTCCGCGTCCCTGTAACGAGCCCCGAGCGTGAGCGAGGGGTCCGGGAATCTTCGAACCTTCCCCGCGCCACCGTGCGAATCATTCTGCATGTCGTGGGGACTAGACCGAAGCAAGCTGTGGCGATGGTTGGGCACGCTCGCCATCGCCTACTTGCTGCTCGCTCCCGTCGCCTTGTACTGGAGCCACGAGTACCGGCACAGAATCCTCGGCCCATGGCCATCGCTGAGCGGCTACCTCGCCCCCCGTATCAACTTCCGGGGACACGACGCCGTCGTCATCAAGACGCCAACAGGCATCGACGTCGTCCTCGCCGACGAACGCCCGGACGACTATGCCAATGCTTCATCGAGCGATTCGAGCGTTATCGCCGTTGCCGTGTGGCGGCCGCGCCCATCGTCCGTCGGTTTCCTCGCGCCAGTTATGCGTACAACCTCGACGATGGTCGTCATTGATCAGGCCAACTTCGACATCCCCGACCTGACCGCCAACGAACTCGCCGAGATCCGCAGGCTCTACGTCGCCGCCCTGTCTCGCGCCGCCAAGCCGCCGCTGCCACCGTCTCTTCTCGCTGCAGTCATTGCCGGCGACGGCGGCCGTTCCCGCCTTGCGCCCTGGGGAATCGTGTACGACACCGTCGCCCTGGCTGGCGCGCTGTGGCTGGCGTCGGCCCTTCGTCGTCACTTGGCGAACACCCTCGCTTGGAGATCCAGAGCACGCTATCGCCACCTTGCGGCCTCACGCTGCCCCCGCTGCCGCTACGACACCTCCGCCTCCCCAACCCGCTGCCCCGAGTGCGCCGAATGGCTCACCCCCGACGGCTCCCCTCCCGCCACCTCACTCGCAAGCGAATCAGCCTCCTTCTCCACTCCATCGCATCCCTCCGCGCCCTCTGCGCCTCTGCGGTGAATCCGAATTCCGCTTCCCTCCTCGCCCTCCACACACTTCCCCCGAGCCCTTGCTCCGGCCCCCTGACCATGCGACGATTCCGCGTCATGCACACCACCGCACGCATCGTCGCCCCCGCCCTCCTCCTCGCCGCCCTCGCCCTCTCCGGCGCGGGGGGCTGCGCCGGCCAAGGCGAACTCATCGAAGGCGCCGACTACCCCCACCAACTCAAACAAGTCCGCACCATGGACATCCAGGTCACCCGCGACGAGACCGAGATATCCCTCACCAACACCACCGCCGCGCCCATCCCCCCGGGCAAGCTCTGGATCAACGCCTGGTACGTCCGCGACTTCCCCGGCCTGGGCGTCGGTGAATCCATCACCCTCAACCTCCGCGACTTCCACGACCGCTACGCCGACCAGTTCCGCGCCGGCGGCTTCTGGGCCAGCGACCGCCCCGACAAGCTCGCCCTCGCCCAGATCGAAACCGGCAACGAACTCCTCGGCCTCATCGTCGTCACCCAGGGCGGCCTCTAACTCTTCCCCCCCACCGCCCATGCCCGACACCCAAGCCACCCCCGCCACCCCCGCCACCCCCGACATCCCCCTCCCCCGCGTCCTCGTCATCGGCCCCCACCCCGACGACCAGGAAATCGGCATGGGCGGCACCATCGCCCTCCTCGCCCAGCTCGGCCACGAAGTCCTCCTCCTCGACGTCACCGACGGCTCCCCCACCCCCCGCGGCGACCGCATCTCCCGCCTCGCAGAAGCGGCCGCCGCCCTTGAGCTCCTTCAACCTACGCCCGGCAAGCCCCGCATCCGCCGCTCCCTCCTCGACCTCCCCAACCGCCTCGTCGAGCACTCGATCGCGACCCGCCACGCCCTCGCCGGCGCGATCCGCGCGTGGCAGCCCCAGATCATCTTCACGCCCCAGCCCGAGGACGCCCACCCCGACCATCGCGCGGTCACCCGTTCCGTCGAAGACGCCCGCTTCGACGCCAAGCTCACGAAGGTCTCGATGCCGACCCCGCCCGGCTTCGACGCCATCGGCAACCCGATCTACGCGAAGTGGCTCTTCTACTACGACGTGAGCCACCTCCGCCGCGTCGCCAAGCCCGACTTCATCATGGATATCTCGGGCTTTGAGCGCAAGAAGCAGGCAGCCGTGCTCGCGTACCGCTCGCAGTTCGGGCCGTGGGACGACACGGCGGCGACGCCCGGCGCAGCCCCCTTCGCCACCGGCGACCCCAAGTCGCGCCCCGCCGCAAAGACCTCCGGCCCTCCCTCCGACCCCGGCAAGCTCATCAGCGCCGACTTCCCCGACCGCCTCCTCGCCATCGCAACCTACTGGGGCGGCCTCATCGGCGCCCGCGCCGGCGAACCCTTCTTCACTCCAGAACCCCTCGGCCTCACAACGCTCGCCGGATTGGTTGGCTAAATTGGAGTGGCACAGGCGTCCCGCCTGTGTCTCGAAGTATCCCCAGGTGGCACAGGCGTCCCGCCTGTGTCCCTCGGTGGCCCAGGCGTTCCCCCCCTGTGTCGCCCCCCTTCCTCCCTCCCTCCGCCGCCCCCCAATGACCCCCACCGCCGAACTCATCCTGCCCGAAGTCCAGGAGCTCATCCGAGCCGGGGCGTTCGGCGAGCTCCGCGAAGCGCTCCACGGCATCCCCGCCGCCGACATCGCCGAAATGGTCAACGGCCTCGAGCCCGCCGACGCCGCGGTCCTCTTCCGATTCCTCCCGCGCGACGACGCCGGCGAAGTCTTCAGCTACCTCGACGCCGACCACCAGGCCACCCTCATCAAGGAACTCGGCGCCAGCGCCGTGCGGGTGGTCGAGGGCATGGACGTCGACGACCGCGCCAAGCTCCTCGACGAGCTCCCCGCCGAAGTCGCCCAGCGGATCATCGCCTCGCTCGCCCCCGACGAACGCCGCAGCACGCAGGCGATCCTGGGCTACCCGCCCAAGAGCGTCGGCCGACTGATGACGCCCGACTACGTGCGCATCAAGCCCGAGTGGAACATCGCCCAGGCCCTCGACCACATCCGCCGCTACGGGCGCGACGCCGAGACCGTCAACATCGTCTACGTCGTCGACGACCACGGGAAGCTCGTCGACGACCTCCGCCTCCGCCAGCTCCTCTTCGCCCCCCCCGACTCGACCGTCGAGTCGCAGATGAACCGCAACTACGTCGCCCTCACCGCCGATCAGCCCCAGTCCGAGGCCGTCAGCCAGCTCAACCGCTACGACCGCCTCGCGCTCCCCGTCGTCGACTCCCGCGGCGTTCTCCTCGGCATCGTCACCCACGACGACGTCGCCGACGTCGCCCAGGCCGAGGCCACCGAAGACATCCAGAAGATCGGTGGTATGCAGGCCCTGGAGCAGCCCTACCTCTCCACGCCCATCTTCAGCCTCTTCAAGAAGCGCGCCCCCTGGCTCGCCCTGCTCTTCATGAGCGAGCTGCTCACGTCCAACGCCATCACGTTCTTCGAGGACGAGATCAAGCGGGCCGCCATCCTCGCCGCGTTCATCCCCGGCATCATCTCCTCCGGCGGCAACTCCGGCTCGCAGGCCTCGACCCTCGTCGTCCGCGCCCTGGCCCTGAACGAAATCACGCTCCGCGACTGGCACCGCGTCCTGTTCCGCGAGCTCCGCACCGGCCTCATGCTCGGCGGCATGATCGGTGTCATCGGTTTCTGCCGCATCTGCCTCTGGGGAATCATGGGCTGGTGGTCCGACGCCGAGGTCCAGGACCACTTCGTGATGCTCGCCGTCACGATCGCCTCGACCCTGCTGTGCATCGTCCTGTGGGGCAGCGTCATGGGCAGCATGCTCCCCTTCATCCTCAAGAAGTGCCGCCTCGACCCCGCCACCTCGAGCACCCCCTTCGTCGCCACCCTCGTCGACGTCACCGGCATCTGCATCTACTTCACCTGCGCCCTGCTCATCCTCAGCAACACCCTGCTGCGCGAGAAGACCGCCGACAAGGTCGTCCACTCCTCCGCCATCGTCACCGTCGTCTCCGTCGACGACTACGACCCCGGCGACAAGGCCGTGGAGCTCACCGTGCAGCCCGAAGACCCCACGGCCCCCCAAGCCCACGTCGTCGTCCTCATAAAGGGCGTCGAAGGCAACACCCCGCCCAAGCCCGGCGACCGCATCATCCTCGACTTCCGAGCCGAAGAAGCCGCCGGCCTCAAGAAAGCGCCTTGATCCGAGCCTCCCGCGCAAGCGGGAGGTGTTGGACGACCGAATATCAAGACCTCCCGCTCGCGCGGGCGGCTCGGTCCTTCACGCCGAAGGCGTGATCGAAAGTAGCCGAAGCGTGGAGCCGGCTTTGCGGCGACACCCCCGGACCGTCGCACCCCTCAACCCTTCTCTCGTTGCCTTTGAGCCCGCACCCTGCAAGGGTGCTCGTACCTCACCCGCGCGAACCCGCGACCGGCGCATTCTCGCGACCACCCCGCGCATCTCCGCCTTTGTGCGCGCAAATGCGCATGTACGCATTTGTGCGCACAAAGGCGCAAGTACGCATTTGCGCGCAGATTTCCGTACTTACCAACTTTCCCATTGCACAATCGCCGCGGCCTGAGAAAATACTCCGCATGGCACACACACCCACCGCCGACGCCATGTTGTCCCTCACCCACCTCGTGATCCCGGCCGAGCAACTCGCCGCCGCCATCCGCGCCGCCTTCGACACGCTCGTCCGGATGCTCACCGACCCCAAGGCGCACCCCCGCGAGCGCCGCCTCGCCGCCATCGCCATTTTACGCCTGCGCTCACCCTCCCCGGGTGCCCTCCCCCCGGGTGCCCCGGCGGAGCTCTGTCCGCCGGGTCCCCTCCCTGCCTCCCCTACTCCACCGCCCAGCACGCCACCCGCTGCCCGGGCTGCCCATCCTTCTTCCCCACCAGCGCCGGCATCTCCACGCGGCACCGCTCCATCACCAGCGGGCACCGCCCCGCAAACGGGCACCCCTTCGGCAGGTCGTACGGACTCGGCACATCCCCCTGCAGCACCGTCAACGCCCGCCGATCATCGGGATCATCGATCGGATTCGCCCCCAGGAGCGCCCGCGTATACGGGTGCTTCGCCTGCGCGTGCAGGTCATCGCACGCCAGCTCCTCGACCACATACCCCAGGTACATCACCAGCACCCGGTCGCAGAAGTGCTCGATCACCTTCAGATCGTGCGACACGAACAGGATCGTCAGCCCAAACTCAGCCTTCAGGTCCATGAGCAGGTTGAGCCACTGGGCCTGGATCGGACCGTCGAACGCGCCCACCGGCTCCGCCGCGACGATGAGCAC
>CAZMCC010000135.1:0-7452 GCA_964564695.1 uncultured Phycisphaeraceae bacterium | reverse complement strand
CGCTGCGCCCTCGCGCCAGAAATGTGTCAGACATATTTGCAGTAGTCAGTAGTGCGCTGCGAAATTCGTCAGGACCAGGCAGTTCTCGACCGAGGGACTACTGGGATTTGACTGCGGCAGTTTCTCAGACATGGCCTTGATCTCTGCCTCCCAAGGGAACTCGCCCTCGGCGAACGCTCGCATCGGCATGTTGAGGTTAATGAAGATTGCACAAGGCTTGTCAACGGGACACTGTTGAATTGCTTGGTTGTAGTACCGATGAGCGACAAACCCGATTTCGTCCAGATCAGGCTGTACTCCTCGGTTGTTCAAAGTCCCGGGCACATGGCGGCTCTTTACTTCGACCGCGATCGTCTCATGGGTGAGTCGTTGCGTAGCTTCAAACTCGCAGTGCTTGTCTGTCCCGTTCAACCAGCGGATATCGAAACCGGCTCGTACCAATGAGGCGGCAATCGCTATCTCGTAGCGAGCGCCTTGGAACTGGTCATGTGATCGCAGACGCGCAATGACGGCGGGGTCGAGAGCATCGACGAGCCGCAATCGGTATAGGTCATCCGCGAGCCATCCGTACTCCATGACATTTCCGGTCCTTGGTACTTCAATGAACTGTCCCCTGACATGGTTGGGCGGGGCGGCTTCCTTCAGCTGCGCACACACGCTGTACCACCAACGCATCACTACGTGGCGGTCCTCTTCGGGTAGGGCGTACTGCTCCTGCGCCCATTCCATGCCAAACGTGTACTTCAAGTGGTCTATCAGTACGTCAAGGAGCGCTTCCCGAAACGGACGTCGCACTTCCCAATCGCCGATTTTCCACAGTACGTGATCAGGGAATAGCCATCGCTTCGGCATGGGCGACTGGGAGGGCACGATCTTTGCGAGCCTTCGACATGCTTCGAGATCAACGGCCGATATGTTGCGGTGCATCTGTTTCGATGAGCTCTCGAACGCCCCAGCCACAACTAGCCCTGAATCTTTAGCGCCTTGAGCTCCCGCCGCATCACCTTCCCCGTCGCGTTCCGCGGCAGCGCATCGAGCCGGACGATGTCCCGCGGCACCTTGTACCCCGCCAGCGACTGGCGGCAAAAGGTCTTGAGCACCTGCTCGTCGAACACCCCGCCGTCATTCATCTCGACGAAGGCCACCGGCAATTCGCCCCGAACCGGGTCGGTCATCCCCACCACGCCCGCCGCCTTCACGCTCGGGTGGCGCTCCAGCACTTCCTCGATCTCCCGCGGAAAGACATTCTCGCCCCCGACGATGAGCATCTCCTTGAGCCGCCCGGTGATGCGCAGATGCCCCTCGTCGTCGAGCCGCCCGATGTCGCCGGTGCGGAAGTACCCGCGTTCGTCGAAGACGCTGGCCGTGAGCTCGGGGAGCTTGTAATACCCGCGCATGACGTTCGGCCCCGAGATCCGCACCTCGCCGTCCTGCTCGGCGGGCAGGTCCTTGCCCGTGTTGATGTCGACGATGCGCTCGTGCACGCCCGGGACGGCCCGCCCGACCGACCGCGGGCGGTATTCATCAGGACGGCACCAGTTCGAGACGGGCGAAGTCTCGGTAAGCCCGTAGCCCTCGTTGATCGTGACGCCGAAGCGCTCGCGGAACCCGTCGAAAACCATCGGCGGCAGCGGCTCGCCGCCCGAGACAAGGTAGTGCAAGGACTTCCAGTCGTCGGCGGTGGCGTCCTTGGCGTGCAACAGCGCGTTGTACATCGAGGGGATGGCGACGAACACGCTCGGCCGGTGCTCGCGGATGAGCTGGATGATCTTGTGCGGCGCGAACCGGGCCGTGTACACGACCTTGCAGCCGCACATCATCGGCAGCAGCGTGAGGGCCGTGAGCCCGAAGCTGTGGAACTGCGGCAGCACGCCCAGGAACACATGTCGGGATGAGATGTCGATCCACCGCTGGCACTGGCGGACGTTCGACTCGAGGTTCGCGTGGGTGAGCATCACCCCCTTGGGCTTGCCGCTGGTGCCGGAGGTGTAGAGGAGGACTGCGAGCTCCTCATCTGAAGGCATCGCCGGCCACCGGAAGTCCGGCACGCTCTTGAAGTTGATGTCCTCCAGCAGCTGTATCCGCGCCCGCTCGGGCGTGTACCCCAGGAACTCGAGCATCGGCTTGACCGTCACGATCGTGTCGCAGCCGCAGTCGTCGATGACGTACTGCAGTTCATCGCGCTTGAGCAGGTAGTTGAGGGGCACCACGGTCCGCCCCAGACCCCACCCCGCCAGGGCCGCGATCGGGAACACGGCGCCGGTGGGCAGGAGCAGCCCAAGGGTCTTGGTCTCGCTCCTGGGGGCCACGGCCCCCGCCACGTGCAGCGAGCCCAGCAGCAGCTCGATCCCCTTCCACCGCCGCTGGTCGTCCACGACCGCGACTCGCCCCGGGGATGACAGCAGGCGCTTGATGACCGGCCAATGAACCGACATGCGTCCCACGAACCTCCGTTGTTGCCGGCGGGCGAGCGCCGCGGGCTGGATCGGCTTACGCTATGGAGCGTACCGCGGGCGCGGCGATCGTGCGCCGCCATCCGCGAACAACTGACACCGAGGGCAGCCGACATGATGGGACTCGACACAGCACGGCGAACCGGCGGATCGTGGCTTCGATCGGTGCGCCCGGGCGCCAGGGCCGCCTGCGTGCTCGCGGCCCTCGTGCTGGGAGCGTGCAGCAACGACAAGGGGTCCAGCGACGACAGCGCCGTCACCTCGGGCTCGGACTCGGGTGGCGGGGGCAGCGGCTCCACCAAGACCAGCGCCGGGCGCCCCGCTCCGGTGAGCGGTCCCAAGGCCCCGTACGTCGAGCTCTATGAGCAGGGTCACTACCAAAGGGCCAAGGTCGAGGCCGAGGACGCGGCCGCCGCGTCCAAGGGCGCCGCGCGCGACCAGGCCCTGGTCGTCGCGGGCATGTGCGCCCACGCGATGAACGACGACGCCGAGGCCGAGCGGATCCTGCGCCCCCTGGCGACCAACTCCGACATGCGGGTGGCGGGCCGGGCCAAGGCGACCCTCGGCCTCATCGCCCAGGAGAAGAACAAGGACGAGGAGGCGTCGCAGCTCCTGCTCGACGCCTCGCGCCAGCTCGCCGGCGATGAGAGCGCCCGCGCGAGCCTGCACGCCGGCGACTCGCTCGTGAAGCTCAACCACCCCGAGAAGGCCCGCATCCAGTACCAGATCGGCTTGGCGAGCGCCAAGGACCCCGAACTCCGCAAGGACCTCCAGCAGCGGATCGCCGGCGCCTCGGGCCCGGGCTCCACCCCCACCGGCGGGCTCGCCGGCGGCGGGTTCACGATCCAGCTCGGCGCGTTCACGCAGAAGGCCAACGCCGACAAGACCGCCCAGGCGGCCGCCGGCAAGGCGTCGAGCGCCGGGATGTCGCCGCCGCGGGTCGTCAAGGGCACCGACTCGAAGGGGCGCGAGGTGTGGTTCGTGTGGGTCGGCCAGTTCGGGTCGCGTCAGGCGGCGGCGAACGCCCGCACCAAAATCGGGCAGGGCGTCATCGTGCCCGCCAAGGCCTGATCAGAGCCCGAGAGTTCTCCGATGGAACCCCGGTCCCGGCGACAGCGCATGGCTGCAAGGCCCGGGTGCACGGGAACTTATCGCGCCCGGGGGAGTCCAAACGGGGGGCACGGCGGGGGCGGGGCACTCGTGCGGGGTTGCCTGGAGCTGCACATGCGCACAGCATCGCGGTGGGGATGGGCGTCGGCGGTCATTCTCTCCGGCATCGCGGGCTTCGCGGCCCATGCGCAGTCGGGCATGACCGCGCCGCAGATCGCCCCGAGCCCCGATCCGCTCGCCGTGGATGACAGCGCGGCTGTCGACCAGCTCGACGCCGAGACCCGTGCCAAGGCCCTCGAGCAGCGAGCCGCCCGCGTGCAACTCGAGCGCGAGCTGCGGAAGCTGCGCCACAAGCACTTCTCGTCGAGTTTCACCGAGCTGCGTCAGCAGGGCATCCTGAAGCTGCGCGAATACAAGGACCCGGCCGCCTTCCCGCTGCTCATCAGCATCTTCGAGCGCGACCGGGAAGACGTGCGCCGGGCCATCGTCGATCACCTCCAGGACATCGCGACCCCGGAGGCGGACGCGACGCTCGCGTGGGGCGCGGTCTACGACAACGAGCCGTGGTTCCGCAAGGCGGCCACGGCCGCGCTCGCGAAGCGCCACGAGCAGTCCGGCGAAGTGAGCGTGCCGGTACGCTCGGTGATCGCCCAGTCGCTGCGGTCATCGAGGGAATCAACGATCGCGTCCGGGGCCCAGCTCGCGCAGCTGCTCAACCTCTTCGACGCGATCCCGATGCTCATCAACGCCCAGGTCTCGGGCGGCGCGGCCGCGAGCAGCGGCGGGGGCGGCGACGCCGGTTCGCTCGCGTTCATCCTCGTCGGCACGCAGCAGGCGTTCGTGGCCGACCTGACGCCGGTCGTCGCGAACGCCGCGGTCGCGTTCGACCCGACGCTCGGCGTCGTGACCGACGGCGTGGTGATGCGGGTGATCGACGCCGTGGTGATCACGTATCGGACCGAGGTCTACGCGTCGCTGCGGCGCCTGGCGAGCGCGGGCTACAAGCAGCCCGTCGACTACGGCTGGGACACGGAGAAGTGGCGCGAGTGGTATACGAAGGAATTCGTGCCGTACCGCGAGACGCTGGCGTCGGCCGCGGGCACGAAGTAAGCACCGACATTCCGGGATTTCGGAGGTGTCGCCGGGGAAGCCGCAAGTCGAGCTTCCCCGGTGTTGTTTTTCGCGCGGGAAACTCCCTGACAATGCCCGCGATGCGATGAAGCCGTGGTGAAACGGTGATGAAGCGACGCCAAATGCCTCGGGGTTGGGCCGCTTCTAGTGTTGCTCATCAGCACTGGAAGGAGAACACCCGTGGCCAAGCGTGCGTCGTCGAAGAAGAAGCCCAGCCGCAAGTCGAGCGAGCAGATCTCCCGCAAGGAGTTGATCCGGCTCCTCAACGAGGACCTGGCCCGCGAGTACCAGGCGGTCATCGCCTACGTGGTGTACTCGCAGGTCATCAAGGGTGCGGCCTACATGAACATCGCGAAAGAGCTCGAGGTGCACGCCGGCGAGGAGCTCGCGCACGCGCTCATCCTGTCGAAGCAGATCGACTACCTGGGCGGACAGCCGATCGTCACGCCCAAGCCGGTGAAGACCTCGGAGAAGGCGACCGACATGCTCCGCTTCGACCTCGACAACGAGGTCGACACCATCAAGAACTACCGCCAGCGGGTGCGCCAGTGCGAGGCCCTGGGCGAGTTCGCGATGGCCGAGCAGATCCGCGAGATCCTCGTGCAGGAGCAGGAGCACGCGATCGACCTGGCGACGGCGCTGGGGGTCGACGTGCCGGACTTGAGCGACCGCCAATAACCGCAACATCGAGCTCCAAACGAACGTGACCGCGCGATGACCCGCCGGGGCGTCGCAACGCCCGATAGCCCTTCGCCTCGGCACAGCCTTCCCAGCTCAACACCGACGCACGCACTTCGTTCGCATCCGGATGAGCCGTTTTTTAGAGTTCTCCCTGACCGCGGCCCTTTCGCCGCGAGCAGGAGGCTCTTGTGGATGTGTGTCGAATTGGAAACCCGTTCGAGGCGGCGTTCGTGGAAGCCCGTGACGTCGGCGACGTCTGCGTCGCGGTGATCGATGAACGCGTGCTCTCGGACCACCAGTCCGACGCCGCCAAGTACCGGCTCGCCCACCTCGCCACCCTGCACGCCGGCAAGCTCGCCATCTCGATGGCGAACACGGGCGGGTCGTCGATGGGCCTCTTCGCGGGCCTCCTGCAGGTCCGGGACTACTGCGCCAAGTGCGGCGGCCGGATGGTGATCTTCAACCTTCCCGACGAGACGACCGAGGCACTCATCGGCTTCGGCCTGCTCGACAACTTCACCCGCGCCGACAACCTCGAACAGGCGATCGAGATGGTGCACCAGCCCGTCGTCGCGTCCGGGCGCGGGTCGTGGCTGAGCCAGTTGCTGGGCATCGGGCGGGCCGCGGCGTGACGCCGCCGGTGGACATTGACACGGGCCTATAGCCCGCTTTCTCCTCACAACTACCCCCAATTTCAACGCCGGCGCACCCCGATCGCTCGCCTTCGCGCCGACGATTTTCCAGAGTTGTCTCTCAGCGCGGCCCGCGTGCCGCGAGAAGGGAGGCTCACGTGGATACCCGCCGAAACGGCTATCCGTTTGAGGCCGCGTTCGTGGAAACGCGTGAGGTCGGCGACGTCTGTGTCGCGGTCATCGACGCACGCGTGCTCTCGGACTACCAGGTCGAGGTGGCCAGGCACAAGCTGTGCGAGCTCGCCACGGCCTACTTCGGTCGCATCGCGATCTCGCTCTCGAGCACCGACGGCTCGTCGATGGGCCTCTTCGCCGCCCTGATGCACGTGCGCGACCACTGCGCCCGCTGCAACGGCAAGATGGTGCTCTTCAACCTCCCCGATCGCACGACCGACGCCCTCGTCGCGTTCGGCATCGCCGACAAGTTCACCCGCGCCGACGACCTCGAGCAGGCGATCGACATGCTGCACGGCCGGGCCGCGACGAGTGGGCGCGGCTCGTGGTTTGCCCAGTTGCTGGGCAGAGGCCGGGCCGCGTAAGCCGCACGCGCCGTCCTCTTCGCCCCGGAGGGGCGCTGGAATGTTGCCACGGGTGGAGCGCAGGCCGCCGACAGGCGGCCGAAGCGCAACCCGTGGAAAGCCCCCGCCCACATCCTCTCTCCTCTCCTTCCTCTTTCGCCCCGGCAGGTGCGACGGGACATCCGAGTGCCCGGCGAGCGACAAGAGACGCGAGCGCAAGCGAGTGGAGGGCGCTCGGATCGCGCGGGTGCGGCGGCTGTTGCTCGCGGCGATCGCGGGGAGATTCTCCACTCGCTTGCGCTCGCGTCTCTTATGTGTTCTCACTGGGCGTTGGGTCGGTCTGAACGGGGCAACGCGGGCGTGAGCGACCGGGGCGCTTGTAAGACGCCGTCGGCCGCGGAGGGGCCTCGCGCTCTTCTCACGCTTCGAGCCTCGGCGTGTGACCGACCGGGTGGGTGACTAGGCCGCCTCCCCGTGCACGCCGGAACCCTCACGCTCTGAAGAATGCGCGGTCCCTCTATAGAGAGGGGGGCAGGAACGCTTTTGTGCGCACAAAAGCGATACATGCGCGCGGGGTGAACGACGGAAGTCGTTGCGGGGGCGGGAGATAAAAAACTGAGAATTCCAAATGGGGGCGCGTTTTCAAGTACGCTTTTGTGCGCACAAATGCGTACTTCGGCACGTTTTGTGCGGCGGAAACGTTCAGTGACGGGGGGGGTCCTTCCCTTCGCGCGCCGACAGCCTCGACCAGGCGATCGATGCTGCACAACCGGGCCGCGACCGGTGGTCGAGGTTCGTGGTTGACCCAGTTGCTACTGATCGCTGCGTAAGTCCGTGACTCACATCGTGACTCCGGGGATCGCGAGC
>CAZMCC010000134.1:0-7725 GCA_964564695.1 uncultured Phycisphaeraceae bacterium | reverse complement strand
CCGGGCTGCGGAGCGTCTATCCTGCGGATCGACGTGCGTTCCCGCCCCCGAGGCTCCCCGATGACCCCCACCATGGCCCCCTCCACCCCCGCCGGCCCAACGCCACCCACCAGCCCCACCCCCCGACCGGCCGGCAAACCCGCCCCGGGCGCGGGCGGGCGACCCCACCGGGTTCTCCTCAAGCTCTCGGGCGAGTCCTTCGGCCACCCCGCCCACGGCGGGATCGAGCCGACCGAGCTCTCGATGATCGCGGCCGAGGTGAAAAACGCGGCCGCGTCGGGCGTCCAGCTCGCGGTCGTCGTGGGCGGCGGCAACTTCGTCCGCGGGGCCAAGTTCGCCAAGGCGGCCCACATCCACCAGGCGACCGCCGACTACATGGGCATGCTCGCGACGGTGATGAACGGGATGGCCCTCAAAGAGGCCCTCATCCACCAGGGCGTCGACTCGCGGGTGCTGAGTGCGATCGATATCCGAGCGGTGGCCGAGCCGTTCATCCGCGGGCGGGCGTTGCGCCACCTCGAGAAGGGCCGCGTGGTGATCCTCGTCGCGGGCACGGGCAATCCGTTCTGCACGACGGACACCTGCGCTGCGCTACGGGCGACGGAGCTCGAGTGCGACCTGCTCATGAAGGCCACGAAGGTCGACGGGGTCTACACCGCCGACCCCAAGAAGGACCCCACCGCCAAGCGGTACGAGCGGCTGACGTTCGATGAGGCCATCGCGAAGAACCTCGGCGTGATGGACATGACCGCGATCACGATGTGCAAGGAGCAGAACATCCCCGTGGTGGTGTTCGACTACAAGACTCCGGGGAACATCCGCAAGGCCGTCGAGGGCCAGACGATCGGGACGCTCGTGCACAACGCATGAGGTCGTGGGGAACGACGCTTGCTCCCGCCGGACCTTCAACCGCTCCAGGGACGCCGGACCTGAGGCTCTGTGTGGGGGGGCGAAGGTCCGGGTTCGTGGTACGCTCAAGCGCCGCGAGCGCGGCCGGAGTGATCCCGATGCCCCTCCTCCATCGAACCCTGTGCAGCCTGCCGTCGCTGCTCGCTGGCGTCCTGATCACTCTTCAGCCGAGCGTCGCGCAGACGGCCGTGGCTCCTGCGCCGCCGCCGCCGGCCGCCGTCCAGGTCGCACAGCGCCCCGCGATCGACATCTCGGGATCGTGGAACTCCACCTTCGGCACGGTCACGCTCCGGCACACGCAGGGCGCGCAGGTCGAGGGCGAGTACGTCTACTCCGGCGGCAAGGGCACGATCACGGGCACGCTCGCCGATCGCACGCTCAAGTTCTCGTACACCGAGACGTCGGAAGCGGGCACCGGCGAGTTCGTCTTCGCACCCGATACCCGTTCGTTCACCGGCACGTACCGCGTCAACACCGAGCCCGCCGACGAATCCTCGCCATGGAACGGCAAGCGTGCCGCCGATCCGCACTCCTTCACCGGCCTGTGGGAGACCTCCTACGGCCCCATGCGCCTCAACGTCACCGAAGCCGGCGACAAGCCCCCCCACCCCTGCGCGGGCGTCTACGAATTCGGCGGACGCTGCGCTGACATCACCGGCCACGTCGAAGGCCGGAAGTTCACGTTCACCTACACCGAGCCCGACGGCGTCACCGGCGCCGGGTCCTTCGAGCTCGACGAAGCCGCCAACCAATTCATCGGCACCTGGAAAGCAGACAAAGCTCCAACCACCTCCGCGCCCGGCAAGTGGCAGGGCAAGCGCATCACCCCCAAGCCCGGTGTCACGTGGCTCGTCGTCCTCGAAGCCAACTGGGAGTCCGGCCTCGTCGCCAACGAGTACTCCTACGGCGAGATGCTCAAGACCTTTTTCCGCCGCCTGCCCAACGTCGAGTTCCGCCACCGATTTATCCACGACCGCGCCGATGTGCAGCGCTTTGCCGCCGAGGTCCGCTTTATCCCCGAGCCCGTCGTGCTTTATTTCTCGAGCCACGGGAGCCCGGAGGGGATCTCCGTCGCCGACGGCAGCGTGACGCCGGAGCAGATTGCGGCGGTGATGCGCGGCGCGTCGAACATCCGGCTGCTGCACTTCGGCGCGTGCGAGGTGATGGCGGGGGACGCCCCGGCGCGGCTGATTCGCGCGCTGGAGGGCACGGCGAGCTTTCCGATTTCGGGCTTTGCGAACGCCGCGGACTGGGGCGGGAGCGCGATCGTGGACTTCACCTACCTCGACCTGGTGCTCGAGCACAACATGGAGCCGCGTGCCGCGGTCGAGGAGACGCGCCGCACGGTGCTGTTCGCCCGCAATCGCGACCCGAACGGCCCGGGGTCGAAACGTGGCCCGATCTCGCCGTCGCTGCTGACGCTGTATGAACCGTCGCTCGCGGACATCTCGCCTGCGCCGCCAGTCCCCGTACCCGACGACGACAAGTAAACCGACGCGCCCGACGCCAAGGCCCCTGATGAATGCCTAGTTTTGCCCTGAGGTACAATCAGCCATGACCGACCCCGACACCATCCTGCTCGAAGCCGAAGAAGCGATGACCAAGTCGCTCGACCACCTGAAGAAGGAACTCCGCGGCATGCGCACCGGCCGCGCCAGCCCCGCGATGCTCGAGTTCATCCGGGTCGACTACTACGGCACCCAAAGCGAGCTCAAGAACATCGCGTCGATCTCGGTCCCCGAGCCGAGCCAGCTCCTCATCAAGCCCTTCGACGCCGGCAGCGTCGGCGAGATCAAGAAGGCCATCGAGTCGAGCGGCCTGGGGCTGAACCCGATCAGCGAGGGCAAGCAGCTCCGCCTGAACATTCCCGCGCTCTCGGGCGACCGGCGCAAGCAGCTCGTCACCCACTGCAAGAAGCTCGGCGAAGAGACCAAGGTCTCGATCCGCAACACCCGTCGCGACGCCAACAAGCACGCCGACGCCCTGAAGACCTCGACCAAGCACTACCCCGAGGACGAGATCGAGGGGCTGAAGACCGAGATCCAGGAGCTGCTCAAGAAGTACGAGACGAGCACGGACGAGGCCGTCGCGAGCAAGAGCAAGGAAATTGAGACGATCTGAGATCGCGCGGGGCGCGATGGGAGACGCGTGGATAAGAGCCCGGAGCGGAAGCGACGGGCCACGGCGATAACGGTGCGCGCGGGGACGTCGGATCATCGGGCGATGACCCTTTGCGCGCGGCGACGTCGGCGTGGCCAGTCGCTCGCCTGCGATGCGGTGACATGGTCTGACCTCTCGGCTGGGTTATCACCGAAGGGGTTCTGGCCTGATCACCATCGGATCGGGATTGAGATCCACAGAAACTTCCCGCCGCTCTGATCCGCGTGCAATCGACATCTGCACTCGGTTACCCGCCGCGCGACCCACTATTTCCTGAAATTGTCCCTTGGAACTCACTGTTTGCCCATTGACACTGACGATGACGTCCCCGGGCAGCAGATTGGCGTTCCAAGCGGCGCCACCGCGCTGCGCCGCGACCAATTTGACGCCTTGGTTGGCTCCGAGTTGACGGCGGTCTTCTGCCGTCATCTCGTCAACCATCGCTCCAAACACCCTTGGCCGCGCTGTCCTCGTCCAATATGACGCACTCTGGTCGTATCGCCTGACGGAGTAGGGCATCATCGTTGTGTTGGCAACCGTACCCGTTGTGGTTCCGGAATATGTGGCCCAGCCTCCACCCGACGAATACATCGAACCAGATGTCGAGTACGTTTGCGGCGAATATGTCGTAACCGGCACGGCTCCGGCAGCAGTATCCGTGTAGGCATTGGTTGCGATCACAAGTTCCGCCCCAATTCGCTTCGCCTGTGACGTGAGGGACTGCTCGCTTTCCATTGGTCCATTGAAGGATGACGTGCCGAGCAGGACGTAACCGTCCTCGACGAGTCTTTGTCCCAGCAGCTCGTCAAACGTCTGACGGCGAATCTCGGCCTCACCCGAGTACGCCACCAAGTTGTATTTGTCGTACTCCGTCACCGCTGGATGCGGAGTGGCTACGGCGCTTTGAAAGAAATCGTGATGACCATCTTGGCAGCCGAACAGTGCCCCGGCCGCAGCAAATAGGCTAAGGCAGAGCCAGAACGGTCGAAGCACATGAGCCGCTCGCAACATGCTCCCATGCTAACAAACGTCACTGTGTGCGTGCAAGGGAGCTTGTCGGAATAGCGGAACCTTTTGCCCTTCACGGCGAAGGCCGGTATGGCGACAGGCACGTCGCGGCGATGCTCGTTCCGATTGCCCAGAGGGTTTCCGAGCTTGCAGACAACCATCGTGCGAATCCGCCGGACATCGTTTTCATGGCGACCTTCCTTTCTGCACCAGTGGCGCGCTGATTCGATTGAATCACGGCTTTGAGCATGACAAGAAGGGCAACGAAAAGAGCACCCGCCGGAAGGCCTTCGCCCAGCGGCACATCTGCCGCCATACCGGTCCTCGCGAATCCAGTATACCAGATTCCGTCGATGCCTTGCGGCTCGAAAATCAGCATGTCGCCGCACGACGCCCCTAGCTTACCACCACCGGCGCACTCCACACCCGCGCGAGCACCCGCTCCACCACCTCATCCCGCACCACCACGGCCTCCACCCCCGGGTGCCCACCGAGCCCCTCGAGGATCCGCGTCACATGATCCTCGGCGTTCTTCTGCATGTCTTCAGTCAGCATCGCGGCGGGGTCGAGCAGCACGCGCGCGTTCTCGACGCTCGTCCGCTCGAGCACCCGTAAACACGACGGGAGGTCCGACACCACGTGCCGTGCGTGCGGACGCACCAGCACGCGCCGCTCGCCCGCCATCGCCGCGACGTGGCGCAGCCCCACCTCGAACTTCGCCCATGACGCCGGGCTCCAGATCAGCGGCGACTCGTCGAACAGACCTTCCGCGGGCGTCCCCGACCACACCACCCAGCGCGGCGCGTCGACGGCAAACTCCCGCGCCCCCCCCACGGGCACAGCGTCGATCAGGTTTCCCGGCCACACGGCGGCCCACGCCGCCCCGGCCGCGTCGGAGATCCGGTCGTCTCTCAGAGTCAGGGTCACCACAAGCCGCAGCGTAGCGCCCACTAGGGATGGGGCCGGTCGCGCGAGTGCCCACGACCGGCGGGGGCACGATTTCTGCGCTTCTAAACCGCTGCAAAGACACGACTTCGAATCTTGGGGCGGCCCCGCCGCGATCCCGATAACTCACGCGGTTCTCGGACCATGCCACAGACGCCTCTCGGAGTTCAATCCATGGCTTCACTCACGGGTTTGATCGGGACAGGAACGCTCTCTCGCGACGCCGGGGCGGTCTTCGACGCGGCGGTCGATCAGACCAAGGCGGCGGCCCTGCAGCGCATCCTCGAACTCAACCCGCGCGCCGACGTCGCCTTCCTCTCGCAATTCCGGTCCGGCCCGCTCGAGACCTATCTCGCACACCTCGAGTCCGCGCAGATTCCCCGCGGGCCCCAGGCGCGCTGGGTGCGCCCCGGCGACTCCCCCGCCATCTGCTGGCGTGAAGCGCAGGACTGACCTCATCCCCCGCACTCGGCGGGCAGCACTTATGCGGGCGTTGGGTTCGGCCGATAGCTCTCGCTCCCGGTGATCACCGGGATTCCGGGATTCCGGGGTTTCGGGGCGGCAACGGTGCGAGGGCTGGGAATGACACGGACGACCGCGATCCTGAACGTGGCGATGCTGACCGCTGTGGGCCTGTGCGCCGGGTGCTTCCACGGCCATCCCGCTCGCCAGCAGCCGATCGAGACTGCCGCCGACACGACGAACAACTCGAATGACACCAACGGCGGCGCGGCCAACCACAGCCGCACCCAGAACGCCGACGCTGTCGCCGCCGGCAGCACCACCAACCACGACATCACCGACCCCCTCGCCGAACGCGGCGCCGCCACCGGCGAGCTTGAGGGCGCCGGCGACCTCATGGACGGCCTCGAGAGCCTGTCCCAAGTCACCTTCGCGAGCGAGGGCGCCGCTTTCGACCCCGCGGTGTCGCACGACGGCAAGTTCGTCGTCTTCGCCGGCACGCAGCACCGTCCCACGCCCGACCTCTACCTGAAGCACGTCGACGGCAACACCGTCACGCAGCTCACCGCCGACCCCGCCCAGGACGTCATGCCCTCGATCAGCCCCGACGGCCAGCGCATCGCCTTCGCCAGCGACCGGGCCGGCTCGTGGGACCTCTTCGTCATGTCCGTCGCCGGCGGCCGCTGCGTGCAACTCACCAACCAGCCCACCAGCGAACTCAACCCCACCTGGTCCCCCAACGGCGAAAAGATCGCCTTCGGCCGCCTCGGTGAAGTCTCCGGCCGCTGGGAGATCTGGGTCCTCGACATCGACAACCCCACCGCGGCCGAGTTCGTCGGCTTCGGCCAGAACCCCCGCTGGTGCCCGGTCGCGAGCACGGGCGAGAACAAGACCGACAAGATCGCCTTCCAGCGCGGGCGCGAACGCGGCGACCGGGCCTTCAGCCTGTGGACCATCGACTACGCCCCCGGCAAGGTCAGCTCCCCCACCGAGATCGTCTCGGCGTCCGGCGGCGCCGCAATCAACCCCGCGTGGTCGAACGACGGCCAGTACCTGATCTATTCCCTCGTGCCCCCGAACGCCGCCGACACCGGCGAGGGGCTCACGAGGGCCGACCTCTGGATGACCAGCCTCAACGGCGGCAACCGCGTGAACCTCACCGGCGGCCGCTTCAGCAACCTCATGCCGACCTGGAGCGGCGACGGACGCGTGTACTTCGCCTCCGACCGCGGCGGGGCTCGCAACGTCTGGTCGATCGGCACCGCCCGGGCCCTGGCGGCCGTCGGCGGCCGTAATTCCCAGAACTCCCCCACGCCCGCGATGGCGGCGGACCCGGACGAGCCGGCCGACGGCGCCGACCGCAGCGCGCCCCCCGCGACCGCAAACGCCAACGCCAACGAGGAGCCCGAGCAGCCATGAGTTCCGTGACCTCACGAGCGCTGATCGCTGCGGCCGCACTTGCCCTCGCGCTGGGCGGCTGCTCCACGAAAGGCCCGCACCTGGTAGCGCCCGAGGCGCTGGTCGCTCCGTACGCGACCTCGGCCGGCGCGGATGTGCTGTGGGCCGTGGCCCCGATGAACAACGAGTCGGGCACGACGACGGTCGACGTGCTCGCGGTGAGCGACGCACTGGTGGCGAAGGTGACCGAGGCCGAGGGCCTCGGGGCCGTGCCGATGAACCGCACGCTCGCGGCCATGCAGGCCCTGAAGATGGATGCGGTGCGAACCCCCGCGGACGCGCGACGCCTCGCCGAGTCTCTCGGCTGCGACGGCGTGCTCGTGGGCTCGATCACTTCCTATGACCCGTATTCCCCGCCGAAGCTCGGCCTGGTGCTCGGTGTGTTCGGGCGCGGCGGAGCCATGGTGCCCGCAGCCCCGCGCACGGGCGATCCCGGCACGGCGCGAGGCGTGTACGCCGAGCAGACCACGGGCGTGAGCCGCTTTGCGGACCGTCCGCTGTCGACGGTGAACTTGCAGTTTGACGGGGCGAGCCACGCCGTGCTGATGGATGTTGAGCGGTACGCGACCGGACGGCACGAGGAGCAGTCGGCCCTGGGCTGGCAGCGGTACGTGTCGAGCATGGAGCTGTTCACCGCCTACGCGGCCCACGCGAGCGTGCGTCGGGTGCTCGACGAGGAACGGCTGCGCCTGGTCTTCGCGAACAGTGCCCGGACCGCACCGGCCACGCCCCCCCCCACTCCCCCCCCCCCCCCCCCCCCCCCCCCCCCCCCCCCCCCCCCCC
>CAZMCC010000133.1:0-7751 GCA_964564695.1 uncultured Phycisphaeraceae bacterium | reverse complement strand
CGCCGTCCCGGGAGTCACCAAATGAGTCGCGGATTTAGGCAGCGCTCAGTAATGCATCGGATGTTTCGATTTGTCAATAGTAATTTGAAGAAAAAGAAAGAAATGGCCGGTCGGGACCAGCGGCACGAGCACCCCGTCAGGGTGCGATGCAAAGGCCGAGCGGGGACCGGGGGACGTCGCTCTCCGGCAGTGTCGCAGAGCCTCCACAGCCGGCTACTGACGATCACGCCTTCGGCGTGGAAGGCATGGCAACCGGCGCCGTCTCGCGCACCGATCGTGTGCCCGCAATTGCGTGTGGGTCATCGCGTGCTGGCCGTCGCGTGCTGACGAGTCCCGTTCGCGACCACGCCCTCAAGTGCGTCGGCCGCCACGCGCGGCCCGTCCTCTTTCGCCATACCCGCCGCGATCTCCTTCGCGCGGCGGCTCGGGCCGGGCTCATCGATCACGGAGCGCAATGCCTCGGTGAGCCGATCCGCGTTCACTTTGTGGTGCGGGACGGTCGCGGAGACGCCGAGGCGGCGTGTGCGGGCGGCCGAGTCGAACTGGTCGTACGCGACGGGGCAGATCACGGTCGGGCGTCCAGCGCGCAGGGCTTCGGAGGTGGTGCCGACGCCGCCGTGGTGGACGGTCGCGAGCGCCCGCGGCAGGAGTGTCGAGAACGGCGCGTACGTGAACGCGCGCACGTTCTTGGGGAGGTCGCGCTTGGGCGGGGCGTACTCGGGACGCGCGGTGAGGAGGATGCCGGGGCGCTCGAGGCGTCGGCACGCCTCGGCGGCGGCTGTGTAGAAGCGACCGGGAGCGTGCACGACGGCGGTGCCGAGGGTGAAGACGATTGCGCGCTCGCCGCGCGAGTCGAGCTCGGCGAGAAAGCCCTCGACCTCTTCGGGCGCGTGCTCGGCCTCCTTGAGACGGTCGAAGGCGCAGAAGCCGGTGACGTGCGATCGCGGCGGGTCGCCCTCCATCGGCGGGCGGACGGCGGGGGACCACAGGCCGAGGTTCACAGCGGCCGCGGAGTGCTCGGGGCGGATGAAGTGCTTCGATCGCCCGAGGCCGGCCTCGGCTCGCGCGCGGTTGATGGCGGGGTCGAGGCGCAGGCGCAGGGCCGCCTTGGCGCCCAGCAGGGTCGTGCGGACGAGCCACATCGGCGGCGTATCCATCGTCAGCGGGCCGAAGACCGGGCGGTCCCGGGCGTTGAGCCACAGGCACGGGCTGAGCGTCGCGACCGCGAACGGGATCCCGGCTTCCTCCGCGGCCCACGTCGCGCCGAACGCGATGTGGTGGGCGAAGACCAGGTCGATGTGATCGCGCTTGATGATCTCGCGGCAGCGCTGCGTCATCTCGACGCTGACGGGGACGATGAACTCGCGCATGACGACGCCGCCGCCGCGGTAGCGGTGCATGGCGCCGGGAACGGTCGCGAGCTGCGCGAAGTCGAAGCGTTCGCCGAGGGGTTCATATCCGAGTCCAGCCCCCCCACCGTGCTCGACGGCGGACGCGAAGTACGGGTTGGCGAGGAACGTGACGCGGTGGCCGCGTGCGCCGAGGGCCCGCCCCACGGCGATGAAGGGGTTGTGATCGCCCGACGAACCGACGGTGGAGATGAGGACGTTCATGGATGGAGCGAGGCGGTGTCACGCTGAGCGGGTATTCGCCCGCGGAGCATGCTTGGCCTTCCGAGAGCGCGGCACCACCATGGGCCGTGCCACCGAGCTCCGGGGCTTTGGCCGGAGCTCGGTGCTTCTTCGCGGGGGTCGCCGGAACACCCGCCCGTTGAGCCGCACGAACTTTGACGCCCCGTGCATCGACAGCCTTCGTCGCAAACGACGTCCAACGCACCGAGCTCGGCTCAAAGCCGCCGAGCTCGGTGGCACGGCCGGAAAACGAAAGCGGCCCGGACGTGTGCCCGGGCCGCTTCAGTTGAATGCTCGTGAAATCGCGATCAGCGGCGCCGACGCGTCGCGATCAGGCCGCCGAGGCCCAGGAGGGCCGCGGCGCCGGGGGCGGGGACGACCTCGATGGTCGCGCTGAAGATGAGGCCGCTGACGCCGAAGCCGGCGTCGCGCTGGTAGAGGTGGAGGTAGTTCAGGCCGGTGGTGATGGAGATGAGCTGGTTGTGGATGGTGGGGGTGGCGAAGTTGCCGCCGTTGTAGCCGGTGGGGCTGCCGTTGACGTAGAGGAAGTCGGGGTTACCGCCGCCGAAGATGAAGTCGCCGCCGCTGTCGTCGACGGCGAACTCGATGGTCAAGTTCCCGGTGGTGGCGGCGGCGGTGGTCACGAAGAAGGGCACCGAGTACAGCGTTGACCCGGCGACGCCGAAGCCGCTGCCGAAGAACGTGCCGTCGGGCTGGATCTGTCCGTCGGCCTGCCAGTTGATCCAGCGGGCGTCGGCATCGCTGATGCCGGGCGTCCACACGCCCACGGGGTTGATCACGACGGCCGCGGGCCCGCCCGTGGCGCCGGCGTAATCGGCGGGGGTGAAGGGCACCGGGCTGATCGGAGCGCCGCCGGGGTTGTTGGGGAGGTATCGAACGGTGTCGTCGGACTGGCCGGCCGTTCCGGGCAGCCCGCCGACCTGGCCGCTGCGGACGGTGATGACCTCGCCCTGGACCGCGCCGGCGAGGAGGGCAAGTGCGGCCGAGGCCGCGATGGTGGTGGAGCGCAACGTCATGGTCTCTCTCTCCAGAGTGAGTCCGTCGGGCACCCGCGGAAAGGCAGGAAAACACCGTACGAACCGATTGTAAAGATTCACCACGCCCACTGTTTGTCAAATGAAACGCTCGAGATCCGGGCGCTTGGCAAGATGGGCGACGCGCCGCAGATGAAGTGAGGGGCGCCACCAGCGGAGCGGCTGCAGCCCGGCAAAGCTCCGCCGGGGCACCCACCAAAAAACACCCGGGCCCGATGATTCAGGCCCGGGTGCGACAACAGGAGTGCAAAGGGGTCGCTTGGAGTGCGGGGAGCGGATCGAGGTTACTGGACCCGGCGGCGCCGAGCGCCCACGCCGACGGCCAGCAGGCCGAGCGCGGCCGTTGCGGGCGCGGGGACGGCCGTGATCTGGTCCTGGATCTCGGCGTTGTGGAGGATGACGACGTTCTGGACGGGGCCGGCATAGCCGGCGTCGGTGATGATGCCGATCCAGGTGTCGGCGAGGTCACGCAGGCCGTCGGACGGGGGGTTGACGCGGAAGTCGTCGGCGCGGATATCCATGTCGTCCGAGTCGTAGATGATCTCCCAGACGATGGCCTGGAAGGTGGCGGACTCGAGGCTGGTGTCGATCACGGGCTTGAAGCTGGCCCACAGACGCTCGAGCATCAGCTCCTGGAAGCTCGAGAGGCCGGCGGCGGACGGGGAGAGGACGTCGAAGGTGTACTTGGTGCTGGGCGCGACGTTCTGGTCGAGCTCGACGCAGTAGCTGTCGAAGTTGATCGGCAGATACGGGTCGACGCCGGGGCCGGGGCTGTCGGACCGGGCCCAGTTGAACTGCACGGTGCGGACGTCGCCCGTGTTGCCGTTGCGGGTGATGTTGATGTCGCGGCCAAGGCTCGAGGTGTATTCGCCGCGGACGGTGTCGGCGGCGGCGATTCCGGCGGTGCCGGCGAGCGACGCGAGGGCGATGGCGAGAGCAGCGGTACGCATGACGAACTCCTTGTCTTGCTGGTGTGGCGTGAGGTCGGGCGGGCTTGGGTTCTCGGCCGCCCTCGTGGGGTGGGGCCAAGGTCCGATCCGCCGGGCGGCATTCCCTGCCGCGGTGGAGAGTTGTGCCATACCCCCGGTGTTGGGGCCACGACTGGCGCGACTCTTCGCGCTGTGCGGGTGGGGGTGTGCCGACGAGTCAGTCTGGGCGGGCGCGAGGTCTGAGAAGAAGCCCGATTCGGCGCGGGTCCGACAACGCCGGGCGCGGCCGGAGGCGTCCGCAAATGGCTCCGGGGGCGGATCGGCTACCATCGACCCGACCCGTGGACCGGGACCCGAACGTGTCCCGCGGCCACCCGTCCGAACCCCTGGCCCCTAGCCCCCGGCCCCTGGCCCCTTCCCCCCCACCTCAATGCCCAAGATCACCATCAACGGCCGCGAGTGCGACTTCACCCCGGGTGAGATGATCATCCAGGTCGCCAACCGCGCAGCGATCGAGGTCCCGCAGTACTGCTACCACGACGGGCTCTCCATCGTGGCGAGCTGCCGCATCTGCCTGGGCGAGGTCTGGGCCCCCAACCCCAAGAACAACAACACCCTTGAGCCGCTCATGGGGGGCAAGCTGATCCCCACGTGCCAGACGGCGTGCAGCGACGGATGGGTCGTGTATACGGACTCGCCGCGGAGCGTGCAGAACCAGAAGGCGGTGATGGAGTTCCTGCTCATCAACCACCCGCTCGATTGCCCGGTGTGCGACCAGGCCGGCGAGTGCTCGCTGCAGGACTATTCGTATCACTACGGGCGGAGCGCGAGCCGGTTTGAAGAGACCAAGGTCAAGAACCCCAAGAAGGACCTCGGCGAGCACATCTACCTCTACAGCGACCGGTGCATCATGTGCACCCGCTGCGTCCGCTTCACCCGCGAGGTGACCGGGACGAGCGAGCTGATGGTCCAGGGCCGCGGCAACCGCGAAGAGATCGACGTCTTCCCCGGCCACGGCCTCGCCAACGAGCTCTCGGCCAACGTCGCGGACCTCTGCCCGGTCGGCGCACTGCTCGACAAGGACTTCCTCTTCGTCCAGCGCGTGTGGTTCTTGAAGGAGACGCCCAGCATCGACGGCTACACCGCCAGCGGCGACAACATCACGGTCTTCCACAACGAGGGCAAGGTCTACCGCTTCAAGCCCCGCACCAACATGCAGGTCAACCGCTGGTGGATCACCGACGAGGTCCGCTACTCGTGGAAGCACGTGCACGCCGAGGGTGATGGCGGGCGCCTGGGCGGCCACATGTCGGGTGGGGGTGGCGGGCCGACGCGCAAGCAGTACGACGTGCCCGTCGCGTGCGACTGGGCCCGGGCGTACGAAGCCGCCCTCGACGGCATCAAGACCGCGGCCGCCCCGGGGCGCAAGCTCGCGGCCATCATCAGCCCGATGCTGACGTGCGAAGACGCGTACGCGCTCGCGACGGCGGCGCTGGCGCTCGATCCGCAGGCCGTGCTCGCGGTGGGCCCGGTGCCGATGCAGGGCCAGGACAAGATCTTCCCGATCGGCGCGAAGGCGGACGACCCCAAGGCGTTCACGATGTACGCCGAGAAGGCCCCCAACGCCCGCGGCGTGCGGCGCGTGCTCGAGGCCCTGGCGCGGAAGCGTTCGGGCGAAAATGCAGTGCTGAGCTTCGACCAGATGCTCGGCGAGCTGAGCGGTGGGCGCGTGGCGGCCGTGCTGCTCACGGGCAACTACCCAAGCGAGTGGGCCACCGACGGCCTCTTGAAGGCCCTCGAAGGCAAGTTCGTGGTGCTCATCGACACCCTCGGAGCCAACACGGGCAAGCTCGTGCAGCGGGCCGACGTGGTGCTGCCGAGCGCGACGTGGCTCGAGAAGAGCGGCACGTTTGAGAACGCCAAGGGCCTGCTCCAGGCGTTCGACGCGGCGATCCCGGAGCGCGAAGGCTGCAAGGCCGAGGCGCAGATCGGGCTCGACCTCGCGAGCCTCGCCGGCGGCGGCACGCCCGAGCTGGCGTACGACGCCGCGGAACTTCGACGTCGGATGGGACGCGAGACGTCCTCGCTGGCGATGATGGCGACGACGGCCGTGGCGGCCGAAGCGAAGGCGGAGGTCGGGGCGGACATGGCGATTGTGGAGCTGTGAGTTCGTGCCACCGAGGAAGGTGCTTTGACCTTCCTCGGTGCGTTGTGCTCCGCTCTCCCGCACAAACTCACGAAGAGCACCGAGGACGCCCAAGCTCGTCCTCGGTGGCACGGCGTCGGCCCTGCTTGGAGCCGCCCATCAAAAACTCACGCGGGCCGCGCG
Organism: uncultured Phycisphaeraceae bacterium; assembly: GCA_964564695.1. Taxonomy (GTDB): domain Bacteria; phylum Planctomycetota; class Phycisphaerae; order Phycisphaerales; family UBA1924; genus CAZMCC01. The sequence continues at coordinate 1,807 of CAZMCC010000133.1, read as the reverse complement.
TGTGATCGGCGCATCGGTGATAGCGTTGCCGCGGCGGTCTCGTGACCTCCCCAGGAGCGTCCGCTGCCCCGCAACCCCTCTACCCAACGCCCCTGCCACCTCGTTGAAGGCCTCGAACCCCGCACGCTGCTCTCGGGCGAGGGTTCGCTCGACAGCGCGGCGCTGGTGGAGAAGTCGCGCACGCCGTGGGCCGAGCCCGCGCTGCCGTGGGTGGCGATCCCCGTGCCGGAGTACCCGGACCCGACGCTCAACGACATCGCGGCCACGCACCTCGACGGGTGGGGGAACTACTTCATCCTGTACAATCCGGCGAACGGGCGGGCGGCCGGGCCGCTCGTCTCCGACTTCTTCCGCGCCCACGAGTACGCGCACGTTGCGCACCGCGACTCCCACCGCTACGGCTCGAGCCCGTCGCCGGAAATCGCGATCGCCGTGGAGACCGAGGCCGACCGGTACGCCACCGACGTGTGGGCCCTGCGCAACCCGGCGGTGCTGGACGCGGCGGAGGCGTTCTTCTTCAACGCGGGCCACGCGAGCGACGGGATGCACCCGTCGGGGATCGAGCGCTCGCAGAACATCGCGGCACGGCGGCGGTTTATTGCGGATGCGGTGACGCGGGGGACGGCCGAGGGCGGTGGTGATGCGCACACCCCAGTTGCGGGCGTAGCACAACGCGTATGACCGTGGCGTCGCTCATCCGAGTCGCGTTCGCGCCGTCCCGAGATCGATACCAAACGAAACCGGCCGGGCGACATGCCCGGCCGGTGATCTGTTTGCGACTCACCGGCGACAAGAGCGCCGGTGGGGACTGACCATCGACTTACCAGCCGCCGCCGCCCCCACCGCCACCGCCGCTGCTGCGGCCCCAACCACCACCACCACCGCTGCCGGCGGTGCGAGACTCGCGGGGTTTGGCCTCGTTGACGGTGAGGTCACGGCCGCCGATGTTCTTGCCGTTGAGGCCCGCGATGGCCGCGGCGCCCTGCTCGTTGTCGAGCTCGACGAACCCGAACCCGCGCGGCCGCCCGGTCTCGCGGTCCATGACCAGCGAGGCCGAGGTCACGCCATAGGGCTCAAAGAGGGCCTTCAGTTCCTGCTCGGTGGTGGTGAAGGCCAGATTACCGACGTACAACTTCATCATGAGACGCTTTCCAAAATACCCAGAGATTCAAACCGGTGCTTGAACCTGGGTGGAGGAAGCGTCGGGAAACCGGTCGCGCTGAACGTGTGAACCGAGCTCTGTTGTGCCCGGCCGCAGGCGGCCAATCGCTCAAAGTATAGGCTCGGTCGCTCGTCGCCGATTTCTCCCGCGCCCACGGGTATGCGCACGTCGCGCACCGAGACTCCCACCGATTGCTGCCGGAGCACAACGCACGACCCGTGCCACCGAGGAAGGTGCTCTGACCTTCCTCGGTGCGTTGGGCCATCGGAACTCGCGAAGAGCACCGAGGACGCCAAAGCTCGTCCTCGGTGGCACGGGCGTGGAACTCGTCGGCGCCACCTGCCGCTCACACCTTGAGCCGTCATAGATGCCGTGTGCGCTGCGGGCATGTATGCTGTTGCTGCCGGGGCGGGAGTTCACCATGGGCGGCTTGCTTGGCCACACGCAAACCACGAGCCAGCGGGGAGAGACAACCTCCGACACTGGGGGCAAAGCCGCCAATCCCGCTCACCGGCACGCTGTCTGAATTCCGCGATGCTCTGACCGCCGAGGTGGACGCCGCGAAGAGAGCATCGGCCGCAGGGTCCATCCCGCTACTGACTACTGCAAATATGTCTGACACATTTCTGGCGCGAGGGCGCAGCG
>CAZMCC010000132.1:0-8139 GCA_964564695.1 uncultured Phycisphaeraceae bacterium | reverse complement strand
GCCCCCGCGCGCACCGTTCTCGCCGTGGCCCGTCGCTGCCGCTCCGGGCTTTCATCGCGTCCGCTCCGGTTGTTCAGGAAACGCCCGTAATCCGATTCCGCGCCCGGTCCAGCTCAGGCACCACCGCGTACGCATCCACCTGGGCGCACGTCTCGATGTCGGCCTCGAGGCCGATCGAGATCAGGTTGCGCCCGCCGAGGCTGGTTCGCAGGCTCGGGGTGAGCGAGCCGCGCCCGGCGAGCTGGGAGGCGGTGAACAGGCGGGCGAACATGATCGCCTGGTCGTCGTGCGACGGGGTCGAGCCGCGTTCGATGAGCTGCGACGCGATCGCGCCCGCGGCGATGCAGTCCTCCATGGCCACCTGAGCGCGGACGCCGGCGCAGATGAGGTGCACGTCGCGCCCGTCGGCGCGGAGCACGCGGCACAGGGCCGACACATTGCATAGGGCGCCGATGAAGACGCGCTGGGCCTGGCGGGCGAAGAGGGCGACGCGGGTGCCGTTGGTGGTGGAGAGGGCGACGGTCTTGCCGGCCACGGCGTCGGCGGTGTACTCGGCGGGTGAGTTGCCCAGCGTGAGACCTTCCACGGCGCGCCCCTCGCGCTCGCCGCCCGAGACGCACGCCGCGGGGCCGAGCTTCTGGGCGAGGGCGACGGCTTCGGCGACCTCGAGGCACGGGGCGACCTCGCGGGCTCCAGCGGCGAGGGCGGCGCAGATCGTCGTTGAGGCCCGGAGCACGTCGATCACCACCGCGACGCCCGCGCCGAGGTCTTCGGGGCGGACGAGCTCGGCCTTGGCGTACGCGAACACGGTCTGCGGCACGGGGGCGGCTCCAGAGAGTGGCGGGCCAACGGTACGCGGGCTGGAAGTGGCAAAGTGGCAAAGTGGCAAAGTGACGGAGTGAATCGCCGTTGCGCTCCACCACTTTGCCACTCAGCCACTTCGCCACTCTGCCACTTCTCAACGACGGTACTACCGTCTCGCAAGGAGGCGCCGCATGAGCGAGCTCGACCTGATTCGCCGGCTGTTCGACTACACGGACTGGAGCAACTCGAAGCTGATCGAGGGCGCGGCCCCGGTCGTCGAGGAGGCCCTCGACCGGCCGATGGAGATCGGCCCGGGCACGCTGCGCCGGACGCTGCTGCACATCCACAACGGCGAGAGCGTGTGGCTGTCGCGGTTCAAGGGCGAAAGCCCGCCTTGGCCCAGCGAGAGCGAGCACGTAACGGTCAAGGACGTGGGGGCGAGGCTGAGCGCGAACGCCGCGGCCCGCGGGCAGTTCCTGGGCTCGCTGTCGGAGTCGGACCTGGGGCGGGTGCAGACCTACCGCGACTCGAAGGGGTCGATGTTCCGGGCCACGCTCCGCGACATGCTGCTGCAGGGCATCCTGCACAGCAAGCACCACCAGGCGCAGGCGGTGAACATTCTCCGGCGCGTGGGGGCGGCGTGGCCGGAGGTGGATTACATGTATCGGGTGCGGGAGGCGGTGTGAACGGTCGGTGCGCGTGCGAGCTTCGAGCGCACAGGAACCCGTTGCGGTTCACCCTGTGCTCGCGCACAGGGCTCGTAAAATGCAACGCGACCCCGGGGGGACTGCCCCGGGGTCGTGTTGGTCAACAGGAGGTGTTCCTGAACTGATCGCCGTGGCGCCTTAGGCGGCCTTGCGGCGGGCGGACCAGGTGCGACGAGCGTTGCTCGAGGACCGGGCCCAGAAGCTGAAGCTGTTGGCCTTGTTGCGGAAGCTCTTGCGGGCGGTGGAGCGCTTCGCAGTGGTCCTTTTCGCGGTGGAGCGCTTGGCGGTCGAGCGCTTCGCGGTCTTGCGCTTGGCCGTGGTGCGCTTGGCGGTCTTGCGCTTGGCGGTGCGGCGGGCGGACTTCTTGGCGGTGGCGCGCTTGCGGAAGCTCTTGGCGGTGCGGCGCTTCGCGGCGCCGAAGCGCTTCGCGGTCCGCTTGGTGGTCCGCTTGAAGGTGCGGCGGGTCGTGCGACGCGCGGTCGTACGCCGGGCGTTCGTGCGGCGGGCCGTCGCGCGACGGGCCGTGGAACGACGGGCGGTGGAGGAGCGACGGGCGGTGCTGCGGCGCGTCGTGGTGCGGCGGGCGCTGGCGCGCCGGGCCGTGCTGCGACGGCGGTTCGAACGGGTGCTGCGGGTGGCCATTGAATGCTTCCTTGCGGGCGTGGGTGTGGAGTGAGAACTTGACCGATCGACGAGAATGGACACGGCCCGCCGGGCCCGTAGCTCGCCGTTCCCACGTGGTGTGGGATAACTACGTCCGCAACCGATCGGCGAGATATTTCCGTTAGTTGAGCATTCGCGAGCTTTTCCGGTCGACTGCTCAGAGTTGCGCGTTCGCGAGTCGATACGATCGGATCTGTTTCGCACGCCGGGCCTCTGGCCGAGTCGGGCGGAGCCCCCAAGGCGGAGACCTCTTGAGCACGTCGAATCCCAGCTTGCGATCCTCTATTGCCGCCTCGGCGGCGAGCGACTGGGCCGCGGACTCGTGGAAGCGGCGGCTGGCGTCGCAGCAGGTGGTGTATCCGGACCGCGACGCGGTGGATCGGGCCGTGGGGCGCCTGCGTCTACTGCCACCGCTCGTGAGCTCGGGAGAGGTCGAACGGCTCAAGGGGTTGCTCGCCGAAGCGCAGGCGGGAACACGGTTTATGCTCCAGGGCGGCGACTGCGCGGAGCGGATGGCCGAGTGCGGGTCCGACGCGATCGCGGCCAAGCTCAAGATCCTGCTCCAGATGTCGCTCGTGCTGGCACGGGCGGCGAACAAGCCCGTGATCCGCGTGGGGCGGATGGTGGGGCAGTACGCCAAGCCGCGGTCGAGCGCGACGGAGACTCGCACAGGCGCCGACGGCCGGCCGGTGACGCTCCCGAGCTATTACGGGGACCTTGTGAACGACGCGGCGTTCGACGCCGACGCGCGCCGGCCGGACCCGGAGCGGATGGTCGAGGGGTATAAGCACGCCGGGCTGACGCTCAACTTCGTCCGGGCTCTGCTGGATGCGGGGCTCGGGGATATTCACCACCCCGAGCAGTGGGAGATGCCGTCGCTCAAGAAGGCGGGCCTGGTGCCGGAGCTGGCGGAGAAGTACCGGGAGATGACCCGGCGAGTCCTCGACGGGCTGCGCCTGATGGAGGCTCTCGGGGCGCGGACGGTCGACGAGCTGACGCGGGCGGACTTCTTCGTGAGCCACGAGGGGCTGAACCTGCTGTACGAGTCCGCGCAAACTCGGCGCGTGCCGCGCCGGGACGGCTGGTTCAACCTGACCACGCACCTGCCGTGGATCGGGGAGCGGACGCGGGCGCTGGACGGGGCGCACGTGGAGTACTTCCGCGGCATCGCGAACCCGGTGGGGGTCAAGATCGGGCCGAGCGTCGGTGGCGCGGAGCTGGTGCGGCTATTGGATGTTCTCAACCCCGCGCGCGAGCCGGGGAAGATGGTGCTGATCACGCGCCTGGGCGCGGGCGGCGTGGAGAAGGCGCTGCCCGGGCTGGTGCGGGCGGTGTCGAGCGTGCGCCACCCGGTGCTGTGGGTGTGCGACCCGATGCACGGGAACTCGACGACGCTGGCGTCGGGGACGAAGACGCGCCGGTTCGAGCTGATCGTGGATGAGATGCTGCGGACGTACGACGTCCTCGCGGCGGAGGGTGGGGGGACGCACCTGGGGGGCATCCACGTCGAGCTCACGGGCGAGGATGTGACCGAGTGTCTGGGCGGGGCGTCGGGCGTGAGCGAGGCGGACCTGCCGAGGAACTATGTCTCGGTGTGCGACCCGCGGCTGAACTATGAGCAGGCGCTGGAGCTGGCGTTTGCGCTGGGGGAGAGGATGGAGCGGGGCTGATCCGAGCCTCCCGCGCGAGCGGGAGGTGTTGGACCCGGGCGCGCAAAGAACCTCCCGCTCGCGCGGGAGGCTCGGATCCGATCGGATTGCTTAGCGGGCGAAGCTGACCTTCGGCGCCTCGCGCTGCGCCTCTTCCTTGAGCTCGAAGTACTCGCGCTTCGCGAAGCCGAACGCGCCGGCGACGATCGAGCCGGGGAACTGCTGGCGTGAGGTCTCGTAGGACGCGACGCTGTCGTTGAAGTGCTGGCGGGCGAAGCCGATCTTGTTCTCGGTGCTCGTGAGCTCTTCCTGCAACTGGCGGAAGTTCGCGTCGGCCTTGAGCTGGGGGTAGGCCTCGCTGATGGCCATGAGCCGGCCCAGCGCGCCGGTCAGCTGGTTCTCGGCCATGGACTTCTCCATGGCGTGGGCGGCGTCGGAGGTGACGTTGACCGCACGGCTGCGGGCGGCGATCACGGCCTCGAGGGTCTCGCGCTCGTGGCCGGCGTAGCCCTTGACCGTCTCGACGAGGTTGGGGATCAGGTCGTAGCGACGCTTGAGCTGCACGTCGATCTGCGACCAGCCGTTGTCGGCGCCGATCCTTTTGCGGACGAGGCCGTTGTAGACGGCGATGACCCACAGCACGACGATGAAGAGCACGGCGCCGATGCCGATGCCCAGGATTGCACCAAGTCCCAGAGATCCCATTCCCGGCCTCCTTATTCAGCGGGGCATTGACGCCCGCTCCAGGGTTCTTCCGCTAAAGGGGGCGGCAATTGCACCCAGGGGGATAGTAACCGAACGGCGCGGACGCCCGGGGGGGTTACTTGAGGTCCCGCAGCGGCGCGAGGTCGAGCGTGAAACCGGCGATGACAAGGCTCGGCAGGGCCGTGCCGCGGAACGGGACCTCGGTGAAGAGTTCGGGCGCGGCGGCCTCGCGTCGCCAGGCCCGGACACGCAGGTCGGCGGGGTCGACCGCCCAGTATTCGCCGACGCCGTACTTCTCGTAGTCGTCGCGCTTCGTGATGAGGTCTTTGCCATTGGTCTCCTGAGAGAGGACTTCGATGACCAGATCGGGCGGGGACGTGAGACGACTCGGCGTGGTGGCGAAGCGTTCACCCGTGTAGATGGAGATGTCGGGGCAGTACACCAGGTCGGGTGCGAATTGAACGTCGGTGGACGGGAAGACGTGCAGGAGGAGGCCCTGATCCTCCGCGAGGTGAAGCTGCCGGAGCAATTGGACAAGGAGCAGTTGGTGGGTGGGCGACGGGCTCGGTGACGCGATCGTCACCCCGTCGACGAGTTCGAGGCGTTCGGTCGTCTCGCCCAGGGCGAAGAACTCCTCCGCGGTGAGTCGGCGGCCCGAGTAGCCCACTTCGCGGTCATTGGTGCTCAGGCCAGGCATCGCGGTTGAAGTTTACCTCAAGGCCCGGTCGGTGCCCTACGAACGCATGCCGGGCGCGGTAGCATGAGCGCATGCCTCAGTCGACGAATCCGCCGCCCTCCCCCCCGAGCGTGCGTCCCGCCCCCCTGACCGCCGACGACCTGCTCGCCGGGCTGGTGTGGCCGAAGCTGTTCCGTGCGGCCGGCGTGGCGCTGGCGCCCGGGAGGATCATCCTCGGGCTGTTCACGCTCATTGTGGCCGGGATCGCGTGGCACCTGGCCCTGGGCCTGCAGGACACGTCGCCCAACGTGACGCCGCTGGCGGAGATCTTCTCCAAGGCACTCAACGACGTGCTCGTGGGGGTGCGCAAGGACGGGCAGTGGGTGCTTGACCCGGGCGTGGTCGCGCCGGCGCTGTACCGCCTGGTCGTGCGGGCGCCCTACTGGGCCCTCAGCCAGCACACGATCGCGACGGTGGTGGCCCTGATCCTCACGGTGCCGGCGTTCCTGATCGGGTTCACGGCCATCTCGCGCTCGGCGGCGCTGCAGTTCGCGCACAACGCGGACACGCCGTGGCCCGAGGCGCTGGGGTACGCGATCAGCCGTGCCCGCACGGCGTTTGTGGCCGTCGTCGGCCCGCTGGCGGGGTTGTGGGCCATCGCGCTGTTCATGGGGCTGGTGGGGTGGGTGCTCTTGAACCTGCCGTTCCTGAACGTGGTGGGGTCGCTGTTCTACGCGTTTGCGCTGGCCTCGGGCGTGGCGGGGATGGTGCTGATCATCGCGGTGGTGTTCGGAACGCCGCTGATTCTGCCGGCGATCGCGGCGGACAACTCGGACGCGTTTGATGCGGTGCAGCGGGCGTACGCGTACGTGTTCGGGCGCACGGGGCGGACGGTGCTGTACACGGGCACGATCGTGCTGCAGGGGGCGATCACGTACTGGCTCATGCTGCTGCTCTTGCTGGGCGCGATGCACTTTGCCCAGGCGTCGCTGGGCGCGTGGGTGAACAGCGAGGGGCGGATTTCGATCAACGGGCTCACGTCGGCCGAGGTCGCGGCGAGCCCGGAGTGGATGGCCGTGCTTGACGGCAAGGAGCCGCCGACGGGGACGTTCACGGCGGCGTACATCGTGCGGGTGGCGAAGACGGCGCTCCTGCTGGTGGCGTACGCGTACCTGGTGAGCTTCGTGGCGACGGGGGCGACGGTGCTGTACCTGGCGCTGCGCCGGGTGAACGACGGGCAGGACATGCACGAGGTGTGGATGGCGCCGGGGGACGTGGCGCCGGGGCGGAGCGTGGTGTAGCCGCGGGGCGGTTTCCTCCGGGCGTGATGCGTTGAAAAACGCGAAAGGGCCCCGTGTTTCCACGGAACCCTTTCGCCGGAGGAGGAAGAAGACTCTTGTTTGGCCCCCCAACACGAGTTCTTACATTCGAATATACGGAGAAGGGGCCAGGGCTGTTCGTTGCGGAATTGGCGGTCCCGCGAAATCTGGGCAATTACGTCCGCATTCTGTACGGATGCGGGATCAGCCCATCGAGTACATGAACTCTTCCTGGATGACCTTGCCGTTCTTCACGGTGTAGACGCCGATTTCCTCGAGCGTGATGCGCTGGCCGGTGGCCTTGATCTCGACGTCCATGCGGAACTTGACGGCGAAGCCGGTGGCCCCGACGAACGGGCCTTCGGCGGAGGCGCCGTGGACGGTGTGCTGCGCGAGCCACTCCGCGCCCTTGGCCTCGGTGGCCTTGAGGCCGGTCCACGCCATGCCGTTGCCTTCGATGGAGACGAGGCCGGAGCTGAAGAACTTGTCCCAGATCTCGCGGTCGGGAGTCTGGGCGTTGAACATGCGGACGAGCTCGCGGCCGATTTCGGCGGGGGACACGCCGCGGCCGGAGGAGACGGCCTTGGGGCCGGCCGGGGCGGCGGTGCGCGTGGGGGATTTCTTGGGGGCGGCCTTGCGTCCGGCCTTGGCGTGGACGATGCGGCGCGAGGCGGAGGACTTGCTGCCTTTCTTCGATGCTTTCTTGGCCATGGGGTTCTCTCCGGAGGTGGTGGCTGGCGGGGTGACGGTGAGTGCGGGAGCGTATGGACGGGTCTATACGCGGCGGCAAGCGGGGTGGGTTGAGGGAAGGTGGGGCGGTGGGGGGGGGCACTACGCTTTGGCCGCATGGGCGCGCCGACACCGCCACCACAGCCCGATCCCCGCGACCCGACGCCGACGTCCGGGGCGATCCATGCGCCGTGGCGGCTGGAGTACATGGAGTCGATCGACCGGGAGAAACACATTCCCGGGCCGCCGACGGGGAAGCCGGCGCCCGAGGGGAGCGGGTCGTTCATTCGGGACTACTGGCTGGATCCGGCCGGGGATGAGAAGAACAACGTGATCGTGCGGCTCGCGGGGGATGGCAGCGGACCCGACCCGACGGGCGGGTTCGTGTTCCTGAACGCGTTTCCGTACGCCGGGGGGCATCTGCTGGTGGCGCTGGGGGACCCGCGGCCGACGCTGCTCGACTACACGGCCCGGCAGCGGGCGGCGCTCTGGCGGCTGGTGGATGTGGCGGCGGCGCTGATGCGCTCGGCGCTGGAGCCGCAGGGGATCAACATCGGGATAAACCAAGGGCGGGCGGCGGGGGCGGGGGTGCCGCAGCATCTGCATGTGCATCTTGTGCCGCGGTGGCTGGGGGACACGAACTTCATTTCGACGGTGGGGCACGTGCGGGTGATCCCGACGTCGCTGGAAGCGATGAGGAAGAGATACCAAGAAGCGTGGGGGCGAATTGGAAGGGACTGGGGACTAGGGACTGGGGACTAGGGGGGAAGGCAGGAAGCAAAGACAGAAGGCAAAGGCGGTAGGAGGGAGTAGGAGCGGTAGGAGGCGGAGCCCTCACCCCTGCCCTCTCCCTTGGTCAGAGCCGAAGGGAGAGGGAGGAGGAACTC
>CAZMCC010000131.1:0-8141 GCA_964564695.1 uncultured Phycisphaeraceae bacterium | reverse complement strand
GGGGGGGGAGGGGGGGGGGGGGGGGGGGGGGGGGGGGGGGGGGGGGGGGGGGGGGTGTGGTCGGCGCGGTCGGTGATCGTGACGCATCCGAACACGGATCACTACGTGGCGATCCCGGAGCTGGTGCGCCCGCTGGGGGTGGAGCGGCTGCTGGTGACGCCGATGTTTGAGGACGCGGCGGAGGGCTCGGCGCGGTCGGCGGCGGGGCAGCTCTTCGAGATTCTCGGGCGGCGCGGCGTCGAGGTACGGACGCTCGCGGCGGGGGACGTGTTCACGATCGGGACCGCGCGGGCGAGCGTGCTGTGGCCTCCGGAGGGGGGTGGGGGTGGGGGGGGTGGGGGAGGTGGAGGGCGGTTTGCGAGCGTGAACGACACGTCGCTCGTCGCGCGATTCGAGGTGGAGACGGCGGACGGGGTTCGGACGCTGCTGTTGACGGGGGACATCGGGCGCGAGGCGATCGCGCGGCTGCTCACGGAGCGCGGCGACGAGCTCGCGGCGGACGTGCTCGAGGCGCCGCACCACGGGAGCTTCAACGACGCGAGCGCGGAGCTTGTGCAGCGGGTGGACCCGGCGGTGGTGCTGCAGTCGACGGGGATGCGGCGCGCGGCGGACGCGCGGTTTGATCCTCTGAGGGTCGGGCGCGAGTGGTACGTGACGGCCCTCGACGGGGCCTCGTGGGCGGAGATTCACGCGGACGGGACGGTCACGTCGGGGTCGCTGCGCCGGAGCGGGGGGGGCCCGGTCGTTCGGTGATGATCGCGCGGATGGCGTCGCCGAAGCGGAGAACGAAGACGCAGTACGGCGTGTGACCCGGAGCCCGGAGTTCGCGCTGCTCGACGTCGGGGTCGCAGGCTTTGGCGCGGGTCTTGACCTCGACGAGGCCGGCGTCGTGGTCGGCGAGCCACTGGGCGACGCGTTCGCGGCGCCAGGGCATTTCGTGGCGGACGATGAAGGGGGTGAGGGCGGCGTGTTCGAGCCAGCCGCGGACGCCCCCCCCGCCGAGCTCGTGGGGGTCGTCGGTGAGCAGGCCGAGCGCGGGGTGGACGATCGCGAGGCCGGTCTGGTGCGCCAGGGTCGGGAGCAGGCCGGCGCGCTCGATCGCGGGGTCGACGGCGAAGACGTGGGCGCCGAGGGGGGATTCAGAGGGTTGTTCGTCGGCGGCGGGATCGCCGGCGAGCGTGAACACGGCGGCGCGGGCGGAGTTGACCAGCGTTGCGCGGACGGGGGGATCGTCCGCGAGCGGGCCGATCCACCACACGGCCTGCGACAGCTGCCCATCGAGGGAGATGTACTCGAGGCTCGTCGGAGCGTGCAGCGCGGGGAGCTCGTCGGGATTCACCCCGGGACCGAGCTTGACGAGCGCACCTCGGGCCGCGGCCGCGAGGGCCGCGATGGTGTCGATCGGCGGCAGGAGGTCGTTCAGCGAGCGAATGCGGGCACGCCCGCCGGAGCGCGACTCCGTGCGCCGGGCGGGGTCGATGTGCAGGGTGAATCCGGACGTGTCGAGCTCGGCGGCGTCGGCGACTTGCGTCGGGCAGTCGGTGTTGTGTCGGCACATCCATACACGGACGGGGTCGAGGTCGACGACGCGGACGTCGAGGCCGGCGATGACGAATTCGCGGGCGTCGGCGCCCACGCCGCAGCAGGCGTCGATGACGGGTGTGCCGGAGCCGAGGCGGTCGACGATGCGCTGCGCCTTGTGGTGGGCGATGGGCCAAGGGGTGGCTTGTTCACCGCCGTGGACGTCGAGGGCGAGGTTGGTGATGGGGCAGAGGGGTGGGCGGGGGGAGTCCTGGCCCGGCGGACAGAGCTCCGCCGGGGCACCCGGTGTCGGGGCACCCGGACCCGCGTCGCGGAACTTCCACGCGGAGGCTCGGCGGGCGCGGACGAGCTCGACGGCGGCGGAGGCCATGTCGGGGTCGCCGGCGGCCTTGCGCCAGGCGGTGAGCTGCGCGGGCGTGGGGTGGCCGTCGCGGGGGAGCGACGAGGAGACCAGGTCGATCAGCGGGCGGCCGGCGTCACGGAGGAGTCGGCGCCACGCCTCGAGCTCGGCGGGCGTGCGCCGGTTCATGGCTTGATGAGCTGAGCCTCGAAGGCGGTGCGGGCGTCGTCGCTGGAGAGGGTGGCGCGGAACTTGTCGGCGAAGGCGCGGGCTGCGGCGTCGCCCTCGGCGGCCTTGGTGGCGACGAAGGCCTCGACGGCGTCGCGCATGTTGATGTCCCAGCGGATGGCGTTGCGCATCGCGGCGGCTTCTTCGGGGCGGCTCGTGCGGAGCGTGGGGTAGAACGCGTTCCAGACCATGTCCATCGCGCCGGGCATGGCGTTGGGGTCCGGGTTGGCGCCGGTGGCGAGCACGTAGGCCTTGGCGAAGGTGCTCGACTCGCCGGTGAAGAACGTGCTCGCGACAGCGTTGCGGGCGACGGGGGCGGTCCAGGCGTCGCCGCCCTGGGTGGCGAGGGCGGAGGCGAGGCGCGACGCGTCGCGGTCGCGCCCGAGCAGCCACAGCGAGAGCATCGCCGGCTCGAAGCGCTTGGCCTTGACGTCCTCGGCGACCTGGGCGGTGAGCGAGACGGTGCCGGCGAGCGGCACGTCGCCGGCCGCGACCGGGGCCGGGGGGCCGAAGCAGATGAGCGGGTCGCCGAAGACGCCGACCTTCCACGGGTCGGGCCAGGCGCCTGCGGGCGAGGCGTCGCGGCGCACGGCGGCGCCGAGCGGGAAGCCGACGAGGAGGCGTTTCATCACCAGGGGAGTGGGGACAAACGCGGCGAGCCCCGGCTCGTGGACCGAGCCGACGTAGGCGTACGCGCCGTTCTGGAAGAAGCGGCCCGCGATGGTGCCGGGGTTGTACACATGGGCGGCGCTGAAGGAGTGGACGAAGATGGCGATGGCGGGACGTGCGAGCACGGGGATGTCGGCGGCCTTGGCCTGGCCGGGGCGGAGCTCGAAGGTCTCGGGGAAGCCCATGGTGTTGACGGCGATGAGCCCGGCGTCGACGCCGTAGACGATCGGCGCGTCCTTGGGCGCGTTGCTGACGCGGGCGGTCCCGAGGCGCCAGTCCTCGAGGCCCTGCTTGGGCGCGTCGGCGACCTCGACACTGAAGCCGCCCTGGATGAGGTCGGTGCCGGCGGTGGTCATGTCGTACTGGTTCCACGGCGGGCCCGACTCGTAGCCGTCGAAGAGCCACGCGCGGCGCTGCTGGAGGTAGAGGCAGGACATGGCGCGGTACGCGGCCTGGGCTTCGTTGCCGAAGATCTGGCCCGACCAGGCCCAGAGGCGGTTGAACTGTCCGCGCGGGCCGCGCCCGATGACGTCGGTGAGGGCGAGCATGCCGCGCTTGTCGCCCTCGGGGAGCGCGACCTTGCCGGGGACGTTGAGGCAGATGGTGACGGCGTCAATCTGGTCGCCGGCGGTTTCCCAGGGATAGCCCAGCGCGCCCACGCCGCGTTCGACGTCGTCGAGCAGGGCGAGAGCGTTTTCCTGTGAGATGGCGTCGGGGATGCCCGCGGCGCTGCCCGAGCCGTGGTTGACGAAGACGATCGGCTGCCCGCGTCCGGCGGCGAGGGCGAGCGCGCCGGTCCACGCGGGGTCTGCGTCGTTGGCGACGACGACGCCGATGGGTTCGAGCTTGAGCAGGGCGAAGCGGGTCTTGAGGTCGGCGGCGGAGGTTGCGCCGAAGGCGGCGGCGGCGGCGCTGGAGATGATCTGGCGGCGTGCCGTGGGGTCGCTGGGCCACGCGGGCGGCGCGGAGCCGTCGGGGTTCTTGGGGCGTTGCCAGCGGATGACGTCCTTGGGGGCGAAGGCGCGGACGAAGCGGGCGATGTCGTTGCGGGCCCGCCACGAGCCGTCGTCGATGAGGACGGGGTAGCGGCGCTCGAGGCTCCACCCGCTGACGGCGGCGGCATAGCTGGGGCCGTCGGGGACGACGACGACGACGGGGAGCACGGCGAGGCGTGTGCGGACGATCTCGGCGCGCTTGCCGAGGATGAGAGCGGGGGGCAGCTGCGCGGGCTGTGCCCCGGGGGGCGCCGTGGGTGGGGCGGGCGGGTTGGCCACGGGCTGCAACGCGAGAGCGGTAGCGGTGAGTGCGCTGAGGGCTGCGACGATCGCGAGCGTTCGCTTCATATGTCGATGGTAGATGGGCGTCGGACGGGCCCGTTGCAGAATCCCCCAAATGAGGGACTGAGCGCTCACGCCGGGGCGGGCATGTCGCTGGCCGACCAGGCGAAGCTGTTCGCCGAGGCGCGGGCGACGCCGGAGGCGGCGATGAAGGTGTGAGGAGGGGTCAGGGGCTGGTCTATCCCTTCGGCACCGAGGAGCTGCGGTACGCGGGGCGGGTGGTGTCGACGAAGCGGGTGCTGGGGATGAAGTCGGATCACCAGTTCGTGGCGGCGAGCCCGGGCGGCGGCGCGGTGAAGTACGGCGTGTTCGTGGGGAACGTGGGAAGGTGTGTGATATCTCGCGGCGTGCGATGCGGGTGATGCGCAACGGGGTGGTGGTGTATGAGGATGATGGGCGGGCGGGGATCGGGCAGGGCTAGAGCAGGACGCGCCGCAGCTCCGCCTCGGTCGTCAGACCCTTGGCCGCCTTTTCGAGGCCGTCGTCCATCATGGTCTTCATGCCGCCGGCGCGGGCCGCGTCGGCGAGTTGGACGGCGTCGACGTTCTGGGCGGTGAGGCGGCGCAGCGTGTCGGTCATCAGCATCACCTCGAACACGCCCACGCGCCCGAACCAGCCGGTGCCGAAGCAGCGTTCGCAGCGGTGCAGCGGGCGAATCGGCGCGGCGGGGTCGAGGGCCGAAGCGATCGACGGTGGTGGGGGGGGTGGAGTCATGCCCGCAGGCATGAGCGACGGGGTCTGGCCCGTGCCCTTGCACAAGGGGCAGGTGCGCCGCACGAGGCGCTGGGCCAGCACGGCCAGCAGCGTGCTCGTCAGCAGGTATGGCTCGATGCCGATGTCGATGAGGCGGGCGATGGCGCTGGGGGCGTCGTTGGTGTGCAGCGTGGCGAGCACGAGGTGGCCCGTGAGCGAGGCCTGAACGGCCAGCTGTGCGGTTTCCTTGTCGCGGACTTCGCCGATGAGGATGACGTCGGGGTCCTGGCGGAGCAGGGAGCGGAGGCCGGCGGCGAAGGTGACGCCGCGTTTGACGTTGACCTGCGTCTGGCTGATGCCCTCGAGGTGATACTCGACGGGGTCCTCGATGGTCATGACGTTGCGGCTGGAGCGGTCGATGGTGCCCAGGCCGCCGTACAAGGTTGTTGTCTTGCCCGAGCCGGTGGGGCCGGTGACGAGGATGATGCCGGTGTTCCGCGCGACGAGCTCGCCGAACTGGGCCTGCATGGGGCGGGACATGCCGACCTGGTCGAGGCTGAGCTTGGTCTGGGACTGGTCGAGCAGGCGCAGCACGATTCGTTCGCCGTAGACCGTGGGGATGCACGACATGCGGATGTCGATCTTGCGGTTGCCGACTCGCACGGTGGAGTGGCCGTCCTGCGGGCTGTGGCGGTTGGCGATGTCGAGCTCGGTCATGACCTTGAGGCGCGAGCTGATGGCGGGTGCGAGGGCGAGCGGGGGGCCGAAGGCGTCGATGAGCATGCCGTCGATGCGGAAGCGGATGACGAGCCTGGTCTCCATCGGGTGGACGTGGATGTCGCTGGCTCGGCGCCGCAGGGCCTCGAAGAGGATCATGTTGACGAGGCGGATGACGGGGGTCTGGCGGGCGAGCTGGAGCAGGTCGGTGCCGGCGCGGATGGAGCCCGCGGCGGACTCGATGGCCCGCTGGTCGAGGGGCATTTCCTCGACGATCTCGGTGACCAGGTCCTGGCGCTGCTCGAAGCCGCGGTTGATGAGGTTGACCACCGCGCCGCGCGGCGAGAGCACGATTCGGACGGGCATTCCGAGCCGGTCCTCGAGCATGCTGAAGACGGCGGGCTGCAGGGGCTGGGCGGTGGCGACGATCATCGTGTGCCCGTCGCTCTCGAGGCCGGCGACGAGGCGCTCGCGCGCGAGGTTCGGGGAGACGAACTCGTAGAACTTCGCGGCCGATTCGTTCAGACGCGGCTCGGGGTCGAAGGGCAGGCCCGTGCGCTCGGCGAGCTTGGTGAGGCCGGTGTGCTCGTCGATGGCGAGGAGGGTGAGCAGCGAGTCCCAGGGCTCGGCGTCGGAGCCGGGCATGACGGCGAACGCGGTCGCCTGCTCGGGCGCAAGGCCGAGCATGGCGAACTGGCGCGACACCGCGCCCCACTCGCCGGCCCCCCCACCACCCCCCACGGGCTTGGCGAGAGCGCCGGGCGTCCCGTTGGACCCCTTGCCGGAGCGCGAGCTGGCGTCGCGCATCGGGCTCAACGCCGGCCTCCGGACGGCGCGGGCTCGTCGGAAGCGGGCTGGGGGGCCGGGTCCGAGAGCGCGGGCGTGGCGACGATGTCGACGCGCACGGGCTGGGGCGGGGGCAGGTCGACGTCCTCGACGCGGGCGATGTCCATCGGGCCGCGGGTGAGGAGGCGCAGGTCGGCGAAGGTGGGGTCACGCAGAACGCGGGGCGTGAGGAAGATGTAGACGCGCACGTTCTGGGAGGTCCTCGATGTGTCGCGGAAGAGGTGTCCGATGATCGGGATGTCGCCCAGCAGCGGGACCTTGAGGATGGTGTTCTGGAGATTTTCGACGGTGAGTCCGCCGACCACGACCGTCGCGTCCGAGGGGACGGTGACGATGCCGTCGATGTTCACGGCCTGGCTGGGTGGGGGCAGGCCCGGCGACGACGCGCTGCCGGTGAACGAGCTGAGCTCGATCGAATACTCGAGCTTGAGGCCCATCTCGGAGATCGTGGGGGTGACGCTGAAGTCGGTGCCCGCCTCGGCGTCGGCGCCGGTGGAAGTAATGGTGGTGTTGCTGCTCTGCGATGCGACCGACGTGGGGATGCGGTCCTTGCGAGTGATCGACGCGGTTTCGTTGTCGTCGACGAGGATCTGCGGCGTCGAGAGGATGCGCCCGTCGACGTTCTGCTGCAGGGCGTTGATGATGATGGGGACCTGGTCGGACTTGATGAGGGCGGCGGCGAGGCCCAGCGCGCCGGTGTTCACGCCCTTCTTGGCCTGCAGGTCGCCGGTGGGGAGGGTGCCCAGGCCGAAGTTCGTGTTGTACGCGAACTCGCCGGCCAGGATCTGGCTCTCGAAGGCGAGGCGGAAGTCCTCGTTGTCGGTGACGGCGACGATCTGGGCGTCGATGAAGACCTGGGGACGCCGGATGTCGATCTTGTTGATGAGCGTCGCGTACTGCGGCTGCAGGCGCTTGGGGGCCCGGACGACGATCTGGTTGTTCTTCTCGTCGGCGATGATCGACGTGTTCTCGTCGGCGAAGAGCGCGGAGATCTCGGAGTTGGGGGCGCCCGTGCGCGACCCGTCGGGCGCGACGGTCTCGCCCTCGCGCGGCTGACGCGGGTCGCGGGTGTCGCGGTTGCGGTTGATGCCGGTGCCCGAGCGCCGGTCGCCGCCGCGTCCCAGCAGCGGGCTTTCGGCCCGGGCCTGCTGGCCGGTGACGAGCTCATTGATGAGCCCGGCGACGTCCTCGGCCTTCTGGTGCTTGAGCTTGTAGAACTCGACGACGATGAGCTCCTGGGTCGCCAAGTCGCGCAGCTCGGCGACCAGGGCCTTGATGCGAGCGTGCTGGGGCTCGGTGCCGCGGTACAGGAAGCCGCTGGCTCGGGGATAGATCACGAACCCGGCGCCCGCACCGTCGATTTGCTGCTGCCCGATTCGGGGCGTCTGCGGCGTCTGTGGCGTCTGGGTCTGTGGCTGCGTCGTCTGCCGGGTGCCGGTGGAGAGTAACGAGCCTTCCTCGACTACGGCGTTGCCCAGGCCCTCGCGCCGCCCGGCGTTGGCGATGGCCTCGGCGGCGCCCCCGACCGGGTACCAGCGTGAAACCAGCGCGTTGGGGACGTCGATGAGGTTGAGCAGCTCGGTGAAGCGGGCCAGCTCGTCCTCACGCCCTCGGAAGTAGAGGGAGTTGCTCTGCGGGTCGACGGTGACGCGGTCTTCGAGGGCGAGAAGGCCGGTGGAGGTGAGGCTGGCGGGCGTCGCGGGTTGCGAGCCGTCGCCGCTGCCGCTGCCGGCGCCGCCGCTGGGGCGCGGGGGCGTGCGCGTGCCGGC
>CAZMCC010000130.1:0-8314 GCA_964564695.1 uncultured Phycisphaeraceae bacterium | reverse complement strand
CTCGTCCTCCTCCTCCTCGGCGCCATCGGCGTCCCCCTCGCCCTCCTCCTCCCCGTCGCGACCCGCGCCCGGCGCTTCACGTGGCTCGTCAGCGCCTTCTTCTGCGCCCTCGTCACGATCATCGTCGCTTCGATCGTCCAGAGCGCCATCGGCTCGCGCGACCCCGCCCCCATGTTCCGCGCCATGCGCGCCAAGCCCTGGGCCCCCTTCGCCGCCGCCGGCCTGGGCGTCGGTCTCACCACGCTCATCATCTCCCTGCTCCCCATCGCCGTGAGCCACGCCCGTCGCTTCGTCTTCATCGGCGTCGGCGGCGCCGTCGCGGTCGCCTGCGTCGCGATCACCTGGGACCGGCCGCGCCTCGAGACCTTCGACTACCACCGACGCATCGCCGAGGGCGCCGCCACCGCCACCTTCGTCCCCGTCCCTTTCAGCCCCCAGCAGCGTTTCAGCGAGCTTTCTCGCAATCCCCCGGGCACGATCCTGGGCGCCACCCCCGCCGACGGCTCAGCCGCCCCCGCCACGCTCCCCGCCGGCGCCCCCTCCTTCCACCTCGGCACCGACGCCTTCGGCGCCGACGTCCTCACCCAGCTCCTGCACGCCTGCCGCCTGTCGATCTCTATCGGCCTGGTCTCCACCGGCATCGCGCTGCTCATCGGCGTCACGATGGGCGCCCTCATGGGCTATTTCGGCGGCTGGGTCGACCTCGTGCTCTTCCGCGTGGTCGAGATCTTCATGGCCGTGCCCGTGCTCTTCCTGCTCATCGTCACCGTCGCGGTGATCGAGCCCGAGTACCGCACGACCTACACCATGATGGCGATCATCGGCTGCTTCAGCTGGACCGGCATGGCCCGCTTCACCCGCAGCGAATTCCTCAAGCTCCGCAACCAGGACTTCGTGCAGTCCGCCCGCGCCGTGGGCCTCCCGCTCCGCAGCGTCCTCTTCAAACACATGCTCCCCAACGGCGTGGCCCCCGTGCTCGTCGACGCCAGCTTCGCCATCGCCGCCGCCATCACCATCGAGGCCGTGCTCAGCTACCTGGGCCTGGGCCCGATCGACCAGGCCTCGTGGGGCAAGCTCCTCGCCAGCGCCGTCAGCGCCGAAGGCGAGTTCAAGTGGTGGCTCGCGGTGTTCCCGGGCGTGGCGATCTTCCTGACGGTGCTGAGCTACAACCTCGTGGGCGAGGCGCTGCGGGATGCGATCGATCCGAAGCTGAAGAAGGCGAAGGTGTAGCGAGCGGGTCTCCCTCTTCGCCCCGGTGGGGCGCCGGGCTGTAGCCACGCGGCGCAGCGACACTCCTCGGAGCGTCGCCAGCCCGTGGTAAGCCGCGCCCCCTCCCGTTTCCCTTCTTTGCATTTCGCCCCGGCAGGGGCGAAGGACTTTCCGGGATACCCCCAGCGCGACCCCACCCGCAAAGTATCGCCTTTGCGCGCGCAAACGCGCTAAGTACGCATTTGCGCGCACAAATCCGCATCACTTTCCGCCCTCTCCAGAATATTCCTCCAGATTTTTATCTCCCGCCCCCACAACAACTTCCGCTCGTCAACCCCCGCGATTGGAGCGCCTTTGTGCGCACAAACCCGTCCCTCCACCCCTCTATAGAGAGACCTCGTTTTCGTCGGAGCGCCAGGGTCAGGGCGTGGTCGGGGAGGTGGCCTAGACACCCACCCGGTCGGTCACACGCCAGGGCCCGAAGCGCCGAGACAAGAACGAGTCCCCTCCGCGGCCACGGCGCCTTGCGAGCGCCGCCGGTTCGCTCACGCCCGCGTTGCCCCGTCCAGACCGACCCAACGCCCAGTGAGAAGCAGACAAGAGCCAGGAGCGGCAGCGACTGGCCACGCCGACGCCGCCGCGCGATAAACATCATCGCCCGATGATCCGAGGCCCCCGCGCGCACCGTTCTCGCCGTGGCCCGTCGCTGCCGCTCCGGGCTTTCATTCACTCGCCGCTCCGGGGGCGAAAACGCAAACGACGCCGGTGGTAGTCCGGCGTCGCTCGCGCGAATGAGATTGGCGTGGCCCGTCGCTCGCGCTCCGGGCTCCTATCGATCAGTGGCCTTCTTCGGCGTGGGCGCTCGCGGGAGCCGTGCCGTGGCGGGCGTTGAACGCGGCCACCAGGTCGGCCTGCCACGGGTGCTCCCCCATGAACTCCACCTTGCCCGTGCCGACGTCGCACACGGCGCCGACGACCTTCAGCTCGCCCTTGGTGATGGCGGCCCGGATCTCGGGGCTGCTGCGGATGAGGTCGAAGATCGTCTGCCAGACGTTTTCCTTGATCGCGGCGCCGGTCACAGCGTCGGGCGTCGCGCCCTCGAGCTGCCCCTCGGCACGCTGCACGGCCGGCCCGATCCGCTCAACAAGCTCGCCCAGCGCCCCGGCAGGCTTCGCGTGGCCGACGGCCGCCGCGACCGCGCCGCACTTGCTGTGGCCCATGACGACCAGCAGCGGGATGTGCAGGTGCTCGACGCCGTACTCGAGCGTGCCGGTCTCGCTGGTGCCGGCGATGTTGCCGGCGACGCGGACGACGAAGAGCTCGCCGACGCCGCGGTCGAAGAGGCGCTCGACGGGGAGTCGCGAGTCGGCGCAGGTGAGGATGGACGCAAAGGGCTTCTGGCCGTCGCGGGCGAGGGTCTCGCGGCGCGAAGGGCCGACGTTCGGGCTCTCGCAGCGGTCCTCGACCCAGCGGATGTTGCCGTCCTTGAGGGAGCGGAGGGCGGCGTCGGCGTCGGCGGGCGTCTCGGCCGAGGGGCCGGGGCGCTTGGGGGCGCGCTCGGGGGCGCCGCCGGCGTTGGGGGCCGAGGGCGGTTTGGGGGCATCGACGCGGCGCGAGTTACCGGCCGTGTCGTCGTGGTCGTGATCGAGCGCGGGCTTGGCGGCGGGCTTCGCGGGCGTGGGGGGCGCGGCGGGTTCGGCGGCGGGCTTGTGATCAGCGGGAGCGCGGTTGTCCGCCGGGGAATGCTCGCCCGAAGGCTTGGGCGCGGGCGGATTGGCGGCGGGCTTCGCCGCGGGCTTCACTTGCCCGTGATCGTCAGGCAGCGCGAGAGCGCCGGCGCCCAGAAGGATGCCGAGGGGAAGGGCGGCGAACACGATGCGAAGCCAAGCAGCGCGATTACGGGCCATGGGCGGTCTCCTTTGAGACTCGCTTATCGGCGGGCGCGCGGGGCGACTTCATCCGGGGGTGAGGGATGTAGGGGTATTGCGGGCGGCGCAGGTCCGAACGCGGTTACACCTTGCGGGCGACGATGTGGAACACGTGCCAGTGCTTGGGCGTGCCCGCGCAGTCGGTGTCGAGCTTCTCTTCTTCGCGGAGCTCTTCGAGGAGGAAGCCCGCGAAGAGGGCGTCGAGAGCCGAGCGCGGGTGGTGCGTGCGGTCAGGCAGCACGGCCCACGAATCCCGATCACCGAAGAGCTGGCCGGCGAAGCGCCCGCCCGTGCGGATGGTGGCGCGAACGCGGGTCCACAGGGCGGTGAAGTGCTCGGGCGGGCAGAAGGGGAGCGCGAAGCTTGCGTTGAGGAGGTCGCACTCGCCCCACGTCGCGCGGTCGAAGCCGACGGTGTGGGTGGTGAGTCGGGCTCGCCCCCCCCGCTCCTCAGGCGGGACGCGTTCGAGGAGCAGGTCGATCGCCATCGGGTGGCCGTCGAGGGCGGTCACGCTCCAGCCGCGCCGGAGAAGTTCGAGGGTGTCGCGTCCCTCGCCGCAGCCGAGGTCGACGGCACGGCGGGGAAGCTGGGTCCCCACCCCACCCCCACCGCCACCGCCGGTGGAGGCCTCCCGCTCGAAAAGTTCGAGGGCCTTGAGCAGCGTTTCGCGGGCCGGCTTGCCGAGCATGCAGCGGAAATAGGCGGGCCAGTCGCGCGTGGCGGCGAAGTCGGCGGCCTTGGGGGGCTTGCCGGAAGATGGCGGTGACGAAGGGTTGGGTTGGCTCATAACCTCGACACGAATGTACTCCACTACCCAGGACTTCATCCGGGCCTTGGCGAACGCCGGCGAGCTGCGCCGCGTGGCGGCTCGCGTCTCACCGATCGAGGAGATCGGGGCGATCGCCGACCGCGTGAGCAAGACGCCCGCCCCGGGGCTACCCAGCGCGTCGGCACGCCGGACCGATCCCCGATTCCACCACCTCGGCGGGCCGGCGCTGCTGTTCGAGAACGTCGAGGGGAGCGACATCCCGGTGCTCATCAACGCGCTGGGGAGTTACCGGCGGATGGAGATGGCGCTGGGATGTGTTGAGGCGGGGTTTGAGGGGGTCGCGGCACGCATCGCCGAGCTGGTGAAGCCCGAGCCGCCGCGGGGGCTGGCGGACCTGGCGGCGAAGCTCAAGCTGTTTCTGCCGCTGCTGCGGATTCCGCCGAAGCGGCGCCGCGGGAGCGGGCCGTGCCAGGAGGTGGTGCACACCGACGAGCGGGCCGATGTCACGCGGCTGCCGATCATCCGGTGCTGGCCGCACGATGGGGACCTGGCCGCCGTTGACTATCCGGCGGGCGTGAACGACCAAGTGCCCGGTCTCGGCCGCGGCCCCGAGTGGGAGCGCGACTTCCGCGGGCGGTATGTCACGTTCGCGGGGATTCACACCATCCACGCCGACGACCGCGACAACCCGCGCCCGAGCAGCCACAACATCGGGATGTACCGCGTGCAGGTGCTCGGGAAGCACCGCATGGCGATGCACTGGCACATCCATCACGACGGGGCGCGGCACTGGCGGTCGTGGAAAGCGCTCGGTAAACCGATGCCGGTGGCGATTGCACTCGGGGGCGAGAGCGTGCTGGCGTACGCGGCGACGGCGCCGCTGCCGCCGGGGATCAGCGAGCTGCTGCTCGCGGGGTTCCTGAACGGCAAGGGCATAGAGATGGTGCGGGCGAAGACAGTGCCGCTCTGGATCCCCGCCAACGCTGAGATCGTCATCGAGGGGTATGTGAGTGCGGAGGCGGGCGGAATCGGCTGGGACCCTCGCAACGGTGAACCCATCGGCCCGGGCGCCGTTTTTGAGGGGCCGTTTGGGGATCACACCGGGTTTTACTCGCTCCCCGACCGCTACCCCATCCTCGACGTGACCGCCATCACGCACCGGCGCGGTCCGGTGTATCCAACGACGGTCGTGGGGCTTCCGCCGCAGGAGGATTACTTCCTGGGCAAGGCCACCGAGCGGATCTTCCTGCCGCTGCTCAAGACGATCGTGCACGACATCGAGGACTACGACCTGCCGATGTTCGGGGCGTTCCACAACTGTGCGGCCGTGAAGATCCGCAAGTCGTACCCGCTGCAGGCGCGGCGCGTGATGCACAGCGTGTGGGGCGCGGGGCAGATGTCGTGGACGAAGTCGGTGTTCGTGGTGGATGATGATGTGGATGTGCACGACACGACGGCCGTGCTCGCGGCGGCGACGCGGAACTGCCACCCTGGACGCGATGTGGAGAGCGTGCACGGGCCGCTGGACATCCTCGACCACGCGGCCCCGCGCCTGGGAGCGGGGATGAAGATCGGGTTCGACTGCACGCGGCGGGTGGCGGGGGAGGAGGTCGGGGGGATCGGGTTGGGTGAAGGGGTGAAGGGTGAGGCGGTGGGCGGTGAGGAGATCCTGCGCCGAGCCGGCTCGGTGGAGCGGGTGCACACGGCACGCCTCCTCGGTGAGGACGGATGGCTGATCGCGCGCGTTCGCAAAGATGCGCCGGGACAGGGCGTCCAGGTGATCGAGCGGATCTTCGATGCGCTCGGCGAGGCCCGCCTGCCAGCATTTGTGATCGTGGTACCGGAGGAGGCGCCGGTCGACGACATAGAAGGGCTCCTGTTCTACTGGCCCGCCCACGGCGACGCGTCGCGTGATTGTGTGAGGCGCGTCACCCCCGGCGGCGTTCACCGGCTGGGGTTCGACGCGACCCGCAAGGCGCCGGGTGATGAGCGGAACGGGCAGCCCGTGCGGGATTGGCCGCCGGTGCTGACGGTGAGCGGGGAGATGGCACGCCGGGTGGAGCAGCGGTGGCGGGAGTATGGGCTCGGATAAGAGACGCGAGCGCGAGCGAGTGGAGAAGGCCCGCCGCGCGAGCGGGCATCATCCACTCGCTTGCGCTCGCGTCTCTTATCGCTACACCTGGTACACCACCGCAATAAACACATCCGACGGCGTGAACTCCGTGACGCGGTGACCCGAGCCCGCGGTCCGGGCCCACTCGGGGGTCGCGAGCACCTCGCGTCCGCTGATGTTGCCGAAGACGTTGACGACCTTGGCTCCCGACTCGCGGAGCCAGCGGTTCATCTCGGCCTCGAGGTCGGACACGTTCCTGCGTTCCTGGCAGAAGAGTTTGACCTGGTGCATTCTGGGCTCGCGACACCACCCCCCCACCCCCGTCATACCCCGCGCCAGTATGCCGCTGGCGGTTGCGGAATGCAAGCGTTCAGCCACAATCGGGCCGGACGCCGTTGGTTGCCCGTCCTCAAATGATAAGGCATACTTTGGGCGCCCCGTTTGAAGTTCTCGGTGCCTCGGGATATCCACCTGCCATGCCGAATACCCTCTGAGCCGCACGCTCTTTGGAGGAGCCCGCCGTGAAGTCATCGCTCGCGTTTGTGGCCGCCATCGCCGGCCTGACCGCGTCCGCCTCCGCCCAGCAATTCGAGCTCGGCGCGGGCCAGCTCGAGTATCGCATCGTCGCCGACCGTACATCCGTCGTGGGACTCGACGACGATGACATCCGGCTGGCCCTCCAGGTGCGCTACGTCGGCGGCGACGTCCGGGTCGCCTCGCTGGGCGCGACCCACGGCCGCATCGTGTCCAACGAACTCGACGCCAGTGGCGTTCTCGACCGCCCCAGCGTCCGTCAGGCGCCCTTCGGCACCATCGACTTCGGCCCCACCGCCCGCCGGGGAATGACCGCAAGTCACCGCGAACTGTTCACCGGCGGCGTCACGAACAACAACGCCGATGAGAACGGCGGCGACCCCAACGCGTCCTCCGCTGGCAACCCCAACAACGGCGCCGGCGAGTTCCGCTGGGCCCCCGGTCTCGCGGGGTTCGGCAATCTCTTCGCCTTCGACAACGCGGCGACAGGCGTCGGCCGCTCCGACCCCAGCGGCGACGGCGAGCTGATCTCCGTCGGCCTCCTTGATGACAACAACGGCGGCGGCGACAACACCGGCATCGAGCCCACTGACGGTCAAGATGGCGACACGAGCCGCTGGGACACGATCTTCCTCTTCAACTACACGGTTACGAACTTCTCGTATCGCGTCTTCAGTTTCGACTATCAGCCCCTGGGTTCGCCGGGGAACCCCGGCACGAACGCGGACACCGTCCACTGGTGGGACTCGGACCTTGGCAGCTTCCGCACCTCGAACGCGGCACTCGGCGTCTTCCGCGATGATCTCTCCGACAGCGTCCAGGTCGGCTGGCCGTCACCGGGCGCGGTGGGGCTGCTGGGCCTTGGGGGGTTGGCGGCGAGCCGGCGGCGGCGGGGGTGAATGGCCGATGATCGAGAGACGTCTCCGACGGCCAGTTTTCGCCCCCCCACTCGGCGTTTATTCAACCGACGACGTCAGCGGCTGATCGCGCCCATGGGCGTCCCGCCGGCCGTAAAGCTGCCGGAGTTCACGCCGATGACCACCGGCCCGGAGCAGGACCAAACCACGACCGGCAGCCCCGAACGGCCGGGCGGTGAGTCGCATCCATGGCTGCGCCACGTTCGATCACAATCGCACCGGGAACGGAAGTGTGCTCGGCGTTCGCGACTTGGACTGGGACGCCGAGCCCGGCCGTTTGATCGCCGAGCGCCCCGAGGAATCGGACCCATTCGCCCGGTTCAACCGGCCGGGCAAGATCAAACGCAAGAGTGTCGCTGGGCGGGGGATCGCGATCGAGAACGATGATCGCAATATCGCGCTTCCGGTCCCAAAGCGTGGAAGTAAAGTGGTAGCTGGATGCGCCATCGCCAATCCACAGTTCACCCTGCGGCTCACCAACAACGTGCGCGGCCGTGATCAACTCCCGCGGCCCGACTCGAGTGGCAAACCCGCGCGTCACCGTGACGCTGCGCTCTGTCGCCTCCCAACGACTCACCGCAAGCACCGCGGCAGAAGTCACCGGCAATGACACGAGCTCTTCCGACGGCGCACTCGACAATGGGCGCGTGCCCCAAGACTGGCACGCGCCCATCATCGAAGCCGCGCAGGCGACGGCAAGGATGCAGAATCGTCGGGAGCCTGAACGCGAGGTGACCATTTTGCAATCAGCGGAAGGGACGAACGAACTCTGCGCCATGGCCGCCACTGCTGACTACTGCAAATATGTCTGACACATTTCTGGCGCGAGGGCGCAGCGGTGGCA
>CAZMCC010000129.1:0-8533 GCA_964564695.1 uncultured Phycisphaeraceae bacterium | reverse complement strand
CCCGGATGAACAAGACGGACGGGGATGGACGCGGCGGAGCTTCTGAATCACAATCCTGGTGTCTGGCCTGGTGAATGGCTCGGTCCGGTTCGAAGATCGGCCTTGCACAAACGACGGCGATGAGGGACGACTTCACAAGCTCGGGTGGGGCGTGAAGTGGGTGATAATACAGGGAAGATGAGACCTACGCAAGCCCCATGATGTGGGGTTTTTCACGGTTTACTTGCGGTGTTCTCATGCGTGGTGTGTAGTCCAGTTCAAGGCCCGGGGCGGTGCGGCCCGCGCGCGGGGTCGCCCGCCTACACTGGGGCCTGTCCGGGGTGTAGCGCAGCTTGGTAGCGCGTTTGACTGGGGGTCAAAAGGTCGTGGGTTCAAATCCCGCCACCCCGATTCGGACAACCGAACACCCGCAGGGCCTGAGCCCGCGGGTGTTTGTGCTTTTGGCGATCTGGGCACCAGAGGTGGGGGACGGTGGGTGGTTCTTAACGCGGCCCGTGTGCGAACGGACTGATCATCCAAACGCGGCCCGCCGGCGTGCCGAACCGTCAGAGTCCATCGGCGTCACCGGGCTCCGCAGGATGCCGAGGTACTGGCGCCACGGCCCCACCGCTTCGTCATACTGCGTCGCCATCGCCTTCGCGATCTGGGCGATGTGGTTCAGGTCGTGGGCGACCCACGTCGCGAGCAGGTTTTCGAGGGTGACCTCGCCCAGGGCCGGGTGCTGGCCGCGCTTGGCGAGGTCCGGCGGCGTCAGGCGCAGCTCGTGGAGGGCGGCGAGGCTCGCGGCGCGGGCGTGTTCGAACTCGTCGAGGAGCTGGCCGATGGACTTGCCGCGGCTGGCTTCGAACTGGGCGTAGCGGTCGTATTTGGCGAAGGGTTTGGAGGTGCCGTGCTCGAGGATGAGTCGCACGCGCGGGATCCAGTCGGTCTTCTCGCCGGTGATGAGGTGGCCGACGACGTCGAAGGGGCTGAAGGTGTCGGGGCCGTAGTTGGCGTGGAGCCAGGGGTCGGAGAGGCCGTCGAGGAGCTCGCGGAGGACGTGGGGGGTGCGCTGGAGGATGTTGATGGCGTGGGTGAGGTCGTAGTTCACGAAGGAACGTTATCCCCGCACGGGACAGCCCCCAAGATCAACGCGAAGGGGTGGGCGCCCAGCCGGCGGCGGCGGCAACGACGCGCTCCTTCACGCGACGCGGAAGGTCGGCGCTGGCGGCCGCCGCCCTGACCGCCGCCGCGTCGGTCTGGTCCTTGGTGAGATGTTCATACGCGGCCGCGGCCTCGCGCCGAAGGTCATCGAGGCGGTGCTCGAGCATCTCGGCGGCGACCAGGCGCCGAAGCGGGGTCAGCATCGGGTCGGATCGGACGGCGTCGCGAAGGGCGTCAGTGGAGGCTGGGCTTTCCCACAGTTGGCCAAGGTACACACCCGCGGGTCCGCGCTCGGTCCAACGCTCGCGTGCGGCCGTCGCCCGCTCCTCGGCGTTGCGGATATCCCAGATGCGGGCCGTGCCGTCGGTGAGCGAGATGACCAGCCGGTCGTCGTCATCGCTCAGCCGAATGCCGGTGATCAGGTGCGGCATGGGGAACACGGCCAGTTCGAGGTTGCTGTTAGCATCGAAGAACCGGAGGAATCGCGTTCCGCTGGAGCCGGGGTCGGGCTCGGCGGTGATGTGGCGGTTTCCGTCGCGGGTGACCACCGAGAGGGTGTTGGCGGGAGACTTGGACGCGACGGGGCCGAGGGCCTCCGCGATTTCGAAGTCGATGAAGTTGCGCCGGTCGAACTCACGCTCCGGTCGCGCGAGGTGGGCAACCGGAATGACGGCGACCGTCGAGACCTCCTCGTCGCCGTGCCACACCAGCAGCGAGGCGCCGTCGGGGCTGTACGACGCGACCACGTCCTTGAGCCCCTCGGCCGTGGCGACGACCTCTCCGCTCGTCGCGTCCCAGATCCGGACGGCGTCGGTCGACGAACCCGTCGCCACGTGCGAGCCCGTGGCGTCCCACGACGCCGAATGGAGCTCGCCACCGCCGGCATCGAGGATCCGAAGTGATTCGCCGGTCGAGGCGTCCCAGATTCGAGCGGTGCCGTCCCACGACGCGGTGACGATCCTGGTCCCGTCAGGGCTGAACGAGGCCATCGCGACGGTG
Organism: uncultured Phycisphaeraceae bacterium; assembly: GCA_964564695.1. Classification (GTDB taxonomy): domain Bacteria; phylum Planctomycetota; class Phycisphaerae; order Phycisphaerales; family UBA1924; genus CAZMCC01. The sequence goes on along the minus strand of CAZMCC010000129.1, from coordinate 6,391 downwards.
TCGGCATGTCCGGTCAACTCGGCAAGGAGCTTGCCGCTGGTCGTGTCCCACAAGCGCCCGACGCCGCCTCGCGAGGTTGTGACGATCTTCGTTCCGTCCGGGCTGTACGCCGCGGACGTGGTCTCGCCGGTGTGACCGGTGAGTGTCAGCGTTGGGGAGGCGACGTCTCCCGCGAGGTTCCAGATGCGCACGGCCTCGTCGCCCCCGGTGGTGGCGAGCTGCTTTCCGTCCGGTCGCAGCGCGAGATCAACGTTCTTGTGCGCCATCTCGGGCGGCAGATCAAATTCCCGGATGACCTGCGCCGTGGCCGTGTCCCATACGCGCACCGACCCGGCGTACATGATTGCCGCGATCACCGTGCCGTCCGCGCTCGCCACGCCTCGATGAGCGCCGTAGTCATTCTTCAGGGGGATTACGCGGATCTCGGCGCCGGTGCGGGCGTCGAGCAGGCGCACGGCCTTGCGGCCGCCGGTGATGACCAGCCGGCCGTCGTGGCTGAACACGGGGTTGTAGTGGTCGCCGTTGCTCGACCAGGTGACCGACAGGCTCTTGAGCGCCAGCAGGCTCCACTCCCAGCCCTTCTTGCTGGGCGGGCACGCGGAGATGCGATGGCGGGCCTCGGTCCAGTTGCCGGCGTCGAGGGCGATCTGCGCCAGGGCGATGTTCGCGGCGTAGGCATTGGTCTCCGCGTCGTTGCGCGAAGTCAACACCTGGTGTGCACCGGTCGTCGTCAGTTGGGCGAGCACACGCACGGAGATCTCGTCTTCGGAGAACTCCGGATTCCTCTTTCGCATCGAGTCGGCAATTACCTTGGGGATGAGGCTCTCCTCCCCAGGGCAGTCGCACGAATACAAGACCTTCGCGGCGTCTTCGATTGCCTCGCGGGCGAGCGCGGCCTGTCGGGTGAGCGATGCGTTGGCCGTCTCAAGCTGCTCCGTTCTCCCCTTCAGCTCAAACCTGGCCTTGCTCGACGCGGCGGTCGCCCGTTCCGCAAACGTCGAGAGCAGGCCGATCAGTCGGTCGCTTTCGACCGCGCTGGCCCAATACGTGCCGTCCCCCTTTGGCACCATGCGCACCAGGGTGATCTCCGAGCTCCCGGTGACAACGGGCGAGATCACTCCGTCGCCATCGGGAATCTTGTACAAATCCTGGTCGGTTTCGCCTGACGCCATCTCGGTTGTAAAGATGCGATACAGCGATTGCTGCGCGGTCTTGTTCGCCGCGATCAGCTCCGCGTTCGACTTCCACGCCCACCACAGCCCCCACGACGCGGCCGTTCCGCCCAGCACGAGCGCCGCCGCCACGGCCCCGCCCGCCACCACCGCCCCCTTGTTCCGGCGCACGAACTTCCGCATCCGGTATCCCGCGCTCGCCGGCGCCGCCAGCACGGCCTCGCCGTCGAGGTGGCGCTGCACGTCCGCCGCGAGCAGGTTGGGCGATTCGTACCGGCGTGCCCGGTCCTTGTCGAGAGCCTTCATCACGATCCAGTCGAGCTCGCCCTTGAGCTGGGTTCCTAAGCGGGCCGGCTCCGCCCCGCGGGCGGCCGCGATCGCGGGGCGGGTCTCGCTCCGCGACAGGCGCACGCTCGGGGCCGGGGGCTCCTCCTCCTTGATGATCCGCTGCATCTCGCCCCACGCGGCGGAGCGCAGGCGGGCCGCGTCGAAGGGGGTCGCTCCGGTCAGCAGCTCGTAGAGCAGCACGCCGAGGGAGTACACGTCGGTCCGGGTGTCGATATCCGGCGAGCCCTCGGCCTGCTCCGGGCTCATGTACTCGAGCGTGCCGATGAGCTGGCGGTGCTCGGTGAAGAGCGTCTTTTCCGTGAGCCGCGCCCCGGTCGCCTTCGCGATGCCGAAGTCGATTACCTTCGCGTGCGGGCGGCCGTCGACCATGCTCACGAGCACGTTGCGCGGCTTGAGGTCGCGGTGGATCACACCCTTGGTATGGGCGTGTTGGACGGCCGCACACACCTGCGCGAACAGCGCCAGCCGGGCCCGCACGTCGAGGCGGTGGGCGTCGGCGAACTCGGTGATCGGGTCGCCGGTGACGTACTCCATGACGAAGTACGGGCGGCCGCCGCCGCGTTCGGTGAGCGGGGTCGCGCCCGCGTCGAGCACCTTGGCGATGTGGGGGTGGTCCATGAGGGCCAGGGCCTGGCGCTCCTGCTCGAAGCGGGCGACCACCTGGCGTGTGTCCATCCCCAGCTTGATGACCTTGAGCGCGACGCGCCGGCGGACGGGCTCGTCCTGCTCGGCCATGAAGACCACGCCGAACCCGCCCTCGCCGATCTTCTGCAGCAGCTTGAACGGCCCGATCCGCGTCCCGGGCTGCTCGCTCACCTCGGCGTCGCCCGCCACCACCGCGGCGGCGGAGATCGACGCGGTGGGCTCGCTCATGAAGGCTCCGGCGTTGGCCGCGTGGTCGGCGCGCAGGAGCCTTTCGACCTCGCGGTACAGCTCCATGTCGCCGGCGCACAGCCGGTCGAGCTGGGCGGCCCGCTGGTCGGTCGGCGCCTCCGCCGCCTCCATGAACACCTCGCGTACGCGACGCCTGCGATCGGCCGTCATGCTCACACCTCGCGGCTCTCGCCCAGGATCCGGTGCAGCGTGGCACGGGCGAAGGTCCACAGCCGGGCGGCCGAGCGGGGCGAGATCCCCATCACGTCGGCCGCCTGGTCCACGCTGAGCCCCGCATAGAACCGCAGCCGAACGATCGACGCGGCCTCGGGGTCCTCACCCTCCAAGCGGGTGACCGCCGCGTCGACTGCCAGGATTTTCTCGGGGTCGCCTTCCACCAGCGACGCGACGTCCGGAATGTCCGTAATCGGCTCGAGGACACCTCCACGGGCCCCCTTGGACCGGGCGTGGTCGACGAGGATGCGGCGCATGGCTTGCGCGGCCGCGGCGTAGAAGTGGGCGCGGTTCTGCCACGGGGATTCCCGCGGGCCGGCGAGCCGGGCGTACGCCTCGTGGACGAGGGCCGTCGCCGAGAGCGTGTGCCCCGGGCGTTCGTCGTTCATCTGGCGCTGCGCGAGGGCCCGGAGCTGGGCGTAGATCTGAAGAAACAGCGTGTCGCCGCCGGGCGCCGCCCCCCCCTCCGGATCCCCTGTTGATGTTGATGTCGGCTCGTCGTTCACCGCGTCATGGTAACGGGACAACATGAATGACCGCAAATTCACGGGTCGTTCATGACGGCAGCCTGACGGGCGCGTCATGCTCTTCCATGACCACGATCAATCCAATCGGCGCGGGGATCCGACAGGCGTCGCAGGTGCCTTCGCCGGTGTGGCTGGACGTGCCGATGCCCGAAGCGCCGACGCTCACGAGCGACGCGTCGTGTGATGTGTGCATCGTCGGCGGTGGGATCGCGGGCCTGCTCATCGCCCAGCGACTCACCGACGAGGGCCTCAGCGTCGTCGTCCTCGATCAGAACAAGCTCGCCCACGGCGAGACCGGCCACACGACCGCCCACTTTGTCACCGCCCTCGACGACCGATATACCCAGCTCGAACGAATCCACGGCGAGCGCGGGGCCCGCATGGCGGGCGAGAGCCACGCCACGGCCATCACCTACGTCGAGGACCTTATTGCCAAGCTGGGGATCAACTGCGCGTGGAAGCGGATCGACGGGTACCTCACCGTGAACGAGCAGCACCGCGATAAGCACGACAAGCTTCTCGATGATGAGCTGCTGGCTGCGCGGCGCGCGGGGATCGAGGTGGAGCGTGTGCGGGCGCTGCCCGAGAGTTGGCCGTCGGCCCTCGGGCCTGCGCTGCGGTTCACACGCCAGGCGCAGGTGCACCCGATCCGGCTGCTGCGTTCCGTCGCGCAGATCCTGAACGCCAGCGGGGCCCGGCTGCACAACCGCACGCACGCCAGTGGCATCCACGGCGGGTCGCACGCCGCGGTCGAGACCGGCGATGGGGGGGCGGGGCCGAGCGTGAAGTGCCGGCACGTGGTGGTGGCGACGAACACGCCGGTGAACAACCTTGTGGCGGTGCACACCAAGCAGGCGGGGTACCAGACGTATGTGGTGGCCTTCCGAGTTCCCGCGGGCTCGCTGGCGCCGCTGCTCATGTGGGACGGGCTGTGGGAGAGCGACGCGGCGTATCGCTATTTGCGACTGCTCGAGGGCGCGTCGAGCGACGGGCGGAGCGACCTTCTTATCGTCGGGGGCGAGGACCACAAGACGGGGCAGGGGCCCGACGGCGATATGCCGTACCGGCGGATTGAGCAGTGGACGCGCCAGCACTTCCCCATGTGCACCGAGGCGGAGCGGCGCTGGTCGGGCGAGGTCATGGAGCCGGCCGACGGGCTCGCGTACATCGGGCGGAATGCCCTTGATCGGGAGAATGTCTACATCGTCACCGGCGACTCGGGCAACGGCATGACCCACGCCGCCATCGCCGCGATGCTCATCTCGGACCTGGTCATGGGGCGCGAGAATCCGTGGACGAGCCTTTATGCCCCGACCCGCAAGATCGGGCTGCACTCGCTGGGCGGGTATGTGCGGGAGAACCTCAACACGGCGGCCCAGTACCGCGACTGGCTCGTCCGCGGCGACGCCACGACCGAGGACGAGATCAAGCCCGGCGAGGGGGCCGTCATCGCCAGGGGCATCCACCATCTTGCGGTGTACAAGGACGAGACCGGCGCGTGCACGCACCTCAACGCCCGCTGCACCCATCTTGGCGGCGTCGTCCGCTGGAACAGCCAGGAGAAGACGTGGGACTGCCCGTGCCACGCTTCGCGGTTTGACAAGCACGGGAAGATGATGCATGGGCCGGCGAACAGCGATCTCAAGCGGCAGGAACCGCACTGAACTGACCCGGCAGGTGCAGCGGCGGGTGCCCCGGCGGAGCTCGGTCCGCCGGGCGTGGTGCCTCGTTATGCCATCCCCCGCAACCGCTCCTCGAGCCGTGCCTTCACCCCCGGCCACTCGTCGTCCACCACGCTGAAGTGCACCCAGTCGCGCACCGCCGGCTCGGTGCGGTCGAGCGGTGGGGGGGCCGGCGGCATGATCCGGGCCTTCCGCAGCACGCCCTCGCGCACGGCTCCGAGCTTGGTGATGGCCGCCTGGCTGTGCAGGTTTGTGCCGTTGGTCGTGAGCTGGACTCGGATCGCCGTGGGGGAGAGATTCTCGAACGCGTGGCGGAGCATGAGGTATTTGGCCTCGGGGTTGACGCGCGTGGCGTGCCAGGCGCGGCCGATCCAGGTGCGCCCGATCTCGAGCCCGCGGTGCTCGGGCTTGATGTCCATGTAGGTCGTGCGCCCGACGGCCCGACCGCTGTCGACCAGAACGATCGCGAACGCGACGACACCCGGGGTGGCCATGACCCTTTCGAACTCGCGTTCGAAGCCGCGGACCGACCACTCGTCGGGCGCCTGCATGCTGTGGCGGAAGAGCTCGGGGTCGGCGACCGCGAACAGCTCGTCGGCGTGGCGCGGCTCGAGCGGCACGAGGCGGATTGTCCGCACGAGACCACCCCCACGAGGGCACTCGAGCGTTGTCGGCGTCACCCAGTTGGCACCCGTCGTCATTCCCAAAGGTATCAGCCGCCCCCCTGCTTGATCGCAAAGAACCGGCGCACCGGCACGGCCCGTCGCTCGCGCAGCCAGTCCCAGTCCGGCACCATCTCGACCATCTCGTACGTCACGGTCTTCCACCCCCAGAACCAATACGGCAGCTTCGTTTCCCCCGGCTGCGCGTCCGCCGGCAGACCCTCGATCACAATCGCCCCGCCGGGGCGGATCGCCGCCTTGAGCCGCTCGATGAGCTCCGGCGTCATGTGGCAATAGTTGCCCGCGACCAGGTCCGTGCCGTCGGCACGTGCTCTCTGGATGCCGCCGAAAGACGCCCCACGTCACCCCCACGTCACCCCCACGTCACCCCCCGCGATAGCCTTCGCGTCCTCTCACCGTGGAGATACCCGTGCCCACTCCAGCGCAGCTCACCATCTCGGTCATGCTCGCCGTCCCCGACGCTCCCGCGGCGGTCGAGTGGTACACGCGGGCTCTGGGGGCGACCGCCCTCTGGAGCCTCGGCAGTGTCGCGGGCCTTGAGATCGTCGGCGCCCCGTTCTTCGTCGGCGAGCCCGAGCGCAACGGCTGGAGTTCCCCCGGCGAGGTCGGCACCACCACCTGCCGCGTCGAAGTCTTCTGCGATGACCCCGACGCCCTCATCGCCCGCGCGATCGGCGCGGGCGCCAACGGGAGCGTCGACCGCATCTGCGACCACGAGGCCCCATGGGGCAAGCACCACCAGGGCGGGTTCGTCGACCCGTTCGGGCACCGGTGGCTCGTGGGCGACCGCTCGCCGCTGAACCGCTTTCCATTGAGTCGCTAGTGTAATGTTGCATTATTGACGCAACTAATATTCAGCCGATTCGTACTGC
>CAZMCC010000128.1:0-8602 GCA_964564695.1 uncultured Phycisphaeraceae bacterium | reverse complement strand
CCTCAACGCCGCCCACGACCTCATCATGGGCGGCGGCTACAAGACCGTCGCCGTCATCGGCGCCGACACGCTCACCAAGTTCATGGACTACTGCGACGCCGGTCGCGGCACCTCCGTCATCTTCGGCGACGGCGCCGGCGCCGCTATTTTCCGCGCCTGCGACGACGCCTCCAAGGGCATCCTCGCCCAGACCATGCACGCCGACGGCGGCGGCTGGAAGCACATCTACATCCCCGAGCACCCCTCCGACTTCCCCGAAGGCCACGACACCACCCACAAGCTCCAGAAGCTCTTCATGGCCGGCTCGGCCGTCTTCAAGTTCGCCGTCGGCACCTTCCCCGAAGTCATCCAGCAGACCCTCGACGCCGCCGGCCTCACCGCCGCCGACATCGACATGTTCGTCTGCCACCAGTCGAACAAGCGCATCCTCGACGCCGCACGCGAGCGCTTCGGCCTCCCCGAAGACAAGCTCTACATCAACATCGACCGCGTCGGCAACACCGTCGGCGCCAGCGTCCCGCTCTGCCTCGACGAACTCCGCAAAGCCGGGCGCATCAAGGACGGCATGAAGGTCCTCTTCGTCGCCTTCGGCGGCGGCCTCACCTGGGGCTCAAGCCTCTGGCAGCTCTGAATATCTCCCTCCGTGCGGCACGGAGGAAGAAATGCTTGATCGGCGTTCAGCCGCTCAAGCGAGAGGGAGGCGTTGGCACCTCATTCTGACTGTGCCATTACTATTGGGAATGCCCACCAGCACTCAGCCTCCTCCGAACAATGCAGGCAACAGTATGTGGTCTCCGCGCACGGTGTACAAGTACACGACAGTCCCACCGCTCGAACCATCTTGTCAACTGGAAAACTGCGGTTCCAATCACCGTTGCGATACAACGACCCCTTTGACTCGCAGTGGGACGTGCATTGGTCGGTGAGAACCCCACAGGGGCTTGAGTTCGCGCGCCAGGTTATCCGCGAGGCCCTCTTGCAGCCTGCTACTTGGCCGCGGGACGCGGGGGCTGACGAAAGACTGTTTTTTCAGGTGGAGCGAGACGACCTGGAGTCCGTCCACGTCGATCATCGCGAATCCGCAATTGAGGCATTCGTTTCCAACATTCTCGACACGTTTCGAACTGACGCGGATTGGGTGGCCCGGGGCGTACTAGACATTCGGCGACGGATGCGGATGCTGTGCTTCAGTGCAACCGAGCGCTGTATCTTGATGTGGTCTCACTATGCCGAGCAGCACCGCGGTGTAGTGTTGGGCTTTGACGCGAGCCTGCTTGAGGCCGGCTATCAGATGCGGCTGGGCAAGGTGCAGTATTCGGATGATCTGCCAGAAGTAATCGCTACCGCTGATTGGATTCGATCCGCCGTCTACGGCTTAGACGAGCGCAAGCGTCTGCCCGATCCGCGCTGTGCGCTCACCAAGCACTTCGGCTGGCACTATGAAAGAGAGTGGCGGCTGTTTCGCGTAGCCCCTGGCGGCACGCTCGGTGACTACGACGACGTTGAATTCGCGCGGCGTGCTCTGAGCGATGTCATCGTGGGGTGCCGCGCGGACAACGAAAGTGCAAAGGAACTATTCGCGTTAGCGCTCGCCGTAAACCCCGATGTCCGCTATTCGCGAGTGAAAATGAACCCCTTCAAGTTTGAATTGGAGGCTGAGGCGGTATCGATGCCTCGAATGGGTGCATAGTTCGCTCAGCGCCTCTCACCCACACACACTCCCCGTATCCTCAAACCAGTCATTGATAAACGCCCCCACATCCGTCGAGTTCACGATCCCGTTCCCGTCCCAGTCCGTGACCAGCGTCCCCTCCACCTGGTCCACGAACCAGGCGTTGATGAAGTCGATCACGTCCGTCGAGTTCACGATCCCGTCCCCGTTGAAATCCGCCTCCCCCGGGTCACCGAACAGCCCCGAGCACCGCGCGATCGTGCCGCCCGTCGACCCCAGCCACACCTCGCACCCGCCGTCGACCGGCGCGATCCCGCTCAGCGACGACAGTCCCTTGAGCAGGTTGTGCGCCGCCACCAGCGCCCCCTCGGGCGTGAGCTCGAGCACGTCGACGCGTTCATCGCCGCCCTGCCCCGCGGCCAGCTCCTGCTCCCGTTGGTCGCCCCCGCGTTCAACAAGCTCTTCGAGACCGAATCCCGCACCGCGGCCCACATCGCCGTGCTCCGCATCACGATCGCGCTCGAGAAGCACAAGGCCGCGAAGGGCGAATACCCGGCCGACCTCGCCGGCTTGGGGGGGCTGGGCGCCGGCATCATCACGACGGACCCGTGGAATGACCAGGGCCTGCGCTACACGAAGACCGCCACCGGCTATGACCTCTCATCCGCCGAGGCCGACGCTCGCTGATCATGACGGCCACAGCGCCGCCAGAGCCACGATCACGACGAACTCGATCGCCATGAACAGCCCGAGCCGGCGCCGCAGCTCCGGCCCGCCCAGCGAGCTTGCGAGCGCGGTCTTGAACGCGACGTTCGCCGCCGCCGCCACGAGCACGGCCCGCCACGCCGTCGCCGGCGCGAGTTCGTCGCGCGACGCCATCCGCGAAACGCTGAGCGTGATCGCGTCCATGTCGGTGAGCCCGCTGATCCCCGCCGTCGCGTACACGCCCCAGCTCCCGAAATAGCCGCGAGCCAGCGCCGTCGCGACGAACACGCCCGCGTACATCAGCGCAAACACCAGGGCCGTCCGCAGCTCCGTCGGGTTTTCCGGCTCGGGCAGCGTCTCGGCCCCGCCGCGTGTCCCCAGCCAGCACGCCGCCGCGAGTCCCGCGCTGACGACCGCGACGATCCCCAGCGGCCACGCCGCGGCCCGCAAGAGCGCCGGCGACACGACGCCCATCTCCACCGCCACGCGCCCGTACACGACCGTCGTGGCGATGAGGATCACCGTCGCCGCCGACGCCGCGGCCCCCCCCATCCCCGGCGACCCGCGCGACCGGCGTGCGTAACTCACGGTGGTCGCCGTGCTCGAAACCAGCCCGCCCAGCACGCCCGCGAGCACGGTCCCCGCTCCCGGCCTCACGAGCTTGAACAGCACGTACCCCGCCAGCGACATCCCCACCACGAGCACCACCATCAGCCACACGTTCCGCGGGTTGAGCCCCCAGGCGCTCTCGATCGCGTAGTCCGGCACCGCCGGCAGCACGACCATCGAGATGAGCACGAAGGTCATGATCGCCCGCATGTCCTTCTCGCCGACCCGGTCGGCAAGCCGGTGCAGCAGGCTCTTGGCGTGCAGCAGGATGACGATCACCCCGGCCACCACCGCCGCCACCGAGAGCGGCCCGTACACGATGAACGCCCCCAGCGCGTACATCGCCAGGATCGCGATCTCCGTCGTGATCCCCGCCCGCGACTTGTCGGTGCCGACCCCCTTGATGTTCCCCGAGAACGTCACCGCCGCGACCCCGATGAACCCCGCCGCCAGCAGCCACCCGCTCTGGGCCGCCTGCGGCATCTCGCGCGTGAGCAGCGCCAGGATGGTCCCCAGCAGCGTGATCAGCGGAAAGGTCCGGATCCCCGCCAGGGCCGAGTCCGACCGCTCGCGCTGCAGCCCCACCAGCAGGCCCAGACCCAGCGACACGGCAACGATGCGGAACATCTCGGCCGGTTCCATGGCACGAGCGTATCGCACCCCCCCACCCCCCGCCCCCCCGCCCAACCGTTCCCCCTCCCCGCGCCGACTGCCACCCGCCCCGCTCCCGAATGTAAGAACCCACATGAACGACGTGCGACGTTCCGCCAAGCCGTGGTATCGGGCCCGAAACATCACCCTCGGTCTGCTCGCCCTTGTGGCGGCCATCGCGGGGTGGTCGGTCTTCAAGGCCCTCTCGGCCGTGCCGAGCCCGACCGTTGATTACGCCGCCCAGGTCCAGGCCATTGCTCTCAGTCGCCAGCCTGCCGAGGGCGCCGACGCCTACCCGACTTTCGTGAAGATCCTCGAGATCATCCAATCGGCCGAGCAGCGCGTCCGCAACGAGGCCGGTGAGGAGCCCGCCGACCTCAACAAGGACGGCGGCGCCTGGCCCATCGACTACTCGATGATCTCGCAGTCCACCGTCCACCCCCTCGTCTACCAGGGCTCGCTCGCGGCCATCGACTACGCCACCCAGGCGGGCCTCCTCCGCGAGCTCGACACCCTCGCCGCGTCGCCGCGAGCGGTCTGGCCCAAGCCCGTCAGCCCGCTGTTCGAGAACATGATCCCCAGCCTGGGCCAGTCGCGCAACCTCGCCCGCATGGGCGGCGCGCGGATGGACATGGCCGCGGCCCGCTCCGACTGGGACGAGTTCGCCCGCGCGTTCGAGCACACCTTGGCCGTCTCGCGCGTGTGCGACGCCCAGGGCTTCCTCCTCTCACACCTGGTCTCGATCGCCATCGACCACCTCGCCGTCGAGCGGGCCCGGCGGATCATCTCGACCAACGCCGTGAGCGAGGCCGCCCTCGTCCGCATCCTCGCCGCCATGGACGCCTCGCCCCGCGCCCCTCTCGCCGACGCCTTCGAGACCGAGCGCCTCGGCATGCTCGACACCATCCAGAACATCTTCACCGACGACGGCAGCGGCGACGGGATGCTCGTGATCACCAGGTTCCGCACCCTCGCCGGCGAAGGCGGCCCCGACAGCTTCGCCTCCTGGCGCATCGCCAACGTCGTGGGCCTCGTCCTCCCCGGCAAGAAGGCCACTACCGACAAGTGCAACGAGCTCTTCACCGGGCTTAGGAACTACGCCGCGGCTCCCCCCTCGGCGCGCCGAGTTCTCCCCTTTCAACCCGACCTCTGGGTCGAGCAGCTTCCGCGCAAGTACGCCCCGCTCAAGGTCCTCGCCCCCGCGCTCTCCCGCCCGGTGCAGTCGCAGGACCAGCGCGAGTCGCTCTGGAACGGCACGCGGGTCATGGTCGCGGTCGAAATCTACAAGCGCCGCCACGGCGGATACCCCGAGTCTCTCAACGCTCTCGTCCCCGGCATCCTCAAGGAAATCCCCAAGGACCCCTTCGCACCGGGTGGGGGGGGCGGCTACCGCTACGCCATCTTCAAGCCCGGCCAGGACCCCGCCGGACTCGGCTACACCCTCTACAGCGTCGGCTTCGACGGCAAGGACGACGCCGGCGCTGGGGGTAAATCCGAGGGCTCCGCGTACAACGCCCGCGAGCCCAGCGGCGACTACCGCTTCAACGCGCCCAAGTAGCCTCGCTTCTTCCGCGGCTACCGTCTTCCCTATGAACATCGTCCGACTCCCCTCCGGATCGATCGCCGTCGACACGCCCCGCGGCCTGCTGCCCATCGTGCAGATCCTCTGCATCGGGAAGAACTACGCCGACCACGCCAAGGAGCAGGGGGCCGCGGCCCCCGATCGCCCCGTGGTGTTCACCAAGAACATCTCGGCCCTGAGCCTCCACACCGACGACATCCGCGTCCCCAAGGCCTGCCAGGACCCCGCCGCCGGCGGCGACCAGACCGACTTCGAGGCCGAGCTGGGCGTGATCATCGGCAAGCCCATCCGCGACGCGAGTCCGCAGCAGGCCCTCGTGAGCGTCCTCGGATACTGCTGCGCCAACGACGTCTCCGCACGCTGGTGGCAGAAGCAGGGATCCGGCGGCCAGTTCTGGCGCGGCAAGAGCTTTGACACGTTCTGCCCCATCGGCCCGGCGGTCGTCCCCGCCGCCGAGATCCCCGACCCGGGGACTCTGCGAGTGCAGTGCCGCGTCAACGGCGTCACCATGCAGGACGCCAACACCAACCAGATGCTCTTCCCCGTCGGCACCTTCCTCGCCGAGATCAGCCGCGGCCTCACCATCCCCGCCGGCACGCTACTTCTTACGGGCACCCCCAGCGGCGTCGGCATGGCCCGGACCCCGCCGGTGTGGCTGAAGCACGGCGATGTGGTCGAAGTCGAGGTCGAGAAGCTCGGCGTGCTCAAGAACCGGGTCGTGTTCGAGTAGGCCGATTCCGGTGGCACAGGCGTCCCGCCTGTGTCGGCCGCTTCGGCCGAACGCATTGCCGCACCCCGAAACCACATCAGGTGTCCCATCACACAGGCGGGACGCCTGTGCCACTATCGCTACCCTTGCTTCATGCCCGACCCCCGCCTCGACCGACTCGCCGACGTCCTCACCGGCTACTCCACCAGTGTCCGCAAGGGCGACCTCGTCAACATCCACGCCGAGCCCGTGGCGCTGCCTCTGATCGAAGCGGTCTATAGGTCAGTCCTCCGCGCCGGCGGCCATCCGTTCTGGACGCCCAAGTGCGAGGCCCTGCACGAGGCCCTGCTCACGACCGGCACCGACGAGCAGCTCGGGTTTATCTCGCCGCTGGACCTCGAGCGCGTCGGGAAGATCGACGTGCATATCGGCCTCTGGTCCGAGGTGAACACGCGGTATCTCAGCCGCGTCGAGCCCGCCAAGATCGCTCGCCAGCAGGCCGCCCTCCGCCCGGTCCGCAAGATCTTCATGGAGCGCGAGAGCAAGCACGAGCTCCGCTGGTGCGGCACCCAGTTCCCCACCATGGCCTCCGCCCAGGAAGCCGAGATGTCGCTCCGCCAGTACGAGGACTTCGTCTTCTCCGCGGGCCTGCTCGACACGCCCGACCCGGTCGCCGGCTGGAAGGCCATCCGCGATACCCAGGAGCACCTCCGCAAGCGACTCCAGGGCTCGAAGGAGATCCGCTTCGTCGTCCCGCCCCACAACGCCCACGACGGCACCGACCTGCGCGTCAGCGTCGACGGCTCCACCTGGATCAACTGCGCCGGCGAGAGCAACTTCCCCGACGGCGAGGTCTTCGCCGGCCCCAAGGGCGTCGAGGGACATGTGAATTACTCGTTCCCGGCCGTGCACGACGGGAACGAGGTCGTCGGAACCCGGCTCAAGTTCGCCGACGGGCGCGTCGTCGACGCCAGCGCCGTCAAGAACGAGGCCTTCCTCATCAAGATGCTCGATCAGGACGCCGGCGCCCGCACCCTCGGCGAGATCGCGCTGGGCACGAACTACGCGATCAAGCAGTTCTCGCGGAACACGTTGTTTGACGAGAAGATCGGCGGCACGTTCCACGCCGCCGTCGGCGCGGGATACCCCGAGAGCGGCAACTCGAACGAGTCGGGCCTGCACTGGGACATGGTCTGCGACCTCCGCCAGCACGCGACCAACCCCGGCGGCGAAGTGATCGTCGACGGCGAGGTGATCTCCCGCAACGGCAAGTTCCTGAAGGCGGGATGGCCGGGGAACTGATCGTCAGCTCCGATCTTCGCCCCGAAGGGGCGCAGGGCTGTAGCCACGTCTATGAAGACCCGGCCGAAGTCAAGTCCGAGTCGTGGCGTCCCCATTCGTCTATCCGAGCGTTGGCCGGTGAGGCCTGAGCCCATGTGGGGTGCATCCGAGACAGGGCCGGCTGCCCGATCGGGTGACGAGCCGTGGTGGGCCCATGTGGCTACCCGAGCTCACCGGTCCTGCGCGGGACGCCGCGACGCGGAAGTTCCTTCGTTGCTCTCGATTGGCGTCGACTCAGGCCGCGGCCACCTCCTTCAGCTGGTGATGCAGCGAGCGCACCCAGCGGTTGGCGACGGCGGCGATCGCCAGGCACACCGGCTTGCCGTTGTCGCGCAGGCGTTCGTACAGCCCGCGCCATCGGGGGTCGTGCAGCCGCAGACGCTGGGCCGCCTGGATGAGCACGCACTTGAGCGAGGGGTCGCCGGCCTTGATCAGGCCGGCGTCGGCCTGACGCTGCCCGCTGGAACAGTTCTTGGGGGTCAGTGCGCAGAACCGCGCGAGCTGCTTGCCGGTGGCGAACCGATCGAACCGCCCGATGATCGCCCGCATCGTCCAGGCCGTGACCGGCCCGATGCCGGTGATCTCCCGGAGACGGGCCACGACGGGGTCCCGGGCCGTGGCCTCCTCCAACTGCCGCTCCACGGCGTGGATCCGCCCCTCGATGCCCGCCAGCTCCGCCAGGTGCTGCTCGACGACCCATCGGCCCTGCACGCTGAGGTCGGTGGTCGATCGCAGCCATTCCAGCCAGCGCCTGGTCCATCGCCCGCCGGCGGGCTCGGCGATGCGCTGCTCGCGCAGCATGGCCGCGACCCGCATCTTCACCGCGGTGCGTCGACGCACCTGATCGAACCGGAAGCGGACCAAGACCCGCAGTTCCCGGATCGACTCGGGCGCGAGCCAGACCCTGGGCACCATCCCGACGCGGCACAGATCGGCGAGCATCCTCGCGTCGGAGAAGTCGGTCTTGTCGGGGTTGCCCTTCATCCGCGCCACGTACCCGGGGTGCGCCAGCGCGATGTTCCACCCCGAGTGGGAAGCCAGATCCTCGGCGAAGTCCGCGGCCCCGCAGCAGGCCTCGATCGCCGCCCGCGTGGGCGTGCCCAACGAGCCGATCACGCCGGCAACCTCGAGCACGCTGTTGCCGCACCGCCGATTGATCAACACCCGCTGGTTCGCGTCCATCACGCACACCTGAACCGACTTGCTGTGGTAGTCCAATCCGACGAACACCGGTACGCTGTTCATGCCTGTTGCTCCTTGATGGGACTTGCAGGTACCCACCGAAGTGTGCAACACTCCGGTTGGAGCAACAGGTCTTCATACCCATCGGGTG
>CAZMCC010000127.1:0-8650 GCA_964564695.1 uncultured Phycisphaeraceae bacterium | reverse complement strand
GTGCCGTGGGCTCGGCGGGTCTGGTGGGGGGGCGGGTGGGCGAGTGGCGTGAACCGGGGGGGGTCCTGGCGGGGGAGGCCGAACTTCAGGCCCGGGTGGCCGGCGCCCTCGCGGTGGACGCCCATGGGGATGTCGGGGGACTGCTTGTTGAGCGCGACGAGGACGGCGTAGGACTCGGCGTCGAAGCGCATGTCGCCGGAGGTGTAGCCGATCTCGCGGACGGTGCGCCGGACGAGCTCGGGGATGTAGACGTAGGTGCGGGTGGTGACTTCGCCGGCGACGACGACGAGGCCGGTGGCGACCATCGTCTCGCAGGCGACGCGCGAGTGCGGGTCATCCGCGAGCATCGCGTCGAGCACGGCGTCGGAGATCTGGTCGGCGACCTTGTCGGGGTGGCCCATCGAGACGGATTCAGAGGTGAACAGGCGATTCATGGGGCTATCGGCTCCGGAGTTGGTTGGTTGGGGTGGAGGATAGTAGGGAGGGGGGGCGGCGGGGGGTGGGGGGGGGGGCGGGGGGGCAGTGGGGGCGCACGTCCAGCGAAACCTGCCGAACACGCTGTTCATGTCGGGCATTTGTGCTAAAATCGGAGAAGCCACATGACCATCAGGATCAACATTCCTGCGGACCTGGAGAGCACACTCCGTGAGGCGTGGGGGGCGAACCTTGACCGAGCGGCGCTGGAGGCTCTGGCCGTCGAGGGGTATCGCTCCGGCAAGCTCAGTGCGGCGGAGGTGGGGGCGCTCATCGGCATCGAGGACCGCTGGCTTGTGAACCGGTGGCTGGCGGACCGGAAGGTGGGGCTGAACTACACGCAGGAAGACCTGGATGCCGATCGGCGTACCCGTGATCGGCTTCTGGGGAAGACGGCCTGATGCTGGTCGTCTCGGACAGCTCGCCCCTGAGCTTTCTGATCTGACTTGGCTGCGAGGGCGTGCTGGCGGGATTTTCGGACGGGTGGGCTCGGGCGCGCGGCGGCGAGCTCACGGGCACGCACCACTCGTGCTGCGACACGCTCGGTATGGCGAAGAGAGTGCTCGCGTATCCGAAGTACGCTCCAGCCAAGCCGATTCAATTGGCGAGATGATCGTCGGTCTCGTCGGAGGTTGCGAGCAAGCTTGTGCAGCCAGTATTTCGACGACGGGAATGGCCGGAGCGGCAGCGCCGACAGCCGTGCCAAAAACACCCGTCAATGAAAACAGCGAGCCGATCTCTCGGAAAAACGAAGTCTGGCGTGCCGGGAAGACCTTTGGCTTGCCGTCGCCAGCCAACGATCTTGTGTGCCCGGAGGGTGGACTCAAATGCCCTCTCGGTCGATTGGCCGCCGGTCGAGCGGATAGCCGACATGATTCGAGATCGAGTTTGCTTTGTGACACGGTCGGGCATTTCCGATAGGATAGAAGCGATGCGACGCGTTGACCCGAAACTCGATTTCCCCCTGCCAGCCGCGAGCGTTGACATCGGCTCATGGCCCAAGGCCGCAGCCTCTGCGAAATCCCGGGCGCATCGGTTCGATGCTATCGACTTGTTTGCCGGCGCCGGCGGGCTCTCGCTCGGGCTTGACGCCGCTGGATTTCGTTCCGTCGCAGCGATCGAGTTGGAGCCCGATTGCTGCGAGACCTATCGCGGGCTTTTCCCGACGGCATCAATGCAAGAACGTGATATCGCAGGCATCAATTTCCGGCGGTACGAGGGAGTTGATTTGATTGCCGGGGGACCGCCGTGCCAGCCGTTCTCCTCCGGAGGCAAGGGGCTAGCCGAGAGCGACGTTCGCGACATGGTGCCTCAGTTCGTGCGGGCGGTGACTGAGGCAAAGCCGCAGGCGTTTCTGATGGAGAACGTCCCCGGCCTGTTCGGCGGCACGCACCGTCCGTACTTGGAGCGTGTCGTTGATCAGTTGACAGCATCAGGCTACTTGGTGCATTCAGAAGTCTTGTACGCCCCAGACTTTGGCGTCCCTCAACGCCGCCGACGGGGGTTTCTTGTAGGTCTCCGAAAGGGGGCGTTTCTCTTCCCTGCGCCGACGCATGGCCGCGGCTGTCCACGCCCCCATGTGCCCGCTGGTGCGGTAGTGGCTGCCGAGTGCCCAATCGGCGAACCCAATCGTTCAGCGGTCTTTTACGCGAAGCGCCCTGATCTCCGGCCGAGCCCGTTCGATGGGCAGTTGTTCAATGGAGGCGGGAGGCCGATCAACCTGGCCGCTCCCGCCCCGACAATTTTGGCGTCCGCTGGCGGGAACAAGACCCACTTCTTCGACATTCTGGGGGCAGTTCCGATCTACCACGCGCATTTGGTTGCGGGCGGCAAGCCGCGCGCCGGCAAACTGCCGGGTGCTCGTCGCCTGACTGTGGCGGAGTCGGCGGCATTGCAAACGTTTCCGGCTGGGGTACTTTTCGCAGGGTCACGATCGTCCCAGTACAAGCAGGTTGGCAACGCTGTGCCGCCGCTACTCGCAAAGGCAATAGGGCACGCGTTGTACGCGGCCCTCAGGGGCGCACGTCATGGCGATTGAGCAGCGCGACATAGCTGTTCGTCCGTTCGACGCGTGGTTGGTTGCGATCAAGAAGTTCGTGCAAGCGCCGAAGGGCGTGCAGTCGGTGCGCTTTGTCGAGCGCTGCGGCCATGACGGCGACTGTCTCGCGCAGGCCGAGAACTGAGATATCCACCGTTGAGCCTGCAAGGCGTGCCAGTTCGGCGTCAGCGGGCGTGGCGCCACTCGCGACGATCGTCACTCGAGGGAGGTCGAACGCACGAATCGCCTGCTCAGCGCCCGGGAGCTTGGTTGCCCAGTTGTTTGCGGTGATCTCATACGCCTCCATCAGCCTGCCGCCCATGCACAACTGAACGTCGCCGGGGCGCTTTGTGGATTGGTCCGGAGCGTTGAGCCGCTTGGTGTCTACTCGCAGGGCGGGATCGCTTTGAGTGACGAGCGCCTCCAACGTCGCCGCAAAGGCAAACTGCTCATGGGCGCCCTCCGATGGAACGGCGAGCATCTCATCGACGATCGCCATGAATCGGGCGAATGTAAGCTTGTGTTGGGACAACTCTGGCATCGGGAACACTGGGCGAGCCATCGATGCGAGCGCACTGGCCGCGAGATCTAGAGCGGCGCTTAATTGCCCGCGCGGCGCGGTGGATGCCCACTGGAGCACGCCTTCAAACTCGACGAAATTGCCCCGTAGCAGATTTTTTGTGTTCTTGCCGATGTTCTGGAATGCGTCCTTCACAGTCGGGATGAATCGAGCCTGGAGCGATTCGGCGAGCTTGACTGCGGCGACACGCGCGCCTCGCGGGGCCTGCGTGAGGTCGAGCGGCGTGGGTGAAACGGTTCCATACGCCAAGAGCAACGCCAATGCAGCGGGATAGCTCAAGCGGCGTGGATCGCCCATGACTATGCGGATCTTGTCGGAGATGAGAGGGGGCAGCATGCCAGCGGCGGTTGTCCCCTCCTCCGCAATGAAGAGGTCGATCCGATTGATGAGTTCGGCCACCGGATCCATATCGTTCATGCCGCGGCGAGGATAGCCCATGCGAACGGAATACGCTGACCAGGCTTGCTCCCGTCGGAGTGCGGCACCAAAGTGGCGCTGCGAGGAAGTCGCATGAACTGGATCGGGGTCGTCTATCTGCTGTCGGGGAGCGTGCTGAGTGCCGCGGGGGGCGCGGTGGTGCTGATGGCGCTGTGGGGCGACCGGTTCGGGCGCGGGCACACGCGGCGGCGGTGCACGAAGTGCTGGTTCGACCTCTCGGCGACTCCGGGGCTCACGTGCCCGGAGTGCGGGAAGACGGCCAAGGAAGAGTCGCGGCTGTTCCGCACGCGGCGGCGCTGGTGGTTTGCCACGCTCGGGGCGCTGGTCGTCGCGGCGGGGGCGGTGATGGGGGGGTGGCCGTCGCTCAAGCGTGACGGGTTCGGCCTGCTGCCGATGTGGCTGAAGGTGGAGCTGTGGGTGTACGCGAGCGATCCGAACGCGGCGTTCACGGAAGTGGTCTCGGCGGCGACGACGCACGAGCGGCAGAAGCGCGTGATGGACACGGCCATGTGGTGGCTCCTGCGCAACAACACCTCGGCGAATCCCGCGCTCGCGGCGATGACGCCGGGGGCGACGCCGGCGATGGTCCGGGCGGCGATGATGCAGTCGGGGACGCACCCGAGCGTGGTGTTGTCGTATTCGTTTGCGCAGTGGCCGTTGAGTGATTCGGGGCGCGACGACCTGCTCAAGCTCATCAAGCAGCCGGAGCTTGGGTACCAGGGGATGGCGGTCGAGGCGGTGCTGTACCGGACGGACATCGACGAGCGGTTCTACCAGCCGCTCTGCACGGTGGCGCTGGAGGGGCAGGCGCGCGAGCCGGCGCTGCGGGCGCTGCACCGGTTCGTGCCTGACCATGCGTGGGCGCGGGACACGGTGGCCAAGGCGCTGCGGGAGAGCGTGATGGCCAACGAGCTGTATTCGGCCGCGGCGGCGCTGCTCAACGATGGGCACAAGCACGCGGGGCTGCTCAAGGAGACGTTTGCGAAGACGACGTCGGAGGGGCGGCAGGCGCTGATGTCGGCCGCGCCCGCGAGCAAAGAGGTGGATGTGCGGGCGCTGTACCCGCAGATCCTCGAGGAAGCGGTGACGGGGGACACGCGGGCGATGAAGACGGCGTTCGGGGTGCTCGCGTCGGCCGGGGCGAGCGTGGACGACCTGGTCGCGGCGCGAGTGACCGAGACGCGCGGGGAGGCGTTCATGCGGCTGATCGACCTGGTGAACACGAGGCGGGTGCGGAGCGGGGAGGTGCTGGCGATGGCGCTGGAGGCGGCGGCGGATGACGGGGAACGGCCGGCGGCGGAGCGGGAGGCGGCGAAGGCGGCGGCGGAGAAGGTGAGGAAGAGGTTTCCGCGGCCGTAGAGAAGACAGAAGCCGTTCACCACGGAGGGCACGGAGGACACGGAGATGATGCAGGAGTGGAGAGAATGCGGGCCTTGCTCCTGATCAGATCCATGCCTTTCTCCTGCCTTTCTCCGTGTTCTCCGTGTCCTCCGTGGTGAATCTTCTTCCCGGGAGCGCGGTTCCTATCCTGCGGGCATGGCGAAGAACGGGTTGACGTATGCGAGTGCGGGCGTGGACCTTGAGGGGAAGGACACGTTTACGGAGTCGCTGTCGGGGCTTTTGAGAAGGACGTACACGCCGCGGGTGATTGATAATCCCGGGGGGTTCGCGGGGCTGTTCCGGCTGGATTACAACGAGCGGCTGTTCAAGCGGAACTACAAGGACCCGGTGCTGGTGGCGTGCACGGACGGCGTGGGGACGAAGGTGAAGCTGGCGAGCGAGGCGGGGGATTACTCGACGGTCGGGATCGACCTCGTGGCGATGTCGATCAACGACATGATCGTGCAGGGGGCGGAGCCGCTGTTCTTCCTGGACTACATCGCGGTGTCGAAGGTGGAGCGGGGGATGCTCGACCAGATCGTGCGGGGTGTGGCGGAAGGGTGCAGGCAGGCGGGGTGTGCGCTCTTGGGGGGCGAGACGGCGGAGATGCCGGACATTTATGCGCCGGGGGAGTTTGATCTGGCGGGGTTCGCGGTGGGGGTGGTGGAGCTGAAGCGGGCGATCAATCCAGTGCGCGTGGAGAAGAAGGACGTGGTGCTGGGGGTTGCGTCGAGCGGGATTCACTCGAACGGGTACTCGCTGGTGCGCAAGGTCGTGAAGCACGCGGGGCTTGATCTGAAGAAGGTGTATCCGGAGCTGGCCCCCCCCGCGCCCGCATTGAACGAGCCCCGAGCGCGAGCTCGGGGGAAGGCGTCGGCGCACGCGGGGACCAACGGAACCACGAAGGCGCCAGCGCGCGGCGGGCGTTCAGCCGGGGTCACCGCAAAGCCGGCGACCCCGGGCACCCCCACCCCACCGCAAGGCGCCACCCTTGGCAAGGTCCTCCTCACCCCCACGCGCATCTACGCCGAGTCGATCGTGAAGCTGCTGCGGGCGTATCGCGTGAAGATGGTCATCGCGGGGATGGCGAACATCACCGGGTCGGGGCTGGCGGGGAACCTCGAGCGGGCGCTGAACCCGAGGGTCGACGCCGTGATCGACACGAAGGCGTGGCCGGTGCCGTCGGTGTTCACGTTCCTGCAGGGGCACGGCGGCGTCGAGGACGCGGAGATGCGGCGCGTGTTCAACATGGGTGTGGGGTACTGCGTGATCGTGAAGCCGGCGTTCGCGGACAGCGTGGCCGAGCAGCTCACGAAGATGGGGGAGACGGTGTGGACGATCGGCGAGATCACGAAGGGGACGGGGAAGGTGATCGAGAAGTAGGGGTCAGGGGCCAGGGACTAGGGGCCAGGGCTCGCGCCGTTGTGGCGGTTCTTGCCGGCGACGGCAACCCCCCAACTTCGCGCGCAGCTCACTTAAGTCGCCGGCGCAGGTGTGTTGCGTTGCCTTCGCGGGGCCGTGCTGTAAGGTAAACATGCGTCGGTGAGGGGTGGCGGATGGAGAGAGCCATGCGATCTGCCCACTGGTGCGTCATTGTTCTGTCGAGCGTTGTTGCCGCGGGGGCCCTCGCGGGTCCGCTGAATCCGCCGGCGGGGCCGATCGCGCCGACGGCCAAGCCGCTGGCGGAGGTCGAGCCGCGGGCGGCGGTGAATGCGACGAACACGCCGGGGGACGACGACAGCTTCTTCAGGATCACGCAGAGCGGGTCGTATTACCTGACGGGGAACGTCGTCTGCGATTCGCCGAAAATGATGGGGATCGAGATCGCGGCGCAGAACGTGACGCTCGACCTCAACGGGTTCACGGTGCTGTGCACGGCGCCGGGGCCGTTCAGCGGGATCAGGAGCACCGCGTTCGCGATCAGCATCACGATCATGAACGGGTCGGTGCAGGGGTTCGGCGGGGACGGGATCGCGCTGACGGGCGGGGTCGCGGACGGACTCCGCGTGGTGGGGGTTCACACGCGCGACAACGTCGGGCACGGCATCTTCATCGAGAAGACCGCCCTCGTCGAGGGGTGCACGGCGGTGACGAACGGGCTCAACGGGATCTGGGTCACGGAGATGGGGACGATCAGGTCGTGCCAGTCGCTGGGCAACGGCCAGAACGGGATCGTGGCCGGGGTGGTCACCGGGGTCGGGTCGAACAGCGTCGTCGAGGGGTGCTCGTCGGTCGGCAACGGCGACAACGGGTTCTCGCTGCTCGCGGGCGCGAGCGTCACGAACTGCGTCGCCAGCGCCAACGGCTTCAACGGCTTCGCGCAGCTGGGCCACGGCGTGTTCATCGGGTGCGCCAGCAAGGACAACCTCGGCTCCGGATTCCAGGCGTATGCGCAGAGCGTGCTCGACTCGGGCTGCGTCTTCAGCCAGTGCGAGTCGTCACGCAACCAGCAGCACGGCATCCAGGTCACCAGCCTCGACGGCGTCTCCCCGGCGACGGTCGAGCGGTGCACGGTGGTGTTCAACGTGCTGGACGGGATCAACGCCGCGTCTGAGGCCCGCGTCATGTTCAACACCTGCAACATCAACGGCGGCGCGAACGTCCACATCACGGGGAGCAGCTGCGTCGTCGAGTCGAACACGGTGTCGTTCGGCAACCGGGGTATCCTGGTCGACGCGCCGAACAACCTCGTCGTTCGCAATCTGGCGACTGGGAACGCCACGAACTTCGTCATCGTCGCGAACAACAAGGTGGGGGTGATCGTGACGGCGCCCAACAGCGGGGCGATCAACGGGAGCACCGGTGGAGCGGGGGTGGGGTCGACGGATCCGACGGCGAATGTGGTGTATTGAGCGATAAGAGTCCGGAGCGGAAGCGACGGGCCACGGCGGCGGCCGTTGGTCCGGAGATGTCGCTGAAACGGGAGCGCCCGTGGCCGGGCGCTGCCGCTTCCGGCTCTTATTGAGGCCACTCTTCGGGCTTGAGGGGGTTGAGGCCGCGGAAGATGCGGAGTTTGAGGGCGGTGCGCTCGTTGAGGATTTCCTCGGGGGTTTCGCTCAGCACGATGGAGGTGCAGGCGGTCCACATGGCGAGCGAGGCGCGGCGGTCGGGGGCTTCGGTGAGGGCGGGGGTGAGGTGCTCGTCCCACACGAGGGTGCGGACGCCGGCGGCGGTGCGGACCTTGAGCGTCGCGAAGGGCTGGTCGGGCATCATGCCCAGGCCCTGGAGGTCGGGGGATTCGACGCCGCTTTTGGCGATGGCGGCTCGCATGCGGTCGAGGGCGTCCTTGGGGAAGCGGAGGGCGACGAACTGGCCGTGGTCGGCGCGGAGGTCGCGGCGGGCGAGTGCCCAGCCGTCGTCCCAGAGAGCGAAGACGAGGCCGGGGGTTTCGGTGGTTTTCTGGGGAGCGGTGGGGGAGGTGCGTGAGTAGGTGAGCAGGAGCGTGGTGCCGGTGTCGCGGGCGCGGAGCTGCGGGATGGACGGGCCTTCCTGCGCGGCTTGCCGCGGTGCGGTGGCGAGGAGGGTGAGGGCGAAGGCCGTGAGCGTGAGGGCGGCGGTGAGGGCCGCGATTCGGGGTGTGCGCATGGGGCCTCCAGTGGAATCTGACGCGGATGAGGGCGCACGGTTCCGGGAGGGGGCCGATTGGCCTGGGATTTCAGCGAAACGGGGGCACCCGTGGCAGGGCGCTAGTGTAGTGTTTCACACAGATTCCACCATATCGAGCGACTTCCGTGCGCGGC
>CAZMCC010000126.1:0-8697 GCA_964564695.1 uncultured Phycisphaeraceae bacterium | reverse complement strand
ACCCGCAAGCCCTGGGTGAAGACCAGCCTCGCCCCCGGCAGCAAGGTCGTCACCGAGTACTTCAACAAGGCCGGCCTCACGAAGGACCTCGAGGCCCTCGGATTCCACACGGTGGGTTACGGCTGCACGACCTGCATCGGCAACTCCGGCCCGCTGCCCGAGCCCGTCGAGGCCGCGATCAAGTCCGGCGACCTCGTCGTCGCGAGCGTCCTCAGCGGCAACCGCAACTTCGAGGGGCGCGTGCACCCGAACGTCAAGGCCAACTACCTCGCCAGCCCCCCGCTGTGCGTGGCCTACGCGATCGCCGGCAGCGTCGCGATCGACCTCGCGACCGAGCCCCTCGGCATGGGCAAGGACGGCAAGCCCGTCTACCTCAAGGACGTCTGGCCCACCTGGAAGGAAGTCCAGGACGCCAAGACCCTCGGCGTCACGCCCCAGCAGTTCAAGGAGCAGTACGCCAACGTCTTCACCGGCAACGAGATGTGGAACAAGGTCCCCGTCAGCCGCAGCGAGCAGTACGGCTGGAGCGACAAGAGCACCTACATCCAGAACCCGCCGTACTTCTCCGAGATGGGCGAGAAACCCGCCAAGGTCGCCGCCATCAAGGGCGCCAAGGTCCTCGTCTACGTCGGCGACAGCGTCACCACCGACCACATCTCCCCCGCCGGCGACATCGCCGAGGCGAGCCCCGCGGGCGACTACCTCAAGTCCCTGGGCGTCCCCAAGCGCGACTTCAACTCCTACGGCAGCCGTCGCGGCAACGACCGCGTCATGACCCGCGGCACCTTCGCCAACGTCCGCGTCAAGAACAAGCTCGCGGTAGATCCGGCAACGGGCAAGATCAAGGAAGGCGGCTGGACCCGCGACATGAGCAAGGCCGGCGGAGGCAAGCTCGACTACATCTACACCGCGGCGATGAACTACAAGAAGGACGGCGCTGGGGGGACCCCGCTGGTCGTCCTCGCCGGCAAGGACTACGGCATGGGCTCCAGCCGCGACTGGGCCGCGAAGGGCACGCTGCTGCTGGGCTGCCGCGCCGTCATCAGCGAGAGCTTCGAGCGCATCCACCGCAGCAACCTCGTTGGCATGGGCGTGCTGCCGCTGTGCTTCCCCGAAGGGCAGACCGCGGCCACCCTCGGCCTCACCGGCGAGGAAACCTTCGACATCGACGTCCCGACCAGCGCCGAAGGCCTCATCGAGCCGCGCTGCGACGTGAAGGTCACCGCAACCGACGCCGCCGGCACGAAGAAGACCTTCACCGCCAAGTGCCGCATCGACACCCCGGTCGAGGCCGAGTACTACCGCAATGGCGGTGTGCTGCACACGGTGCTCCGCCGGTTGCTGAACGAGAGCCGCAAGACGGTGTCCGTATAAGAGACGCGAGCGCAAGCGAGTGAAGTCCTGCTCGGAATTCCCAAACGCGGCCGTCAAAAACACACCGGGGCCGGGCAAATCGCCCGGCCCCTTTGTTGTTGGTATTCGATCGCCCTCGCCGCCTACCGCGTGTACTCATCACGGTTGGAGCCGTCTAAACCGGCCCGCTTTCAGGCAGCACGCCTTGAAACACCCTCCCGGATCCGCACGGGCACAGGTCCCGGCGTCCCAGCTTCTCGACGAAGTCCTTGAAGCCCACCGGCGTGTTCACGCCGCGCGAACCTCGCTTGACCTTCGTCTCGGAGGGGAACCCGCGCCGGCGCTTACTGGTGAATCCAGTCGTTGCCGCTCGGGCCATCCTCGAACCTCTCGAACTCGAACTCTTCACTTGTCATGTGCTTGTGCATGAGGCTCCTCCTTGATGGTGTGACATGCCCGTCAAGCCATGGAGGACCGCAGAGGGTAGGACGATAAGAGCCCAGAGCGCTAGCGACGGGCCACGGCGACGACCCCTGCGCAAACGACCATCGCCGTGGCCGGGCGCTAGCGCTTCCGGCTCTTACCCCACCGCCTTCCACGCCCCCCCCACCCTCCGCCCCAACCACACCAGTTCCAGCAGCGTCCACGCCGCAATCGCCGGCAGCACGATCCACCCGTACGGATCGAGCCGCGCGAGAGCCTTCGCCGCCGCGTCCGGCAGCGTCCCCTTCGTGAACCCCTTCGCGAGCCCCACGAGCATGTGCGGGCGCAGCAGGCGCACCCCGAGCTTGCTCGACAAGAGCGCCGCCCCCGCCGGCCCCTTCTTCGCGGCCGCCAGCACCAGGTCGTCCGCCGCCTCAACGCCCAGTCGCGACCCCGACCGTGCCGCCGCCCGCAGCACATCGGCCCCGGCCTCGCCGGTCACGGCCAGCGCCAGCGCCCCCGACTTGCCGCGCGATGCCGTCCGTTCCGTGAACCTGGCGAACATCGCCAGCTCGTCGGCGTCCCCCGCGTGCTTGAGGATCCGCGTCGCGGTCGCCGGACTCGAACGCCGCGCGATCCCCGCGGCGTCTTCCATCAGCGTCACCAGGCGCGTCCGATCGCCCGCCTTGACGAGCTTCACGATCTGATCCCCCAGCCCCTTGCTCAGCGAGCCGGCCCGGCGCGCGGCCTTGAACAGCGCCGGGGCCCAGTCGATCTGCGGGGCCACGGTCGTCGCGATCCCCAGCGCCGAGAGGGCCACGATGAGCTCGTCGGCCTCGCCCTGGCGCACATAGCGCGCCGACTGGATCACCAGGTCGCGGATATCGCCCACGACGAAGAAATCGGCCGCGACCGCGCCCACGAGCGACTCGAGCGAATCGCCCGAGCCGGTGATCGCGCCCGACGCGACCTCGGTCGCCCGTCGCAGGTAGCTCGCCTGCTCGTCCTGGATCTTCGCCCGCTGCGCCATCAGGCGTTCGCGCTGCGCACTCGCCGCGGCGTCGGTCGGGTTGGGGGGGCTCGACTCGGCCAGCGCCGCGTCCAGCACGACCACCGCCTCGCCGTACTGCCCCATCTCGCGGAGCTTCTCGGCCTCGACCGCGTAATCGATGTCGGGCAGGCTCGCGAGCGCCAGCCGTGCGAGCCTCGCCCCCGAATCCGCGGCGAAATACCACATCAGCGTCGCGGCGATCACCAGCCGCGCCACGCTCCACCGGGCCTTGACCAGCGCGCCCAGGACACGGGCGAGTCTCGTCACTGCTCGGTCTCCGCAAAGCTGACCGAAACCCCCACGTCCGGGCCCGCGATCGCACGCACGAGCGACTCGAGCTGCTCTCGCGTCGCCCGTTCGACGAACTCCTGCTGCTGCGCATCGAGCCGGTGCTGCGCGGCCGCCGTGTAGAGCCCGCGCCGCGCCAGGTTCAGGTAGTGCTCCCCCGCACGGCTCCGGAACCGCGCCCACCCCAGCTCGACCGTCGACGACAGCTCGGCGTCCGGGCGGATCTCGATCGACAACCGCCTGGGCGCCGGCACCCGCACGCGGTAGGTGTTCAGAAGGCGCGTGTACGCGATGTCCCCCGGCTCGAGCACCGAGAGGTCCACGCCGTAGGAATAGCGCACCGGCACCGTCACCTTCGCGTCGACGTCCCCGCGCCACGACTCGTCGGTCGCCTCGGCCGTCACGGCCGCATCCAGCTCGACCGTCACCAGCTTGGCCGCGTGCACGAGCCGGTCGACCGTGATCGGCGGGAGCGCCGAGGCGGCCGCGGCCCCGTCAGGCCCCGTCGCCGTCGCCGGCAGCGTGGTGTGCTCGACCAGGCGCAGGTACCCCGCCAGCGCGACAAACAGCACGCCCGCCGCGATCAGCGGCCCCCACGGGCGAGTCCGGCGACGCCCCGGTGTCGAGGCCGAAGTCGAAGAAGCCGGAGATGAAGATGGCGTGGTCACGGGTCTGGTACGTCCGCGTGGATTGTTGGGTTTGTGCCCGGGTGCGTTCCGACACTTGGCGGTGGGGCGGGTGTTGCCACTGCCATCGGCACACTCGCCCCGTGCGCGGTCGAAAAACGGTCCGGGGCCGGTCCGACTGTTCGGACCGGCCCCGGGGAACCGTGTGGGCGAGTTAGGTGGTGAACGCACACCGACCTCGCCCGTCTCTCCCTCCAGCGAGGCGCCGGGGGTGTGGGGGTCTTGGGAGTCGAAAGATCAAGCGTTCATCCGAATCGGACCGGGGCACGGGCGGCGCCTCCGTCGCCGCCCGCGCCCAAACTCACGCGGTCCGGCGCCGCCTCATCATGGCGGCGGCGCCAAGTCCGAGCATCCCCGCCGCGCCGGGCGACGGGACCGAAACAAATTGCCAGCGCGTGATGTCATGGTTCTGCCACCCTCCTCCGGTGGCCGCCGTGAACCCGACATACGCGAGGCCATCGGTAAGACCGAGCTTGGCGCCGATGTTGATGGGCGAGCTGAAGGCGAGGTGGTCGTCGACGATCACGTCAAGGGTCGAACCGTCGTACTCGACGGTGATGTCGTGGAGGACGCCGTCGGCGATGTTCTCACCAAGGGAATCGACGTCGATGGTGTCGGTGGCCGCGTTGATGGGTGCGAGCCCACCGCTGACCAGGGCGATGTGATGACCGTTGGGTTCGCGGGGCGATGCGGCGTTGAACCATGTGTCGAACTCCAGGACGACGGCGCGGGGGAGTGTGGCGTAGCCGATGTTGCCTCCGCGCCCGTTCGCACCGAGCACGACCGCGGACGACGAAACTGGCTGAATGACGAACGCGAAGCCGTCGGCGCCGACGTGCCCGGTGGCGTCACCGGACCCGCCCATCCCCGAGGCGCGGAAGCCGAAGGTGGACGTGAACCCCGCGACCACGGGGACCTTCGCGGTGTGCCACGCCGCGCCCGAGAGCTGAGGCGACGCGGGCGTCAGCCGCAGCGCGCCGTCCGCGAGGGCGGCCGCGCCGCGCGTGGACATGCCGGACGGGGCCGCGAAGTCCGAGTAGGTGAAACCCGGATTCGCGGCCGCGCCGGCAACGGGAACGAGCATCGCCAGCGCGATGGCTCGAAGAGCGTGCGAACGGCGCCGGTGGGCAGCATCTGCGCCGGCGCCGTGGTTGTGGCTGTGGAGTTCGTACGGGATTCGAGGAGCGGGGAACATGCGGTCACCTCAAGTGAGGGCGCGGCGACCATGTCAGCGCGTCGCGGCGCCTTGGTGCGGAACTTCCCAACATCACCCTGTGACCCTGCGAGAGACAACGGCGCACACCACGCGAGAGGATGGCGGAAAGAAGCCGCCGCGAGAAGAACTCTCGACTTTGCGCCGCGGGCGTCCATGCCCGAGTCAGCGATCCTTGAAATCCCACCGGCCCGCGTCGGCGGACCGTTGAACACGCTTCGAGCCGGGCCCGGCATCAGAGTGCCGGACGGGGCTCAACACGTTCGCGCTCGCATCGGCGGGTGGGTATCCGCCGGGCTCCATTCGACCGGGCCGCGACGCGTACGCGACAATCAGAGCACACCCACGCGGGTGTGCAAGAATTCATCCCACGAATTCGAACAGATTTCCGATCCGCGTTTCGATCGGCAATTCAAGCTGTTTTTTGACTTTCGGCCGCTCTGTACGCGGGCTCCGGACGAACGGTTTCACGATCTCGACGGATGCCTCGACAAACCCGTCGCGCGGCCCTCACCGCTTCCCCGCTTTCTCATCCGGGGCAATCGCAAGTTATCCGGATCACCGCCGCTCGTCGAGCGTGGCTGACCGCCTGCGCACCGAAGGAATGCCCCAAAGCAGGTACGCGGAGGGCGCGGAGAGCGCGGAGGAACGCGGAGCAATGCAGAAGGCGGCAAGTCTTGGATGGCGGCCGTGCACCGGGGACAATCGCCGACACACGGCCGGTATCCACACCGCTTCCGTCTCCTTCTCCGCGTCCCTCCGCGCCCTCCACGTCCTCCGCGTACGGCCTTTGCCTTACGCGCCCCGCCCCTCGAGCCGCGCGTTGGGCGGGTCGTCCACCAGCGGAATGTTCATGTCGCACCGCACCCCCTCCTCGTCGAACCGCAGCTCGACGTGCCCCCGCAGCTCGTACGCGATCCCGCCCTTGATCAGCTCGCTGCCGAAGCCGCGCCGGTCCGGCGTGCGCACCGGCGGCCCCCCGGCCTCCTGCCACACCACATGCAGCACCCGGTCCCCCGTCGGCCCCGTCTGCGTCACCCAGCTCAGGTTCACGTGACCTCCCTGAGTCGAGAACGCCCCGTACTTCGCCGCGTTCGTCGCCAGTTCGTGCAGCGCCATCGCCACCGGCAGCGCCGCCCGCGAAGGCAGCACCACGTCCTCGCCCTGCGTCGCCATCGTCGGCCCGGCGGTCGTCACATACGCCTCGACCGCGGGGCGGATCAGGTCGCCCAGCCGGGCCCCCTCCCACTTCGTCCGCGCCAGGGCCGCGTGCATCCGCGCCATCGCCCGCAGGC
The DNA here is from genome assembly GCA_964564695.1 of uncultured Phycisphaeraceae bacterium. GTDB lineage: Bacteria > Planctomycetota > Phycisphaerae > Phycisphaerales > UBA1924 > CAZMCC01. Next base: position 2,388 of record CAZMCC010000126.1, on the reverse strand, counting down.
GCCCCGTGAACGTCTCGCTGAAGTCCCCCATCGTCTCGCACGAGCGGATGGTCTGCTCGGCGATCGAGAGCACCGCCGCCAGGTTGTTCTTCACCCGGTGGTCCAGCTCCGCGAGCATGAGCGACTGGCGCCGCTCGGCCGTGCGCCGCTCCGTCACGTCGCGCACCAGCGCCATCACCTCGTCCGACCCGCACGGCGCCATGCGCACTTCCCAGCTCCGCGTCCGCCCGTTCGAGTTCGTGTACTCGTACTCGTACGTCTGAATGTCCCCCGAGCGCAGGCACCGCTCCAGGTTCTCCATGCACTGGTCCGCGTGACGCGACGGCATCACCTGGCGGGCCGTCTTCCCCAGGAACTGCTCCGGCGGCACCATCAGGTCCGCCTCGTTGGGCGCGTGGTACGACAGGTACGTCCCGCGCCGGTCGATCCGGAACATCAGGTCCGGCAGCGCGTCGAGCACCGCCGACGTCCGCGCCTCGCTCGCCCGCAGCGCATCCTCGGCCGCCTTGCGCTCGGTGATGTCCTGCACCGTTCCCGCGAGCTGCTCCACCACCCCGCCCGGGCCCTTGATCGCCCGGATCACGCCGTGCTGCCACACGATCCGTCCGCTGGGCAGCTTCACCGCCAGGTCGTGCTCCGAGCCCTCGCCGCGGGTGATGGCCCGCTCGATCGCCTGGCGCAGCCGGTCGCGCGACTCGGCCAAGTACAGCCCGACGGCCTCCTCATACCCCGGCTCGCCCCGCTTCGAGTCGCGGGCGAACAGCCCAAAAACTTCCTGAGACCACCGCAGCTTCTTGGTCGCGACGTCGAGCTCCCAGTTGCCCAGGCGCGCGATCCGCTGCGCCTCGCGCAGCTTCGCCTCGCTCGCCCGCAGCGCCTCCTCGGCCCGGTGCAGCTCGGTGATGTCCTGCATCGCGCCGATGAGCCGGCGGGCCGCCCCGGTCTCGTCGCGGTCCACGTACGCGCGGTCGGAGATCATCGCCCACGACCCGTCGCCCCGCGCGAACCGGTACTGGTTCGACCAGTTCGTCGCCCGCCCGCGGATGATCTCGCGCAGGCTCTCGCTGATCTCGGGGCGGTCCTCCGGGTGGATCCGTGCTTCCCACCCCGCGAGGTTCGTCCCCAGTTCGCCCTCGTGCATCTTGAACACCCGCTCGGCGTTCTCGCCCCACGTCAGCACGTCGTCGCGGATGCTCCAGTCGTACACCGCCTCGAACGTCGCCCGCATCACGAGGCGGTACCGCTCCTCGCTCTCGCGCAGCTTCCGCTCCGCCGCACGCCGTTCGGTCACGTCGATCGCGAGCACCAGCCGCGACGCCCGCCCGTCGTAGTCGATCGAGTAGCTCGAAACGTCGGCCTCGATCACCTCGTTGTTCTTCTTGAGGTGGCGCCACACGCCCGCGTGGCGCACGCCCGTGCGCGCCTCGCGGAGCTTCGCCTGCATCGCGGGCACGTCCGCGTCCGGCCGGATGTCGCTGATCGTCATCGAGAGGAATTCCTCCCGCGAATACCCGTAGTGCGCCACCGCCGCTTCGTTCACGTCAAGGAACCGCAGCGTGCTGATCTCGTACACCCACATCGGGCACGGGTTCCGGTCGAACAGCAGCCGGTACCGCTCCTCGCTCGCCCGCAGCGCCTCCTGGGCCCGCAGCGTCTCGGTCATGTCCGCGCACACGCTCACCACGCCCGTGACGACCCCCGCGTCGTTCACCAAGGGCGCGTTGTACCACGCGACCATGATCTCCGCCCCGTCGCTGCGGAGGTTCTTGTTCGTCGAGTTCATCCCCCCCGTCGCCGTGATGAGCGACTCCCACACCTGCCCCACCTGCTCCCGCGCGTCCGGCGGCACGATCCGCCACGCCGGCATCCCCAGCGCCTGCGCCTGCGTGTAGCCGAAGATCTGCTCCGCCGCCGGGTTCCACCCCGCCACCGTGAACTCGCTCGTCCACACCACGATCCCCACCGGCGCACGCCCCACCAGCGCCGACAGCCGCTGCTCGCTCGCCCGCACCGCCTGCTCGGCCGTGCGCCGGTCCGTGATATCCGTCAGCGACCCGGCCATGCGCGTCGCCACGCCCGCCGCGTTCCACACCGCCTGCCCGCGAGCGCGAAACCACCGGTATTCCCCGCTGCGCGTCCGCATCCGGAACTCGCGGTCGAACGGCCGGCGCTCGCGCAGATGCTCCCCCAGCCCGCTCACCACGCTCGCCCGGTCATCCGGATGAATCCGACCCTCCCACGAGTCCAGCACGTCGAGGAACTCCGCCTCGTCGTGCCCCAGCAGCCCCTTGAACCGCGGCGAGGAATACCCCCGCGCCGAGCGCACGTCCCAGTCCCAGATTCCGGCCAACCCGCCCCGCACCGCCACCTCGTACCGCCCCCGGCCCC
>CAZMCC010000125.1:0-8859 GCA_964564695.1 uncultured Phycisphaeraceae bacterium | reverse complement strand
CCCTCTGCAACTCCCCCGACTTCCAGGCCCAGCTCGACGCCATCGACGACCTCACCCAAACCCGCCTCCGCATCCACTCCTCCCAAGCCCGCCTCACTGCGATCCAGGCCCTCGAATCCCTCACCACTTCCGCCACCGACCCCGTCGAGCGCCGCCGCGCCGCCTCCACCCTCATCCGCGCGACGTGCCATCGAAGTCCGCTCGGGGACTTCGATGCTCCCGCGACAACCGACGCTGAGAATTCCCCGCGCAATCACCGCCCCCGCGCCCGCCATCTCCCCAGCCGCCGCTTGCGCGCCGAGCAGGTCGCCGCGCTCATCGCCCGCGCCCTCGCCGACAACGACGCCCCAACCCCCGACTCGGGCCTCGCCACGCTCCACACCTTCCTCTCCGACGACACCCGCGCCGCCAGCCCCCATCTCCCCGACTTCATCGCCGCCGCCCACGATCAAGCCGACGACAACGACGAACGCGCCCCCGCGGATCTCCCCCTGCCCGACCTCCAAGCCCTCACCGATCTCCTCGACGCCCCAGGCGCCGCGACCTGCTCCGCTCCCACCCAGCACGGCCGAACCGCCTACGTCGATCTCCGTCCGCCTTCCCCCACGGCCCCGCACATCCGCGTCCACCTCACCCGCCCCGACACCGGCCCGCAGCGGATGTGCTGGCTCATCGACCGAATCACACGAACCGCGCCCCCGACCGGTCCCCCGGCGTGCGGCACCGAATAGGGCCGCGGCCTGACTCAACTTGCGGTTGATGCCACCTGTCCCTAAGCCCCCATCTTCAAGAAATTCCCCAGCAGTCGCGGCCCCTCCACCGTCAGAAAGCTCTCGGGGTGAAACTGCACACCTTCCATCGGCGCCGCGTCGGGGACATCCCACACCCGGCGCAGCCCCATCACCACCCTTCGCGTCCCTCCCCCTTCAATCGCCTCGTCCGTCCACGCCGACACTTCCCATCCTGGCGCCACCGTGTTCTCGAGCACCACGAGCGAGTGATACCTCGTCGCCTCGAACGGCCGGCTCAACCCCTCAAACACGCCGCGGCCGTCGTGCATCACCGGGCTGGTCTTGCCGTGCACCGGCAGCACGTGGCGCGTCACGGTCATCCCGTGCACGTCTCCCATGCACTGGTGACCCAGGCACACCCCCAGGATCGGCACTTTGCCCCCGAGTTCGCGGATGACATCCCGAGACACCCCCGCCTCGCGTGGCGTGCACGGCCCGGGCGAGATCACCACGTGCGTCGGCTTCATCGCCGCGGCCTGGGCGGCGGTGATCTTGTCGTTGCGCACCACCTCGAGCCGTCGCGAGGGATCGATCTCGCCGATCCGCTGCACGAGGTTCCAGGTGAAGCTGTCGTAGTTGTCGATCAGCAGAATCACGAGCCGAGCGTAGGACGGCTCCTCAAGATCCCCCTCAGCAACGAGTGGGGGGGGCGGAGGGGGAAATGCATGGGCGGCGTCCAGCCGACCAAGCGAAGGGGAGGCGTTGAGCTTCCAGCTATCAGCCGACTATTCGGCGCTCAGCACCCTCTAGAGCAGCTTCTCGTCCTCCGCCCTCGTCTCCCCCATCGGATCGATGGTGTTGATCCCGTCCGGCTTGTCGACGCCGGGCGCCTCGACATCCCGCACCGGCGCCGATGTGCCCGAGGTCATCCTCTGTCCACCCGGGCCGACCGCCTTGTCACGGTTCGGCTCTTTCTCGAGCCCCGGCTGGCCGGGCGTTTCGATCGTGCGTCCGCCGCGCTGCGACGCCGGCTTGGTGTCTTTGCGGTCGGGGCGGTTACGTGCCGGCGTGGGGAACTCCGCCGTCGGCGTGTCGTCGGCGTCGCGGTGCGCGGATCGCCGGTCGTCGTGCTTCTTGGTCTCGTGCTTGGTCGTTGCCATGGCAGTGCGTCCGTTTCCGTTGGGCTTCTAAAAGAATGCGCCCTTCCCGTGAGCGCACCATGAATCGCGCCTGAAACAACGATCTCGCCCCATCGGCGAGGTGCCGCTCGTTGTCTTGACGCAAAGCCGTGTGTAAAAAACACAACGGGCCCGCCGAGGAAACCCCGGCGGACCCGCGTGCTGGTGAAAAATCTCTCTCACCTGCCGTCTGAATCCGAGTTACTTCGGCGTGTTGGCCGCGTCGCGGTTGCGGCGCCACTGGTCACGCTCGCGCTGCCGGTCGGAGCGGTCGTTGTACCACGCGTCGTCGCGCCAGCGGTCGTAGTCGCGCGGCTGGACCTGGTAGGCGCCGTAGATGGTGTCAACCTGGGTCTGGTTGAGCGTGGTCAGGTCCGAAGGCGTCGTCATCGCCTTGGTCATCATCTCCTTGGTCGTGTCGACGCGGACCTTGCCGTCGGCGCCGATCGAGGCGACGCCCCACGGCGCGAGCCGCTTGGTGTCGGCGATGCCCAGGAAGTTGTCGTCGGGATCGAGCGAGAGGAACGCGACCATGCCGCTGTTCATCTCGAGGATGACGTCGTTGACCTCGCCGCAGGCCACGCCGCGGCAGTCGAGCTTGGCGCCCTTGAGCTCGCTGAGGAGCACGTTGCGGAAGTAGGGGGCGGAGTAGGAGGTGTCGCCGGACTTGAACGTCTCGTTCGACCACGCGGTCTTGCCGCTGTCTTCACGGAAGCGGTAGTTCTTGCCGTTGACCTGGGCCGACGTTGCGACGTACACGGGCATCGCGTCGATCGTCACCTTGTCGCCGCGGGTGAAGGTCTGCTCGCCGCCGGTGACGTACCACGACGGGCCCACGGCCACGCGTCGCGTCGTCCCGTCGGCGGCCGCCACTTCGAGGACGATCTGCTCGCCCTGGCCCGGCACGAACTGGCGGTCGACGCGCTTCACTTCGCCCTCGATCCGCTGCTTGGCGCCCGCGGTCCACTGGCCGGCGTACGGGTCGCTCGCACGTGTATGCGAGTGTTCCCACATCCAGTCGTCCAGAGTGGGGGGGGTGGGGGGCTCGGTGTTGCGGGCCCAGTCATGGCGGTCGTTCGGGTTCGCGTGTGTGGCGCCCTCGCCGGAATCCTGGGCCCGCGGCTCGCGGTTGGGGTCGCGGTCCGTGTTGCTCGGGGTGCTTGAGCCCGTGCCGGTGTTGGTCCGGTTCGTGCTGTTGGGCTTGAGCGTGCCGTCGGGGTTCTTCTCCGGCGGGCCCGGGTTGGGATTGGTGACCGGGTTGCTCGGGTCGGTGGCGCTGGAGCCGACGCCGCTGCCGGTGGAGCGGCTGGGCATGGGCTGCTGCACGCCGGTGTCACCGGTGCCGCGGCGCATCTTGTCGTCGCGCGTGGTCGCGGCCGGTCGCGGGGCGGTCCGCAGGCTCTTCCAGCTCTCAGGCGTGTAGACCGGATAGTTGTTGATGCGGTCGGAGCCCAGGAGCAGGCGATCCTGGGCGGTGTCCCACTGGAACTCGCGGAAGGGGATCAGCACGCTCCGCCCGCCCATCCCGAGGACCGAGCCGCTCTTGACCACGACGTGCGTGATCTGGCCCGACCCGCGGTCGATCACGAGGTCGTCGACGTCGCCGATGTCCTCGTCGTTCCAGTTCTCGATGTCGGCGCCGAGAATCTTGCCGCCCCACATGTAGTCCGCCGCGTACCCGGTGTTCACGCGCACGGCGGCGTTGGGGTTCGTCGTCGTCGCGGGCGGGTTGTTCGCCGGCCGGGCCGGCTGGTTCTGGTTCTGCCACGCCGCGAGCGTGACGGCCGAACCGGCCATGACGATCATCGCCGCGGTTGCGGCTGTCATCTTCTTGCTGTTCATGATACTGGTTCTCCTATGGGTTCCTGTTGGGTTTTGTCTTCGTTGTTGGACGGCGCCCAAGCACCCCCGTCCACCTGCACGTTCCGTCGTGTTCGTCCCCCCGCCCCTTTGTCTCACGGATGCACCGGTCCGCCCGGGGTCCCGCCGACGCGCCGCTCGATCACTTCCGCTCGGTCCTCGGCCCGCTGGCCCGCGGCGAACATCACGGGGTTGAAGAACAACGCCATTCCGCCCACCACGAGCGCCGCAATCCCGGCGAACCAGCCGATCCAGTACACCGAGGCCGCGGCCACGATTGCGATCACCAGCAGCGCCGCGATCACGCGCTCGCCGCGCAGCTTCGCGGGACCCGCGTTTGGGTCGGCGGGCCGCCCCTCGGGGCTCACGGCCTGCACGTCGCGGGCCGCCTGCTCCGCAGATCCCGGGATCACTCTCGACCGTTCGGCCGCCTCGTGTGGATTTCGCGACGGCGTCCTTTCCGCGCTCGATTCCGTGTTCAGCACCATGTGGACAGCTCCTTTCCGCCGCGCTCCGATTCCGATCCGTGAGGCGGCGCTGGAACCCCCCTTTTCACCAAGCCCTTCCCGGGGCGCTAACCCCGGGAACGGCGAACTCGCGTGGAATCGCCTTGCGCCGCCTTGTACCGGCGCGGCGGTTCCGATCGATCAGCGCTTCGACCCTCCCGAGGTCCCGGCGCTGCCTGTGGAACCGGTCCGTGACTCGCTTGAGCCGCTGGAGCCGGAGCCGCTCGATCCGCTCGTCCACGAAGAGCCGCTGGTCGAGCGGTTCGGGCCGCTCGCGGTGCTCTGGTCGCTCGAGTCGGAATCGGAAGGCTTGCTGTCGTGCTTCTTGAGGCGGAGCTGGTTGTCGACGTCGCTGACGCCCGACATCTCCGACGCGATGCTCTCGATGCGGAACTTGTCGGCGCGGTGGTGGACGTCGCCGGTCAGCGACACCGCTCCGTCCTTGACCTGGATCTCGACGCAGCCGCAGTCGATGCCCTCGTCCATCAGGCGCTCGCTGAGGTCCTCGCGGATGCGGTCGTCGGAGCGCTTGTAGCCCTTGGGGGCGTTGCCGCGCTGGCCGCCGGCGCGCCCGGGTTGATCCATCATGCCGCTTGCGCCGGCGTATCCGCCGGAGGCGGCGAAGGAGCTGCCGGTGTTGCCGCGGCCGCTGTCGCGGCCCGTATCGCGCTGCTGGCCCCACTGCGTGGAGCCGTAGTTGCTGCCGGCGTAGTTGGTGCCGCCGGTGCTCTGGCCGTAGTTGGACTGGCCGTAGTTCCCCTGGTTCAAGCGTTCGCCGCGCGCGCCCTGGCCGAAGTTGTCGGAGCCTTCGTTCCACCCGCGTTGCTGCTGGCGGCCGGTGTACGGACCGCTGCTGGGGCCTGGGGTGTATTCACCCTCGCCGTAGCCGCCGGTGGCGTACTGCCCGCCGTAGGGCTGCGAGTAGCTCTGGCCTTGGCCGTACTGGCCGCCGGCGTTCCCCCCCGCGTTCCCGTAGTTGCTCTGCCCGCTGCCGTAATTGCCCTGGCCGCTGCCATACTGGCCGCCCTGCTGGTACTGCCCGCCCTGCTGAGAGCTCTGGCCGTACTGCCCCTGACGCCCGTACTGCTGGCCGCCGCCCCACTGGCCCTGGCCGCCGTACTGGCTGCCCATGGACTGGTACTGACGATCGCCGGTCTGCTCGAAGCCCGACGATCCGCGGTTGGCGTTCTGGGCGTAACCGCCGTCGCGCCGATCCTGACCCCACGGCTCGTTCTGCTGAGCGAGCTGCTGCGACGAGGAGTCGTATTGGTTCTGCGCGTCGCGGGAATCCCGCGAATCGCCCTGGTCATACTGGTCGGCGCCGTAGTCGCCGCGTCCCCCTTGATTTCCCCGATCCGAATGGCGATTTCTACGCATGACGTGTTCTCCTGTGTGCGAGGTGGGCGTACCGCCGAGCTCGGTGGGCTGTCGATGGCCCACACGGGATTCGTGCCCGACGGCGACACACAACAATCCCACCGCAACATGAACACCCCGTGAAGGGCGACTGAAAGCCGCACGCGGGGATCAAAATGAAGGTGATTTCAAGTCCCGTGCGCCACGTTTCATCCACGCGTCCCCCGCATGGGGTGGACGGGGGAACGCGATAACGCGATACATGAAGGCACAATTGCGAGTGCCTTGATGTATCGCGTTATCGATGTATCGCGTTTCCTACGCCGCGGTGCCTGCGACCCCGTCGCGCGTCACGTAGAACCACTCGTGCGTGATCGGGTATGGCAGGCGCCGGAAGTCCTGCTTGACTCGGCCCTGGATGCGGCGCACGAAGTCGTTGGGCTTGGGGCTCACCGCGACGAACATGTCCCGCGACGGCGTCGCCACCAGGAAGTCGCCGCCCAGTTGCGGCGCCAGCCGCTCGTACAGCCCGCTCATGAGCAGGCGGGCGGCGTCGTAGCCGTCCTGCTGCGCGACGATGGCCGCCTTGCCGCCCTCGCGGCTGCTCACGACCTGCAGTTCGAGTTCGGGGCAGTACTCGTTCAGGTTCTCGCGGGCGATGGCGTCGAGGTCGTCGAAGCTGACGCCCCAGCGGACGGCCTGCTCGGTCGTCACGCTCACGGTCATCTGGGGCAGGTCGATCACGAACACGACGGCCGTGCCGTTGACGAACGGGACGTGGGCCACCTGCTCGCGGTTGAGGTGATCGAAGATGGTCTCGGGCTGGATCCGCGGCATGATCCGCGGGCGGGCGAAGTCGAAGTCGACGTTCGAGAGCGTGACCAGCTCGCCGGCGAAGAGCCGTTCGAGGTAGTTCTCAACGATCTCGCGCCCGTGCTCGGGGTCGTTGTGGACCAGGCGCAGCAGGTTGTCGAGGTCGAGCCGGCGGCCGTCCACCACCAGTTCGCGGGGTCCCGTCAGCTGCACCGCCCGCCCCGGATACAACCGGGTGAGCAGCGACGCCACGTGATCGGCGAACGCTCCGGGATCTTTTGGCAACGCACCCATGCCGGCCCTTGCGCCCCGGAAAGCCGGGACGTCGGGGAGGTGGTCATGAAGTCTCAACGCTGCCGCGTTCCTCCGTGAGCCGGCAGCGCTGCGGCGGGCCACTCAGCCTGCCGGGCCACACTCTTTCGTCTACCCGATACGTCCCCTCAACTCCCCGGTTCGACCCCTCTGCCCTGCGCCCCTGCACGACCCGCCCCAACCCACCCAACCCGACCTCGTGGTCCAAAAAAGAAGAACGGGGCGAAAGTGACGAGCCCACATCGTCACTCCCGACCCACGTTCCTCTGGGCGTCAACACAACGCCCGAAGTTTGGTATGGTCAGAGCACGTGAGCGTCTCGGCCCACATACCCGACGGCTCTCTCCACCGCTACTGCCATATGCGAACGCCGTGCCATGTCCGGTTTCAGGCTTCTCGGAGGTTGCGGGGGGCCGCGGCCGCGTAAGTGGCCGATTTCTATGACATTTCGCAGTGATATTTGCGACATATAGCACTTCGCGGTACAATTGCACCATGTCGCACTTTATGCTCCTCGACCGTCTCGGTTGCGGCGTCCTCAACGTGGGTCCGAAGTGGGAGATCCACTCTCTGAACGCCGCGGCCCGGCGCGTCTTCCCGACCGACGTTGGTGACGCTTCGCCGCTCATGGCGTTGTTCCGCGACGGGGTGCCGGTCGTCGAACGCCTGGTCACCGGCCTCGCCGGCGGCGTCTCCCGGGTCGTGCTGCTCGGAGTTGAGGGGGTCCGGGCCGGCGCGGGGGCGGGCACGGCTCGGCCAATCTGGGACATCACGGCGGACGGGCGGGTGGCCGCCGGGCGGCCAGATCCGGACCTCGTGCTCACCTTTGTTGACGCCTCGATGCGGGCTTCCAGCGAGGCCGAGGCCGCGGCCCTGCGGGAGCGGCTGCTTGAGACCGAGCGGGCCCACCAGCGCCTGCGGCGCATTCAGGAGGAACTGGTCGAGACCGGCGGGCCGGTGGTGATGGTCGGGTCCTCGCACGGCCTGGCCCGCGTCCGGGAGCAGGTGGCCCGCGTCGCCTCGAGCGACACGACTGTGCTCATCCAGGGCGAGACCGGCTCGGGTAAGGAGCTTGTCGCCCGGACGATTCATGCGGAAAGTCGGCGGGCCGGGGCGGCGTTCGTGGCCGTGAACTGCGCGGCGCTGCCGGAGTCGCTCATCGAGAGCGAGCTGTTCGGGCACGAGCGCGGGGCGTTCACCGGGGCGGATCGGCGGCGCATGGGCAAGTTCGAGCTGGCCGACGCGGGGACGCTGTTTCTTGACGAGCTGGCCGAGCTGCCGCTGGCGGCCCAGGCGAAGCTGCTGCGAGTCTTGCAGGAGGGCATCTTCGAGCGGGTCGGCGGGAGCGAGAGCATCAAGGTGGATGTGCGGGTGGTGGCCGCGACGCACCGGGACCTTGCGAGGCGTGTCGAACGCGGCATGTTCCGTGAGGACCTCTTTTACCGGCTCAACGTGTTCCGCATCGATGTGCCGCCGTTGCGCGATCGGCGTGAGGACCTGCGTGAGCTCGTCGAGTATCTGCATGTGCAGGTTGCGAAACGACTCGCGCGTCCGGTGCTGCCGGTGAGCGAGCGGTCGATGCGGGTTGTCATGGCGTATCGGTGGCCGGGCAACATTCGTGAGCTTGCGAACGCCGTGGAGCGGGCGACGCTGCTGGCGGACGGGCCGGAGCTTGAGATCGAGCTGCCGGAGTCGCCGGCGCCCTCCGGCGGCGTGGGGGGAGTGGGGGGGGCCGATGCGGTTGGTGCGAGCCCCGCGGGCGCGGGTGGGCGATCCGCCGGCGCCATGCTCCCGGGCACGCGCGGCAGCGTGGCCCCCAACACCCAGCCGCGCGACGTGCTGCTCGATCTGACGATGGAGCAGTTGCAGCGGCTGCACATCATGCATGCGCTGGAGTCGTGCCGGTACCGGGTGTTCGGGGAGTCGGGCGCCGCCGAGCGGCTGGATATGCATCCGAGCACGTTGCTGAGTCGGATGGATAAGTTTGGGATTCCGCGCCCGAGGACGGCGCGGAGGGAGACGAATTAGTCGCCTCCCTCTCCCTTCGGCTTTGCGAAGGGAGAGCGACTGTCTTGGTTGTCAAGCATGACGGGGCTCGGAGAG
>CAZMCC010000124.1:0-9198 GCA_964564695.1 uncultured Phycisphaeraceae bacterium | reverse complement strand
CCGGCCTCGCGTAACTGAATGGCATTCGCCCAGAGCGGCTTGAGCATGTCACCCACCCCCACCCCCCACTCCCCCTCACCTATCCCACAGCCGCAACAGCTCCTTCAACGAAATCTCCATCGTCCCCGACCAATACCCCTCCGCGTAGAAGTCCTGCAGCGCCGCCCGCTGATCCCCCGTGACCCGCAGCGTCACCGCATCGAAGGGGAACTCGCGCAACTCCCCCGACAACGCCACCACGACGCCCGGCTCCGCCCCTCCCTCTCCCAGCGCCCACAGAGGTTCAACCGCAAAGCCGCCGTTCACCAGCTTGCCCACCACCCGCCCGTCCAACAACACGTCCCCCTGAACATGCAGCGATCCAAGCCCCGCCACGCTCTCGCCCGCCACAAGGTCGAAGCTCGCCCGCTCCGGCGACCTCGACTCGCGCGCCCGCAGCGACCGCCGAATCTTCTCGCGCAGCTCCGGCGAATCCATCGGCCGCACCGCTTCGTTCAGCGACGCCACCACCTCGTATTCCACGTCGACGTTCCACTGCCCGATCGTCGACCCGTCGCACTCGATGCTCACGACCATCCGCTCCCGATGGCGCCCCAACCCGCGCAGCGCCAGCACGATCTCCTCGTCGCCGTCGTTGGGCCGCCACGTCAGCCGCGAGATCCGCGCCGTCGGCGGGTGCAGCAATCGCTCCATCGACAATTCTGGGTCGTCTCGTCGGGCGGCCACCAGGCTCCAGAACGCCGTCACCGGCGTAGCCGCCGACACGTCGTCAAACATCGCCCGCGCCACCTCGCCCTTTGGCCACTTCGCCCGCGTCCGCACCGCCCGCCACGCCCCAGCCTCGTCCATCGTCAGTTCCATCCACGCCGCGAGCGCCGTCGCACTTCCCCCGATCTCTCGCGAGAAGATGATCGGCCGCACCGGATCTTCCGCCCACCCGTTCGTCACCAGCGCCGCGAGCTTGAGCGCCCGCGTGGGCACGATCCGGGTCCACCCCTCGCCGTCGCGCCGCGGGGCCGTGAGCTGCCACCCGAAGAGCCCGATCGCCACCGCCGCGATTGCCCACGTCCAGTGGCGTCGCGTCCGCCGCAGGGCACGCTCGCCCGCCGCGACGCGCCCGCACTCGGGGCACGTGGGGGGGGTGAGCTCCTCCGCCCCGCTCATGTCGTACCAGCACCGCCCGCACCGCAGCCGCCCGCGGGCCCGATCCCGAAACAGCGCCAGCAGCAGCACCACCGCCGCGCCCGCGGCCAGCGTCCACCCCATCCCCCACCACACCCAGGAATCCCACGTCGCCGCCGCGAGCATGGCAGATGGTAGTGGCGACGCCCCCCTCTCCCTTGCTGCGGGTGCCCCGGGTCGGCCGCTCTGGGCAGACCCGGGGTTCGGGTCCGCTTGCGGTCCCATGTCCATTGACCTACGGCCGGGGTCTGGCGAAGCGCCCGACCCCGGGCACCGGCGCCTCACCGTTGTTCCGGAGTCCGCATCAACTCCGCCAACGCCACGTCCATCGTCCCCGACCAGTACCGATCGGCGTCAAAGTCCTCGACCGCGGCCCGTTGATCCCCCGTAATCCGGAGGGTGATGCTCTCTCTCGCAAACTCGCGCCGATCCTCCTTCGTCGAGAGCACATAGTGCGGGCCGACGTCTTTGGATCGGGGTGCCAGCACACCGAACTCGTCGTACGCCAGCGAACCCGCCACCTTCCCGTCGATAAGGACCTCGGCCGCGAGATGCACCGGACCGAGCCCGGCCGGCCGAGCATCGCACACGAGCGTAAACAGCGTCGCCGACCCTTGATCCGACATCTCCACGTGCAACGCCTCGCGGATCGCGGACCGCATCTCCGGCGAGTCCACCGGCCCGACAACCTCGTCGATCGGGGCAACGTCATACTCGACCACGTGCTCCCACCGCCCGATGACGTACCCATGCGCCTCGAGCGTGAACTCGAGCGGCTCTGAGTATCGCCCAGGCGGCCGCGGCGGCAGGCCAAGCTCCAGACGCGGCGACTGCACAACCAGTGTCACCGACCGCTCCCGCCGCTCCGACCACCGGGCCGTGAGCTCATCCACCCGAAGTCCGTGCGAAGCGCTTCACTCGAGATCACGACATGCCCAACCGTGTCCGCCGGCCACTTCTCGCGCATCCGCGCCCAACCCGCCACCTCTCGCGTTCCCACGCGCAACGTCATCCACTCCGCGAGCGCAAGCTGCCAGTTCGCATGAGGACGCGCCGCGATCGCGGCATTGATCGGGCCCGACTGCCCCGGCGGCCGTGCAAGGAGCACCAGCATCGTCGTCGGCGCCGCCCGCGTCCACCCCTCTCCCGCGCGCCGAGGCTGGGCCGCCACCTGCATCGCGATGACCGCGAGCACGAACGCCGCACCCGACCAGCGCCACCGGCGACGGCGACGACGCAGTTCGCTCTCGTCGACCGCGATTCGCCCGCACTCCGGACACACCAGCCCCAAGCCCGCCATGTCGTACCAGCACCCGGCGCACCGACGCGCCGCACGCCGGCGCCGATCGCCGGCTACCGCCCACAACAACAACAGGCACGCCAGCGCGGCAAGGCCCCAGCCTGCAGTCCACCACGCCCATTCAGACCACGCCGCGACCGCACCCATCGGCAGATGGTAAACGAAGCGACGCTGCCACTGGTCATTCGCCGTCCCTAGCATCCCGAACAGGAACCGACATTTTCCGGACGAGATATCAACATCATTTCCACACGAACCGCCCGAAAATCCAAACATCACCCAATCTTTCGGTGAATTGAACCAAAGTCTGTCGCCGGGTGTTGCAATGTGTGGCGAAGTGGAGGATACTCCCATGCGTCACCGGAGCGACCCCCTTGTGCTCTTTACAGGCAGCGCACATCTCACGATCGACGCCAAGAGCCGCCTGGCGATTCCCGCCAAGTACCGCGGCCAATGGGACGCCGTTCGCGACGGCGCCGCCTGGTACTGCCTGCCCTGGCCGACTGGCCACCTCCGCCTCTACACCGAAGGACGATTCCACACCCTCGCGCAGCAAGGCAACGACTCGCTCACGCTCAACGAAGACGAAGCGCGGCTCGAGTCGGACCTCTTCGGCTTCGCCGAGAGGATTGAGCCCGACAGCGCGGGGCGCATCACGATCCCCAAGCCGCTCCTCGATTTCGTCAAGCTCGGCGCGGAGCGCGACGTCGTCGTTGTCGGCGCACGTTCTCGACTCGAGGTCCACGATCGAACCGCCTGGGAGAAGAGCGCGGCCCAGCGCTTCGCCGCTCTCCCCGATCTCATCAAGCGACTCCAGAAGGACAAGGACTAGCCCTTCCTCCCCCCTCGACCCCCTCGACTCCCACGCCCGGGCACGGACGCCCGGGCGCAACGCTGACTCCCCTACCGACCACGGCCGCGCTCATGGACGAGCAACGCCCGCTCTCGACTTCGTCGCCACGGACGGCGACTGACAGCGACTTCCCCCCGCCCCGGCCGCGACGGACACGTTTCTGGCCGGGTTTGCAAGGACGCTCGGGCGTGTGTGTGTGTGTTTGGGCCCGCGTCGGACATTCGGAGTGATTGCGGCGCACGGACGCGCCGCGACCCCCGCTCCGAATGACCCCTCGCTGTCCCCCACTCCTCCCCCCCACCTCGAGCGCTGACAACCGAAGACAGGTCACGCTCAGGACCACGAAGGATCACGCCCGGTCTCGGTTTCGGCGCAGGACGCGCACGCGACCGAGATCGGGCACCAGGCCCGCGGCCGAGCTCGTCGAAAGGACTCGACGAATTTGTGCCACCCGCAGCGGCTCTACCGCCCTCGGGTGCTCGGCACGATTCCCCAGCACGCCCACCGCCGCAAGCCTTCTTCCTCCTCACGCCCGTCGCGCCCTCCCGCGCGGCGGGCGTATTGACCGAAGCTCGCGAGGGCGCCCGAATCGAAGGACTCGATTTTGGCTCCCCCGCGAGCACGCGATTCCCAGGTGACGGGGCAAAAACCACCACCACCACCACCACGCCCCGTTGCCTAAAAGCGCCGCCTGCCCCCTTGGCTTACACCAGCCACGCGGGGCAGGCGGCGTTTTTGGACCGTGCACATTTCGTGGAATCCGCCCGGGCATGACCCCCCATTCATGACTCGCTCATGGTGCTCCCATTCCCCCCTGCGGAAACTTCTTGGGAGGAGCCTCGTCATGACCACGACCCTCAACGCAGTTCGTACCGACCTCCACGCGGCCCTCGCCTCCGACGGGCGCTCGCCCGAGATCCCCGAGTCCGCCGACGTCTACGGCTGGCTCGTCGGCGCCTGGGAGCTCGACGTCATCCACTACTGGGGCACGAACGTGAGCGCCAAGGGCATCAAGGGCGAGGTGCACGCGGGCTGGGTACTCGAAGGCCGTGCGGTGCAGGATGTCTGGATCATGCCGCGCCGCGCCGACCGCCGTCCGGGAGCGCTCGACAAAAAACTGAACATGTACGGCACGACTCTCCGCGTCTGGGACTCAACGACCGAGGCCTGGCGCATCACCTGGCACAACCCGGCCGGCGACCACTTCGAGGAGCAGGTCGGTCGGCGAATCGGAGCCGACATCATCCAGACCGGTACGCGCCCCGACGGCACGACGACGCGCTGGCGCTTCACCGAGATCACCCCCGACACCTTCCACTGGCTCGGCGAAGCCCTCCAACCCGACGCCCGCACATGGCGCCTCGAAGGCGAGTTCAAGGCCCGCCGCGTGCGCGCTGGCTGAGCGACCTGCACTGACCGTGAGTCGGGTGCCCCGGCGGAGCTCTGTCCGCCGGGCCTTCGCCGCTCGAGGGACCAAGCCCCCCACCCCACCGCCACCCTCACGCTGACAACGCGCGCTCTTGGAGACTACCTCGACCGGTTCGAGGTGGTGGTCCGAAACGAGGACGGCTGGATTCTGGGACGGTGGCAGATCGAGTTTCGGGGCAAGGTCGGACCGCCAGCTCGGTAATTCATCTCACCACGGCGGCGCGCAACGACCAGGTGTGCGGGCGCGTGTCGGCGCCGGCGGCCAAATGCAACTGCAACACCGCGGCGGGACTGTGTCAACGCCGCAAACAAAAAACAGCCTCCGCCGATGAAGGCGGAGGCTGCGGGAGTAAGCGTAAGAGCAGTCTGCAGGGCCGAGGTCCATCGCGATCGGCGGCGATCAGCGGCGACGACGGGTGGCGACGAGTCCGCCGAGACCCAGGAGCGCCATCGCACCGGGGGTCGGGAGGAGTTCGCCGGCGAACTGCGTGGAGACATCGCGGAAGGACGCATCCCACCAACCCGGGATGGCGTTGGTGAAGAGGACGGTGTTGGCGCCTTCGAGGATACCGACGCCCGTCACATCAACCGCGCCGCCAGCGGGGCCATCGAAGCTGCCGTCGTCGGAGGTGATGGCAACGAGCGAGAGGTTGCCGTTGAAGAAGACGCCATCGCCCAAGAGCAACCAGATGCCGTCGATCTGGCCGGAGATGGTGTCACCGTCAACGTCGGTGATCGTGAAATCACCCACGCCTTCGGCGGTCGGGATCGCACCACCGAGGACGTTGAACACGCTGATGCTGAGGACAACATCGGCGGGATCGAGGCCGGTGACGAACCCGTCGTCGTACACAGCGGTACCGAACGGGGCGACGATACGGGAAACGTCGCCGGCCGAACGGAGCAGCGCGGTATCAACGGCGCGGGCGTCGAACTGCCCGCCCAGGCCACCGGGACCCAGGGCGAAGTTGCCCGACAGGTCGGTGAACCCGAAGGTGTACACCACGTCTGCCGAGGCCGTGGCGGCGAACCCCGCCACACTACCCGCGATCACCGCAACGATCTTCATCTGGTTCTTCGTAAACACGCTCTTCCTCCCGAAGATGATGGTCTTTCTTTGTCACCCACCCGCAAGAACACACGAACTTACGGCTTGATCTCTCGAACTCTACCGGACTTCCCGGCTTGTGGGAGCCGGGTGCCTGGGCCAACGCACTCACTGGCCGACTTACCGACGGCGGCGAGCCGCAACCAGGCCTCCCAAGCCGAGGAGGGCGATCGCACCGGGGGTGGGAACGATTTCGCCGGAGAACTGGGACGAGACCGGCCCGAAGTCCTGGCGAAGGAAGTTCACGCCCGCGGGGCGGAAGAACAGGCCGACGAGCGACCCGATGTAGTCCTGGAAGCCGGCAGTGTTGAAGCTGCCGCCGTCCGGTCCATCAAAGAAGCCTTCATCGCTGGTCACATCGACGTTCGCGAGAACGCCGTTGAAGAAGGTACGCTGGCCGGCGCCACGAACCCACAGGCCCGTCGTGATGTCGCCGGTGATCGTGTCGCCATCGACGTCCGTGATCCGGAACGAGCCGGTGGCGCTCGCCGTATTCGGGCCGATCGCGAACACGTTGATCGTGATCTCGAAGTTCGAGGGATCGGGCTCGCTGACGAACCCGTCAAGGAACGTCGCGGTGCCGATCGGGTTGCGAATGCGGGACACGTCGCCCGCAGTCTTGAGCAACGGCTCATTGACCGCAACGCCGGTGAACACACCCGTGTCCGTCCCGGCGTCATAGTCGTAACTGCCGGAGACGTCGGTAAAACCAAACGTCATGATCACGTCAGCGTTCGCCGCGGCGGCCATGCCCGCCACCGCGATCACTGCCGCGCCGATGCTCTTCTGGGTCTTGTTGAACACAGTCTTCCTCCCGTATGACGGATTCATCCGTTCTCTGCACGCTGGCGTTAGCCAACGGAGAGTCTCTCTTAGGACTCCCTCTACCTACTCCAAGGTGCTCAATCATACACGGAGCCGCCAATAGTGCAACCACGCTGTACAAATTTCTGCGCCCTTAGCGAAGTAAAAATACGCGGTAAAAACCCTGTGATAATTCATTCACCCCCTCCTTTTGCCAGCACCCTCAGCCCAGTTTACCACACAGTCGTTACGACGGTAATCTTTAAAAAAGACCACTCGCCGCCACGTGCCCCGTGGGGGCTTCCCCCCCACATTTCGAGCGATTCGCGGGCCGGAAGCTCGCGTGATGCCTAGGACTCACCATCCTGTTGTACGGATGAAGTCAGGCATTTCCGACCTTATTAGGGGAGCTGCGAGTAGCATCCGTGTACCCCGCAGCGCCGGCGAGAGTCCGTCCGGCCGCCGGCAGCTCCCGGCCCCGCGATCGCCCAAAATCGTTCAAATCAGCTACACCCCATGGAATTTCCGCAGTTCAGGCACTTGTAGCAGGTGCCGCTCCGGACCGTGATCGCTCCGCACCCGTCGCACGCCGGGGCATCCCCCATCGCGCTGGCCATGGCGGCCGAGAGCGTCTGGGTGCCACCCGCCACGCCCGTTCCCAGGCCCGAATCGTGTGATAACCCCATAGAGGGACCCATTGAGTGGCCTGGCGAGGATCGGCCTCCGCCCCCGGCGGTCGTTACGTCCCCGATGAATCCCCGCTTCGAGCCATCGGCGTGGGCCGGGGCGGCGGGCTTCTCAAGGACGTCCCGCGTGGTGTTCACGGCCTGAACATGGCGCCGATGCATCTCGGCGTGCTGGTCGCGATGACCACCCCCACCACCCGAATCCGCATCGCCACCCCGCTTCGGGGCGTTTTCCTCGCGGTAGCCGGGGATGAACTCCATGCCGAGCCAGCGGAAGATGTAGTCGACCAGGCTCTTGGCGAAGGGGATGTCCGGGTTCCCGGTCATGCCCGCGGGCTCGAAGCGCTGGTGGGTGAACTTGGTGACGAGCGACTGGATCGGCACGCCGTACTGCAGCGAAACGCTGGTCGCGGTCCCCAGGCTGTCCATCAGGCCGCCGATGGTCGAGCCTTCCTTGGCCATAGTAATGAAGAGCTCGCCGGGCATCCCGTCCTCATAGAGGCCGACGGTGAGGTAGCCCTCGTGGTTGGCGACCTTGAACTTGTGCGTGATGCTCGCCCGGGTGTCCGGCAGGCGGCGGCGGCGGGGAATCGGCCGGGAGGACACCGGCGGGACGCCTGTGCCACCAGCACTCACCAGCGGCTCAAGAACGGGAATCGTCGGCTGGATAGACGCCGGCAGCGTCGTCGCCACAGGTTGCGCAGCCGCCAGGTCCGAGCCCGCAGACTTTTTTACCTGTGCCTCCGGGGTCGCGGCGGCGGCGGGGGCCGTTTCCTCGTCCTTAGCCGCGGCGTCGTCCGAGCCCGAGTTCAGCGGCTGGCTGAGCTTGCAGCCGTCTCTATAGAGAGCGTTGGCCTTGAGACCCAGCTCCCAGCTGAGGCGGTAGCACTCGGTGATGTCCTTGACCGTGGCCTCGTTGGGGAGGTTGATGGTCTTGGAGATCGCCCCGGAGATGAACGGCTGGGCGGCCGCCATCATGCGGATGTGCCCGTGCGGGTGGATGAACCGCCGGCCCTTCTTGCCGCACTTGTTGGCGCAGTCGAAGACGGAGACGTCCTCGGCCTTGAGGTGCGGCGCGCCCTCGATGGTCTGGGTGCCGCAGATCAGCTCGTTGAGCTCGTTGATCTGGGCCTTGCTCAGGCCGAGGGTCTTGAGGAGGTTGAACGCCGGGTCGGCCTTGGCGCCGTCGGGATCGATGCCGAGGCGCTTCATCGCGTCGTCGCCCAGGGTCCAGGCGTTGAAGGCGAAGCTCACCTCGAAGACGCCGGGGAGGGCGTCGTTGACGACGACGAGGTCGGCGTCGGTGAGGCCCTTGGTCTTGAGCCACTGGGCGAAGGTCATCGGGGACACAGGCGGGACGCCTGTACCACCAGCAGCACCAAAGCCGGGCATCGCGACGTCGGTGCTCAAGGTGCCAAGCAGGTAGATCAGGATGTCCCGCATCTGCGCCGGCGAGTAGCCCAGGGCCTCGAGGGCGGGCTTGACGGACGCATTGGCGATCTTGAAGTACCCGCCGCCGGCGAGCTTCTTGAACTTCACGAGGGCGAAGTCGGGCTCAATGCCGGTCGTGTCGCAATCCATAAGGAGGCCGATCGTGCCGGTGGGCGCGATGACGGTGGACTGGGCGTTGCGGAAGCCGTGGGTCTCGCCCAGGGCCAGGGCCTCGTCCCACGCGAGCGTGGCCCGCTTGCCGAGCTCGGGAGCGTTGGTCAGGTGGCTCGCGGTCGCGGCGACCGCGGCGTGATCCACCGCCACGGGCGGGATCGAGAGCTGCTCATAGGCGCCGGCTGCGCCGGTCACAGGCGGGACGCCTGTGCCACCGGAACCAGAAACGGGT
>CAZMCC010000123.1:0-9543 GCA_964564695.1 uncultured Phycisphaeraceae bacterium | reverse complement strand
GGGGGGGGGCGGCGGGGGGGGGGGGGGGGGGTGGGGGGGGGGGGGGGGGGGGGGGGGGCGGTGCACGGGCCGTTTGATCTGCTCATCGTGGCGGACGGGGCGCGGTCGGCGCTGCGGGCGGCGTCGGGGATCGCGCGGCGGGAGCGGGTGTATCCGTACGGGGCGGCGTGGTTTGTCGGGCGGGACACGAGCGGGGAGTTTGCGGATGTGCTCTCGCAGGTGTACAGCGGGACGTCGCGCATGGTGGGGCTGCTGCCGACGGGGCGGGTTGATCCCGAGTCGGCGACGGAATTGCCGAGCGTGAGCTTGTTCTGGAGTTTGCCGATGTCGGAGGCCGCGGCGACGCGGTCGGCGGGGGCGGCGATCTTTCGGGACAGGGTGCTCGCGCTCGCGCCGCGGGCGCGGCCGATTGTCGAGCAGATTGAGTCGATGGATCAGGTGGTCATCACGGCGTATCACGACGTCGTGTGCCGCCCGCCGATCGAGCTGCCCGGGGGGCGTGTCGTGTACATCGGCGACGCGGCCCATGCGATGAGCCCGCAGCTGGGGCAGGGGGCGAACCTCGCGCTGATGGACGCGATGGTGCTCGCGGGGTGCATCGAGCACGCGCGGGCGGCGGACGGGCCGGTGGATGGTGCGCTCAGGGCGTATGCACGGCGGCGGCGGGCGACGATCGGGTATTACACGCTCGCGTCGCGGTGGCTTACGCCGGTGTTCCAGAGCCGTCATGACCGGCTGGCGCTCGTGCGCGACGCGTTCTTCGGGCCGATGTGCCGCTTCGGGCCGACGCGGCGGCAGATGTTGCACGCGCTGGCGGGGATCAAGACGGGGATGTTCTCGAGTGCGAGGCTGCCGGGGCGGGAGATGCTGCGGGGCGCCGGTGCTCTCCGCTAGCACGAATCGCCGCTGGAAGTCGGGCACGCAACGCAAAGGCGGTACGCTGAGGACGCGGAGTGGTGCGGAGGGACGCGGAGAAGGACGATGCGATGTGGATGAACGCGCTTGTGCCGGCGGTCGCGGCCGGCGCAGCGCTGTCATCCAAGTCTCGTTGCTCTTTCCCGCATTCCTCCGCGTTACTCTGTAGCACTCCGCGTCCTCCGCGTACGGCCTTTGCGTTGCGTGCCCGGAATGGAGCAGGGACTTGCAAAGACACACACGGGCGGCCCATGAGGACCGCCCGTGTGCCATTCACTTGGTTGTTCTGCGAAGTCGTCGAACTCAGGCGCGACGGCGACGGGCCGCGACCAGGCCGCCCAGGCCGAGGAGGCCGAAGGCGCCGGGGGTCGGGACGATGACGCCCGTGAGCTGGAGGTTGCGGTCGAAGATGCCGCCGACGAAGTAGCCGGTGACGCGGAAGGTGCCCGCGGCGCCGATGACGCCGCCGGCGGCGGAGACGTTGTCGAGGGCGCGGATGCGGAACTCGACCGAGGTGGTGAAGTTGGGGAGGCCCGAGAGGTCGACGATGGAGTTGACGAAGTTGCCGCCGGGCGCCTGGACGAAGGTGAACAGGTTGGCGGTGAAGCCGTCGTTGCTGGAGAAGAGGCCGAGGTTGCCGGGGCCGGTGCCCGAGGAGCGGGTGCCGATGTAGAGGTCGTCGAGGTCGACGGGGGAGACGGGGCTGGCGGTGAGGCCGAAGGTGAAGTAGTCGGTGGCGGCGAGGTCGTTCCAGCCGGAGCCGCTGAGGCTGTTGGCGGCCGCGGTCGGCGTGATGCCGGCGCCGCGGGTGAGGTTGAGGGCCGCGAGGCCGGCGGCGGCGGAACCGGCCGTGAAGGCCTGGTCGCCGGGGGCGCCCTGGAGGTCCCACTGGGCAAGGGTCTGCGCGGAGGCGGCCGAAGCGGCGCCGCCGAGCACGATGGCGATGATCGCGAACTTGGTCATGATTCTTCTCCTCATCAATCCTGGGTGAAGCCGCTTATCGAAACGGTCGGCGGTGAACGCAGGGGCGCGACGACGCGGATCGAGCGGACCGGAAAACATATTGGGGCGGGGCCGGTGAAACGACCGCAGTTTACAGACTTCACGAAGCCCTTGCGCTTTGGGCGGGAATTTACCTGTTTTCACATCGGGGTCCGCCCCTCGGCGGATTGTCGGGTGGCGGTTGGATGGTGTGATCGCCGCGGGGCCCGTCGGGCCCTATTCTGAGCCGAACCCGGTCCGAACTCGGCGCCATGGAGGGCGCGACCCATGACGACCCTGACGCAGAATCCCGCGGCCACCACCTTGCCAAGTCGATCCACCCCCACAGCGCCGACCACCCCAACCACCCCGAAGCCGGCGCGAACGCGCGCGACCGCCGACCAGATGGCGTCGCGCCAGCGCGACATTTCGGTGAGCGAGTTCTTTGCGAAGAACCGGCACCTGCTGGGGTTTGACAACCCGCGCAAGGCGCTGCTGACGACCGTGAAGGAAGCGGTCGACAACTCGCTCGACGCGTGCGAGGAGGGGGGGATTCTGCCGGAGATCGTGGTCGTGATCGAGGATCTGGCGGAAGGCATCGAGGCGGCGAAGCAGCGCGGCAACAAGGGGAAGGACGAAGAGGCGGAGAAGGGTGGTGGGGGGAAGAAGAAGGCCGCGGCGTCGAGCCGGTATCGGGTGACCGTTGTTGACAACGGGCCGGGGATCGTGCGCAAGCAGGTGGAGAACATCTTCGGGCGACTGCTGTACGGGTCGAAGTTCCATCGGCTGAAGATGTCGCGCGGGCAGCAGGGGATCGGGATCTCGGCGGCGGGGATGTACGGGCTGATCACCACGGGCAAGCCGATGGCGATCCAGACTCGCCCCGACACGCGCAAGCCGGCTCACCACATCGAGCTGGCGATGAACACGAAGACCAACCGGGCCGAGGTCACGGTTGACGTGGAGACGGACGACTTTCCGCTGATGCGTCTGCGCGACCTGAACGCGGCGACGCGCGAGATGGCGGAGCGGGGGGAGTTTCTTTCGCCGGCGAGCTTCCCGACAGGGACGAGCGTTTCGATCGAGCTTGAGGGGAAGTATCAGCGCGGGCGCGGGTCGGTGGATGAGTTTCTCGAGCTGACGGCGATCGCGAATCCGCACGCGCGGATCACGCTGGTGCGGCCGGGGAGGCAGTACGCGGAGGGCGCGGAGGGCGCGGAGGAACGCGGAGAGAGACAACTTGGATTGAAGGCGGAGGCGGCGGCCGCAGGAGACGGAGCGGCGAGTGCGACTGCGCCGGTCGCAAAGGAGCCGGAGCGGACGGAGGATGTGGGGCCGCTGGTGCTGTTTCCGCGGGCGACGACGGAGCTGCCGCCGGAGACGAAGGAGATCCAGCCGCACCCCAAGGGGATCGAGCTGGGGATCCTGCTCCAGATGATGAAGGAAGCGCAGATCGAGCGGGACTCGTACACGCTGTACAACTTTCTGCAGGATAAGTTCAGCCGCGTGTCGAGCGGGACCGCGAGCGAGCTGTGCGACAAGCTGGGGGACAAGTCGTTCAAGGTGACGGCGCGGACGAAGCTGTCGGACCTTGATCCGGCGCACGGCGAGAAGCTGTTCAATCTGCTGCTGGACGCGAAATTGCCGCCGCCGCCGACGGACTGTTTGGCGCCGATCGGCGTGCAGCAGCTGCTCAAGGGGATGTTCAAGGGCGTGCGGGCGGAGTTCTACGCGGCGAGCAGCCGTGACGCGGACATCTATCGCGGGCGGCCGTTCCTGATCGAGGCGGCGATCGCGTTCGGGGGCGAGCTGCCGGCGGACGAGGCGTCGCGGGTGATCCGGTTTGCGAACCGGGTGCCGCTGTTGTACCAGCAGTCGGCGTGCTCGAGCTTCAAGGCGGTGCTGGAGACGAACTGGAGGAATTACGACCTGCAGCAGCCTCGTGGGGGGGCGCCGATCGGGGCGCTGGTGATCATGATCCACATGGCGAGCGTGTGGGTGCCGTTCACGAGCGAGAGCAAGGAGGCGATCGCGGACTACGACGAGATCCGCAAGGAGATGAAGCTCGCGCTGATGGAGTGCGGGCGGAAGCTGGGGACGTACCTGCGGAAGCGGGCGAAGATGAAGCGCGAGGGGCAGCGGCGCGACGTGTTCGAGCGGTACATCGGGGAGATCGCCAAGGCGCTCAACGCGATCAACGGGGTGGATACGAAGAAGGTGTACGAAGCACTGCTCGAGCAGGCCCGCGAGCGCACGGCCGTCGCGGACGCGCAGCTGGATGACGAGGGGAAGCAGGTCAAGGACGAGGATCCGGCGGATCAGATGGGGGTTTTGATTGTGGGGGAGAGTCTGCACGAGCCCTCCGCGCGAGCGGAGGGTGAACGGACGGTTCGGGAGGCGGGGGCGAAGACGAAGAAGGCCGCACCGTCAGCGCCGACGCCGGCGCCGAAGACAGCTCCGGAGTCAAAGCCGCGCGTGCGTCTGGATTACAAGGCGGGCAAGGCCGTGCCGGTGAAGCAGGGGAAGTTGTTCTGAGCGCGGCGAGCAGCTCTCGCGATACTCGAAGAACACCGAGGACGTCAAAGCCCGTCCTCGGTGGCACGTCGGAGCCAACTGTCGCGATCGACCCGGACCTTCGAAGACTCAGGTCCGGCGTCCCCCGGAGCGCTATTGGCGTCGGACCGGCCAGATGGAATCGACAACCACCAGGAACATCGCCAGGCCGCAGGCGCCGTTGAAGGCGGTGCCGGCGATGGGGATGACGGGGACGAAGGCTTCGACTTCGCGGGCGATCCACCAGCCGCCGATGTCGAGGGCGAGGCCGATGCCGATGCAGGCGGCGAGCAGGCCGACCACGCCTCGGGGGAGGCGGGTGAGGCACAGGAGGCCGATGAGCAGCAGGCCGAGCGTGCCCATCGCGGGGGCGTGCAGGTGGGTGCTGTCGGCGAGCTTGGCCATGGCGCGGGGCTCGACCTTGCGGCTCACGGCGAGCTTCACGGCGTCGTCGCGGAACTCGAGGGGCCAGTCGGGGGCAGAGCCCACCTTGGCGTCCTTGCGGTCGGCCTTGCGGGAGTGGCACTGGACGCAACTGGTCGAGATGATCTCGCCGGGGGAGGAGACGCCCAGGTCGATGTTGTCGTAGTTCTCGGGGACGCGGTCGTTCGTGAGCCACTTGAGGAGCACCTCGCGCTGGTCGGCGGGGAGGTTTTCCGGGTGCTTGCGGTTGATGGCGTGGAGGAGCGGGGCCTCGGCGGTGATGCCGTGGAAGCCGGCGCGGAGGTCGTCCATCGTGAGGCCGGGGGTCTCGTCGCGGTTCTGGTAGTGGAACTGAATGACCATGCCGGAGGCGGCGAGGCCCAGGAGCATGGTGAGCATGAGGCCGCAGATGCCGAGGCGGACGAGGGCGGGGAGGCCGCGGAGGACGCCACGGAGGGCGTCGGCGCGCTGGCGGGCAGTGGGCGACGAGTTGGCGGCGGCGGGGTCGCTCACGGTGTTCACGCTCCCATGTTCAGCATGGCGGGGTCGATCTTGATCGACGTGCCCTTGGCGGCGGCCTGGGCGGCGAGGATGGCGACGATGGTCGAGCGTGCGCCGATGGCGGCGTCGCAGACGTTGGGCTTGGCTTCGGTGGCGCTTTTGAGGAAGGACTCGAGGGCGTAGTAGAGCGAGGAGTTGGGGAGGCCGACGCCTTCCTTGAGCTTGCCCTGGCTGGCGAGCTTGGTGGCGTCGGCGATGAGGGTGATGCCCTCGTCGTTGAAGAACTGCTGGCGGTTGGCGTAGACCTCCCAGCCCTGGGTGGGAGCGTCGGACTCCTTGAACATCCAGCCGTGGGTCCACGCGAGCTTGACGGCGGCGTTGGTGCCGCGCATGAGCTCCCACTTGCCGAGGTAGGAGTTGGCGAGGCTGGCGCCGTAGGAGAGCTGGGTGGCGTTGGAGTAGCCGAAGGCGGCGCGGACGGTGTCGTGGACGGTGCGGCCGTCGGCGTGGAGGCGGATGCAGCCGTTGGCGGAGACGCTGGTGGGGAACTGGTCGATGTACCAGTTGACGACGTCGATCTGCTGGACGCCCCACTCGCCGATGAGGCCGAGGGAGACGTCGGGGTTGAGGCGCCAGTTGGGGTCCTTGTCCTTGCCGCCCCCCCCACCTTCGGGAGCGGTGAAGCGCCAGGTGGTTTTCTGGTACTGGCCGGCGTCGGCGTCGACGAAGTCGCGGACGGAGTCGGAGCGGAAGAAGGAGCGGGCGAGCTTGTAGACGGGGTTGGCGCGGCCTTCGAGGCCGACCTGGAAGATGGGCTTGCCCGGGCCTGCCCCCCCCACGGCGGCCGCGGCGGCGATGGCCTTGCAGTCGTCGACGGTGTGCGCGAGGGGGGCCTCGCAGTAGACGTGCTTGCCGGCGGTGAGGGAGTCGAGCGCGGGCTGGCGGTGCAGGTGCGTGGGGGTCGCGACGAGGACGGCCTTGAGCGACTTGTCCTTGTCGAGCATCTCGGCGTGGGTGGCGTAGGCGGTGGCGCCGCTCGCGCGCTTGGAGGCGCCGTCACGGCGTGCGGGCTCGACGTCGCAGACGCTCGTGATCTTGACGAGGTCGCCGAGCTTGGCGAGCTCGGTCATCATCGCGCGGCCCTGGCGCCCGCAGCCGACGATGCCGACGTTGAAGGGCTCGGCGTTGAGTGCGCGGCGGGGGGCGGCGTGGAGCTCGGGGATGATCGCCATGGCGGTGAGGGCGCCGGCGGATTGGACGAGGAAGTCGCGACGGGACGTGGTCATGCGGTCTCCGGGGCAGATGACGACGGGGGGACGGTGATCCCCCCCCACGGGGTCCAGCCTAGCGGCGTGTGGAGGCGGGCGGCGAAGCCGGGGGGGAGGTTTGGGGGCGAATGACCGAGGACGAGGGCGGCGGTGGACCAGGCGTCGCACAGGGCGGCCGCGGCCGGGGAGCCGCAAAGAACAACCGCGGTGTCCACGCTTGAGGCGTCGGCGGGGATGCCGGTGCGGGGGTCGATGACGTGGCCGAGTTGTCGTCCCTGGTGTTCGACGGTGCGCCCGCGCGGGGCGGAGACCCCGAGCGAGGCGTCGCGGAGCTGGACGTCGAGCGGGTCGGTGTCGGAGCGGACGCGGATGGTGTGTGGGGGCGCGAGCGGCCCCCCCGGCGGGCCGATGGCGATGACGGAGCTGGTGCCGGCGTGGAGGAGGGCGGAGGTGATGTGGTGGGCGCGGAGGATGTCGGCGGCGCGGTCGAGGGCCCAGCCTTTGCCGACGGCGCCGAAGTCGAGGCGGAGGTGGGGGACGGAGAAGGAGATGGAGGAGGGGGAGAGGAGGAGGGAGGAGAAGGTGGGGGTGGGGACGAGCCCCGAGCGTGAGCGAGGGGTTTGCGTATCGGGGGCGCGGAGGCCCGGCGCTGACGCTTCGGGTTCGTCTCGGAAGCCGAGGGCTTCCATGGTGCGCCCGATGGCGGGGTCGAAGGCGCCGTCGGAGGCGAGGTGCACGTCGCGGCACAGGGAGAGGAACTCGGCGAGTTCGGTGTCGATGGGCAGCGGCTCGGCCCAGGCTTCGCTCGCCGCGTGGCGGTTGAGGCGGCTGGTGTCGCTGGCGGGGTCGAAGGCGCTGAGGCGGCCGTGCCAGAGCTCGATTTCGCGGAGGGCTTCCTCGCCGATGGCGCGCAGGGCGGGTTCGTCGTCGCCCCCCCCAACTTCGAGCGCGAGCTCGAAGCGGGTGCCCATCGCGTTGGTGGCGAGGCGGAGGATCATGTGGGGGGGGTGGGGGTCATGTGGGGAACTGCGCGCGGTTGGCTTTGATGTACGCGATGAGCGACATGGGGACGTCTTCTTCGCAGCGGTGGAAGCCCTGGTCGCAGAGGGAGAAGCGGCCCCCCCCCTCCCGCAGGTCGATGGTGCGGTCGAGGACCACGCGGGCGATCGCCTCGGGCGTGAGCTCGGGAAGGTTCAGCGCGTCGATCGCGTCCTGGGTGAAGGCCGCCTTGGTGAGGCAGCGGGCGCGGGTCAGGGCGGCGACGGCGACGGGGGCCCAGCGGCGCGTGGAGCTGACAAAGAAGAGATGGAAGCCGCCGGCGCCGACCTCGCGCTCGACCGTGTTTGAGGCGACGACGGTCTCTTCGGCCTGAGTGAGGTCGCGGCCCTTGGCGCCGTGTTCGATCGCCTTGGCGAGAGCGTCGGCGAGCGCGATGGGGTGGTGCGTGGGCTCGAGCGCGAGGAGCTCGGTGAGGGATTGGCCGGAGTAGGTGAGGTTGGGGTATGGCATGGGGGGGCAATGGGGAATGGGCAGTTGGCAATGGGGGAACGGGGAAGAAAATGGGCCGGGCGCGTGCGCCCGGCCCATTGACTATTGCCTATTTCCTATTGCCGGCTCGATCAGCCGACCTTCTTGCTCGTCATGGTCTTGGGGTCGAACTCGAAGGCGGCCTTTTCCCACATGGAGCGGGTGGCGAGGTCGACGATGACCATGACCTTGAGGCCGAGTTCGACGCTGCTCATGGGCTTCTCGCGGGAGCGGATGCTCTTGAGCCAGCCGACGCGGTGGGCGTCCTGGTCGTCGCCGATGTCGGGGCACTCGACCTTGATGGGGTCGACTTCTTCGGCGAAGGTGCGCTCGGGGCGCATCTCGCAGTGGCGGCCGCCGAGGTAGATGTTGCCCTTGTGCCCGCGGATCATGGTCTCGACGCCGGCTTCGTTGCAGGTGGAGCCGCAGACGAACATCTGGTGGCCGGTCTCGAACTGGGCGCAGATGTTGATGTTGTCGTGGTTCTCCATCTCCTTGTCGGAGAAGTGGGCGCCGGTGGCGATGACGCGGGTGGGCCAGCCCTGGTCGAGGGCCATCATCATCGGGGTCATCTCGTGGACGAGGAGGTCGCCGATGATGCCGGTGGAGGTCTTCCTGTAGCGGCGCCACTGGGAGTAGAGCTTGGGGTCCCAGGCCATCTGGCCCAGGGGCTTGCACCAGGTGTCCCAGTCGATGTCGGTGCCCTGCTTCCAGTCCTTGTCGAAGCCGTAGTGCCATTCACCCTGCTTGGAGTTGCGGCAGTACGAGGTCTGGCTGAAGGTGGGAACGCCGATGGTGCCGGCGGCGATCATCTTGCGGGCTTCGAGGAACTTGGGGAGACGGGTCTTCTGGGTGCCGACCTGGGCGATGACCTCGGAGTTGGCCTGCGCGACCTTGTAGAGGGCGAGGGCCATCTCAAGGTTGAGGGTCATGGGCTTCTCGAGGTAGAGGTCCTTGCCGGCGAGGATGGCCTCGATGCCGCTGGCGGAGTGCCAGTGCTCGGGGGTGGCGACGACGACGCCGTGGATGTCGTCGCGGGCGAGGAGCTCGGCGGACTTGCGGTAGGTGTCGACCTTGACGCCGGGCTGCCAGGCGCCGAGCTTGGTCTTGCCCTGCTCGAGGTACTTGTTGTTGACGTCGCAGATGGCGACGACCTCTACCCTTTCGCGGCCGGACTTGTTGATCTCGGCCATGGCGCTGCAGTGGCCCAGTCCCATGGCGCAGGCGCCGGGCTCGCCGCCGATGCCGATGACGCCGATGCGGATGGCCTCGGCGTCCTTGGGGCGGACGCCGGGCTTGGCCTTGGGGGCGGGCTCTTCGGAGCGGGCGGCGGCGGCGGCGCGGGGCGCGCCGGAGGCGAGGCCGGCGGCGAAGG
>CAZMCC010000122.1:0-9653 GCA_964564695.1 uncultured Phycisphaeraceae bacterium | reverse complement strand
CGCCGCTGAGGAGGGTCACGCGCTGCATGCGGGGGCAGGCGCCCAGGGTGGGGGTGGCGGCGCGGGCCTGGAGGAGGCGGGGCAGGGCGATCTCGTATGCCTGTCGTCGCGGGTCCATTGGGGTGGACTCGGGATGGGTCGGGGCGCCGAACTCCTCGGTTCGGGGGTCGTCGCCGCCGGTGAAGACGAAGGCGTCGCACATGGCGGCGTGCTGCTCGACCATCTCGAGGACCGGGGGGAGCAGCACCGGGATGCCGCCCGCGCGGACGACGGCGTCCACGCACGCCAGGGCCGAGGCGGCCCGGGGGACGTCGTTGTGGACGAGGACATCGGCGGTGATGCCGACGATCGGGGCGGAGCGCAGCGGGATCGCCATGCTGGGATTGTTGTCGGATTGATCGGCTCGGGCCGGTGAGGAAGTTCACAAGCACCAGAATGCACTGGGGAGGCCGGAAGTTGAGAACCCCGGGCATTTCGTGGCTGTACACTCGGGCATGAGCAACAGGGCAGTGCTGGCGTGGCTGGCGGCGGCGATCGTGGCGGGCGTCGCGGTGTACTTCTTCA
This sequence comes from uncultured Phycisphaeraceae bacterium, assembly GCA_964564695.1. GTDB lineage: Bacteria > Planctomycetota > Phycisphaerae > Phycisphaerales > UBA1924 > CAZMCC01. The sequence goes on along the minus strand of CAZMCC010000122.1, from coordinate 9,089 downwards.
TGATCGGGGGCGGAGGCGGTGCCGGCGGCTCGCGCTCGGGGATCGTCGCGCCCGGCGCGAAGGTGCTGACGCTCGATCCGGCCCGCGTGGTGGCGCTGTCGGTGGGCAGCGAGAGCGTGACGAGGCGCGCGGGGAGCGACGAGTGGACGCTCGGCACGGGACCTGCGGCGTGGCCGGTCGCATCGTCGCGGATCAACGCGATGCTGCGCGTGCTCGCGGACATGCGCGCGACCGGCGAGGCCGACGCGAAAGCGAGCGTTGGCGATGGCGCGACGCTGGTGAAGATCGAAGAGGACGACGGACGGATCACCACGCTGCACCTGGCCGCGAGCACGCTCGCGGGGAACGGGCTCGTGAGCGTCGAGTCGGCGGGCGGCACGGCCGCGGCGGCCGAGGGGAACGCCACGACGCAGCTCGCGATGGTCGATGACAACGTGCACCGGGCGCTGCGCGAGCCCGGGCCTCGCGGGTGGCGGGCGACGGGCGTGCTCGCGGGCTTTGACGCCAACCCGCCGCGGATCCGGCTGGTGAGTTCGGCGGGCGTGCTGGGTCTGCGTCGCGTCGAAGGGCGCTGGGGCGTGAGCGAGCCGATGCAGGCGCCGGCGGACCCGGCGAAGGTGGCGGGGTTGATGAAGTCGCTCGGCGAGCTGGCTATCTCAGACTTCCTTGACACCGCTCCGCCGAACAACGCGACCACCGGGATGAACCCGGCGAGCGCGTCGATCACGCTTGAGAGCGATGCGGGCGGTGGAGCCGGCGCGAAGCGGCGCACGATCGACCTCGGAGGCCCGGCGGATGCGTCGGGCAAGCGGCTGTACGCACGGATCGACGGGACGAGGACGGTGGTCCTGGACGCCTCGGCCCTTGCGGGGGTCTCGATGGCGCCGGGCGCGTACATCGCGGGCACGGCCAGCACGCTCACGGGGCCTGACGTCGGCACGATCGTCATGGGCGGCGCCGGGAAAGGGGCCGTGAGCCGTCGGCTCGTGCGCGAGACCGACGGATGGACCGAGGTGCTCCCCAGCGGACGCGGCTCGCTGCTGCCCGAGGCCGACCGCACGAGTGTCAATGACACACTGAAATTCCTGAGCGAACGCCCGGCGAGCGAAATCGGCGTCGCGGCTCCGAAGGCCTACAACGTTGTCGGCACGCTCGAACTCGGCGGCCTCGACGGGCGCCCGCTCGAGACGTTCGAGGTCGGGGCTTCGGAAGGGCCGATGCTCACGCTCAAGAGCGGCGGCGTGTTCCGCAGCTATCCGCTGGCCGCGGCTCCCGCGGTGCTGCGGGCGTGGGTCGAGCCGGGGGCGCCAAAGCCGGTGGGGCCCGACGGCAAGCCGCTGGAGCCCATGAAGTAAGACGGGGTCTCGTCCGGGGCACACAGATTCATCACGCGACGGCGCGACACTCGGATCGTTGTTCGAGCAGGAGATTGCACATGATACCGACCCAAGGACCGGAAGATCATCGCCCGGAGAGTGCCCTGTCGCGCCGCGACGCGTTCTGCGCGTTGGGAGGGATCGGGGCGCTGGGCGTGTTGAGTTCGCTCGCGCCCCGGGCGCAGGGCCAGGGCGCCCCCCCCACGCCCCCCGCACCCCCCGCACTCCCCGCACCCGCGCCGAACAAGAACGTCGTCGTCGCGGCCGAGACCGCGACGCCGGGGTGGGACGCCGCCAAGGGCGAGTGTGTGCTGCCGTCGCTCCCGTACCCGCCCGAGGCGCTCGAGCCGGCGATCGACAAGCAGACGATGGAGATCCACCACGGCAAGCACCACAAGGCGTACGTGGACAACGCGAACAAGGCGCTCAAGGAGCTCGCGAAGATCCGCGACGGCGCGGACCCGGCGCTTATCAAGTTCTTCTCGCGAGAGCTGAACTTCAACCTCTCCGGGCATGTGAACCACACGCTGTTCTGGAACTGCATGGCGCCCCCCGGCAAGGGCGGGGGCGGCGAGGCGACGGGCAAGCTGGCCGCGGCGATCGGGCAGAACTTCGGGTCGTACGCGAAGTTCGCGGAGCACTTCAAGAAGGCCGCGGTGCAGGTCGAGGGCTCGGGCTGGTCGTGGCTGCTGTATCACCCGGTGTTCAAGAAGCTCTTCGTGACGCAGGGGGAGAAGCAGCAGGACATGACGATCCAGGGGGCCGTGCCGATCCTGGGCATCGACGTGTGGGAACACGCGTACTACCTGAAGTATCAGAACAAGCGTGCGGACTACGTGGAGGCGTTCATGACGATCGTGAACTGGGGGGCGGTTGGGGAGAGGTTTGAGAGGATGGGGGGATAGCTGCGGGTGTACGGGGGGGGTGCCCGGGCGGAGCTTTGTCCGCCCGGTGTCTTGGTGCCCTTCGCTAGCGATCGCTCTTCCCGGCGGACAGAGCTCCGCCGGGGCACCCGCGGAGGGGGATCTCGAGCAGCATCAACCCCCGCGCGATCGCCAATTCCAGATCCGGGCACGCACTCGCCGGGTCGAGCAGGTCGGCGCCGCCGGCGCGCCGCAGCTCCGTGATCGCCTCTGGCGCGAGGCCGGCGAGGACGAACTCCCGTCCCTGAGCCCGCAGCTTGACGATCGCCGTGCGCAGCTCGAGCACCGACTCTTCGTCGATCTGCGGCACGCCCGCGAGGTCGAGCACGATCACCCGCAGGTGCGACGGCAGGCGGTCGGCCCACACCTGCAGATCGGGCATGCGGTGGACTCTGCCCGGACGGGAACGTTGGTGGCGGAGCTCGAAGACGCTCATGGCCGCGGGGAGTGCGAGGTTCGCGTCGGCGGCGACCAGGGTCGAGGGCTCGATCTCGGCGATGGGTCGCCGGACGTCCTGAAGGATGATCCAGAGCAGGAAGAGCACCGGGGGGAACATGGCCCAGGGGGGGGCGATCGCAAAGGCCGTGGCGCCCAGACCGGAGCCGAGGGCGAACGAGCCGAAGATCGAGGCGAGGAGCAGGACGCGCCAACCGGGGGCGTGGTGATGGGACGCGGGGGTGACCTCGGCGCCCGGAGCCGGTGTCGGGCCGCGCGGGAGCGATCGGGCCCGGTCCGCGAGCCAATACGCGGTGTTGACGATCTCAAGGCCAAGGTCGGTGAGCACACCGGTGACGTGCGTCGTGCGGACGACGCCGCCGGAGATGCGGGTGATGGTGGCGTTCTGCAGGCCCATCGCGCCCGAGGCGAGGCCGGAGAGGAGATAGAGCGGGACGCCCTTCGAGATCGCGGTGGTCGCGCGGAGCTCGATGGCGATCGCGAACGCCGCGAGCAGCACGGCCTCGATGGCCATGGGGATCACGTACACGGATTCCCAGCCGCGGCGCCGGGCGATCTCGGTGGCGATGCCGCTGAGCATCGCGCCGGCGAGGAAGGTGAAAAGGAGGAACGCGAGGAAACCGGCGAGGCTCCACTCGCCCGCGACGACCCAACGGGCGGCGTCGCTGGTGGTGCCGGAGACGTGGCTGATGACGTGCCCGCACGCGAGGATACCGATCGTGTTCGTGTAGCCCGCGACCCACGCGAGGGTGATCGCGAGGCGGGCCTGCTGCGTGAACGAGTGAGCTTGGGCGATGAACACGGGGGTGCGATTGTTGCGAGATGAGAGCCCGGAGCGCCAGCGAGGGGCCACGGCGGCAACCGTTGGTCCTGGCGTTCGGACGCTATGGGCGTCGCCGTGGCCCGGCACTAGCGCTTCGGGCACTTATGGCGGCGGCTCAAGCGTCATCGGCGCCCTCACCCCGTGAACATGCACAAGCTTGCCGCCCAAGTGGGCAGCGTTCGCCAGCACGCTCGCCCCGAAGCCCCAGATCAGGACAAACACCAAGACCCCCGCCCAACGGCCCCACGCCGGCAACCGGTCGCCGACTTTCCACGCGATCCCCGTCATCACGCCCAGCACCACAGCGACGCCCACGAAGATGTTGCGGGCGAACTCGGCGAGCTCCTCGTGCTCGTGCAGGGTCTTGTCAGCGCCGGGGATCCCCTTGGCGAACTTCTCCGCAGCCTCGCCGGTGTTGGTCGCAAGGAAGGCCGCGGCCACGCCCAGGACGCACAGCAGCAGGGCCACCGTGAGGACGACCCGGGTCTGGCGTTTCCACGCGGCAGCCAGGATCACGAGCACCGGGAGCGTCATCAGCAGGGCGATCGGGTAGTGCACGACGAGGGGGTGGAGGCCCTCGTACGGCGGCAGCGGCGGGAAGATGGCGGCGAGCATTCGGTATCTTTAGGACCGCAAACTCGCGCCGCTTCTTCCGTTCCCTCACGGTAACCGCCCTAGCCCATGCCGAACACCAAGCGAACTATTGACCGAACCCGTGTGCGGACCGATCAGTAGAGTTGCCAGCCTCGGTCGGAAGGACTCACCCCGGCCCTTGGAGCATGCTGCATGTGTGGAATCGTCGCGTATATCGGGAACAAGAACTGCCAGGCGCTGATGCTCGAGGGCCTCAAGCGCCTGGAGTACCGCGGCTACGACTCCGCCGGGATGGCGGTCATGGGGCCGGACAACAAGATCACCGTCGTCAAGAAGGCCGGCCGGGTCGCCAACCTCGAGGATGAGCTCGAGAGGACCGGCCTGCTCCCGGGCTCGCTCGGCATGGCCCACACCCGCTGGGCCACCCACGGCGGCGTCACCGACGTCAACGCCCACCCCCACCGCGACGACAAGTCCGGCATCGCGCTGATCCACAACGGCATCATCGAGAACTACGCGGCCCTCAAGATCCTGCTCCAGGAGAAGGGGCACCGGTTTGTGTCCGAGACCGACACTGAAGTCCTCACCATGCTCGTCGGCGAGTTGTACTCGCCCAGCGAGGGCGTGGACCTCGAGGCGGCCGTGCAGGCGGCGCTGCGTGAAGTCACCGGCGCGTACGCGATCTGCGTCATGTGCGAGCACGAGCCCGACACTCTGGTGGTCGCCCGCAAGGGCGCGCCACTCATCGTCGGCATCGGCAACGGCGAATACGTGGTCGCGTCCGACCCCTCCGCGATCGTCGCGCACACCCAGCAGGCGTTCCCGCTCGACGACTACAACGTCGTGAAGCTCACCCGCTCGGGCTTCCGCACGAGCACGACGACGAACGCCGGCGTGACGCCCAAGGTGATGCAGCTCGAACTCGACCTCGAGCAGATCGAGCTGGGGCACTTCGAGCACTTCATGAAGAAGGAGATCCACGAGCAGCCCGCATCCCTGCGGAACACGCTGCGCGGTCGCCTCGCCCCCGCCGACGGGAAGATCATTCTCGGCGGCCTCAACACCTTCGCCAAGGAACTCGTCCGGGCCCGTCGCGTGGTTCTCATGGGTCAGGGCACGGCCCTGCATGCCGCGATGATCGGCGAATACATGCTCGAGGACATCGCCAAGGTCCCCAGCTGCGCCGAGTTCGCCAGCGAGTTCCGGTACCGCAACCCCATCATCGAGGACGGCACGGTTGCGATCGCCGTGAGCCAGTCGGGCGAGACCGCCGACACGCTCGCGGCCCTGCACGAGGCCAAGGACCGCGGGGCCCTCGCCCTGGGTGTCGTGAACGTCGTCGGCTCGACGATGGCCCGCGACACCGACGCGGGCGTGTACCTGCGCGTGGGCCATGAGATCGGCGTCGCCTCGACCAAGGCCTTCACCGGCCAGGTCGCGGTGCTCGCGCTCATCACGCTTTTCATGGCCCGGCGCCGAGTGATGTCCGCCGACCAGGCGACTCGCTGGATCGAGCAGCTCCAGACCGTGCCCGAGAAGATCGAACGCATCCTCGAGCAGGACGCCCGCATCAAGAAGGTCGCCGAGCGCTACTGCGAGCGCGAGAACTGGCTCTTCCTCGGACGCGGGTACAACTTCCCCACCGCCCTCGAAGGCGCCCTCAAGCTCAAGGAAATCAGCTACATCCACGCCGAGGGCATGCCCGCGGCCGAGATGAAGCACGGCCCCATCGCCCTGATCAACGAGGGCATGCCCGCCGTCTTCATCGCCAATCGCGGACGCCAGTACGACAAGGTCCTCAGCAACATCGCCGAGGTCCGGGCCCGCGGCGGGCACGTCATCGCGGTCGCGACCGAGGGCGACGAGGACATCAAGAAGCACGTCGAGGACGTTCTCTACGTCCCCGACATCATCGAGCCGCTCAGCCCGATGCTCACCGTCATCCCGCTGCAGCTCATCGCCTATCACGCGGCCGTGCTGCGCGGGCACGACGTGGATAAGCCCCGGAACCTCGCCAAGAGCGTGACGGTGGAGTAAGCGGGTCGTTCCGACGTTCATCTGGGAGGTTGCCCGCGCCCGGTCGGGTCCGGCGGGCAACGATCCGATACCGCGTTCGTGCTCGACACTTCACTTGGCGTTATCGCCCCGACTCTCTCCTCCACCACTCCTTCCACGCCCCCGAGGACCGGCCCGATGCCCACTGTCAGCGATCAGTCCGCCGATCTCTCCGGCCTCGCGTGCCCGCTGACGAAGCAGGCGCTGCGGGCCGTGCCGATCGAGGACGCTGATCGCGCGATCGGGGCCCGCATCGAGTCGTGCCAGCGGACCGGCTTCGCCACCAAGCCCTTCGGCCGGACGGGCACGGTCCTGCTGCGGGCCGACAACAGCGGGGCCTTCCCGGTCATCGACGGCGTGCCGATCCTGCTCGGCCCCGAACTGCTCGCCCCGCCCGGGCGCGGGCCGACGTTTGATCTCAAGCTCCCGCAGTACGCCGAGGCGTACGAGGAGATGGAACACTACAACAAGGTCGCCGAGGGGATGGCCCTCGAGGTCGGCAAGCCCGGCAGCATGTGGTTCATCTCCGACGCGCTGCGCCGCCCGCCGGAGCAGCGCCCGAAGTTTCCCGAGCCGGCGACCGACTGGGTCGAGGCGCCGTACGACTCGCACGCCGAGTGGCAGGCCTATCGCCACCTCGCGCCGATCGCGGCCACGAGCGTGGCGCAGATCGGCGGCACGGGGACGCACGCCGTGAAGTTTCTCGTGGGCGGGGCGGCCCGCTCGTGCCTGGTGTCGCCGATGCTGGGCGAGGTGAAGTACGCCCAGGCCGTGGCCCGCGAGCTGGGCGTGCTCGACCAATTCCGCGGGATCGTCGCGGTCGGCGAGGAGCTGCCGTTCCCCGAGGGCTCGCTCGACCGGATCTACTGCGGCGGGTGCGTGCACCACATGGACACGACCAAGGCGATGCCGGAGTTTCACCGGGTGCTGCGGGTCGGGGGCCGGTTCGCGGCCGTCGAGCCCTGGAAAGCGCCGATCTACACCATCGGGATCAAGCTGCTGGGCAAGCGCGAGCCGACGGTGTTCTGCAAGCCGATGACCCGCGAGCGGATCGCGCCGATGTATGCGTCGTTCCCCAACTCGCGCGTCGAGCACAACGGGGCGATCTTCCGCTACCCGGCGATCGCGGCGTGGAAATTCGGCTTTAAGCCCAAGACCAGCAGCCTGTTCAAGCTCTGGCGCCTCGACGCCGCGATCATGCGGGCCCTGCCGCCGCTGAAGACCTGGGGCGGGAGCATCGCGATGCTCGGCGAGCGGTGAGGCCCGTGCATGGTGGCACAGGCGTCCCGCCTGTGGTCATGGGTCGATGTGCTCCTCGTTCGGCCGAAGCGGCCGACACAGGCGGGGCGCCTGTGCCACCGCCGCCCACACTACCCTCGGCTCATGTCGCCCACGCCCGACCTGCCTGCCCTCACCAAAGAGTCAGGCACCCGCAACGACCTGTTCCGCCCCGCCACCGATCCCGACGAGCGCCGCTCGCTGTGGATCCAGGTGGCGATCGTTCTCGCGCTGGCCGTCATCCCCGACGTGTTCAGTGTCATCACCGGGAGCGTGTCGACCTATCCGACGCCGACGACGTTTGAGCCCTGGCAGTGGTTCTCGTACATCGACCGCGGGGTTCAGGTCGCCGCCGTTCTCGCGTGCGTGGCGCTGCTGACCCGTGCGCCGCTGCGCTCGATCGGCCTGCAGCGGCCCCGCTGGTTCGATGTGCCGCTCGGCGCCCTCCTGTTCGCCTTCTCGTGGTGCGCCGTAAGCGTGAGCAGCATCCTCGTGGTGCGAATCCTCGGGCACACCGAGAGCGACCCCCGGCCGCCGCCGACCTCGGCCCCGCAGTGGACGCTCATGGTCGTGGCCGACGTGTTCAACGCCTTCGGCGAGGAGCTCGCGATTTGGGGGTTCCTCTACACCCGCCTGTGCCGCCTCTGGCACCCGCGCGAGTTCGCCCCGATCGCGGCCGCCGCGGCGTGCTTCGCGTCCTACCACCTCTACCACGGCGTTGACGGGGCCCTGCTGGTCTTCATCGGCGGGCTGTGCCACGGCGCCTTTATCCATCTCACCCGGCGGTTCTGGCCCCTCGTTCTTGCGCACGCGACCACAAACGTCGTCATCATGCTTCTGGCGTGACCCCGGGGGGGGGCCACGGCCCGATAGCCTCCCCCTAGACTCGCTTTTCGCACACCGGAGGCATCCCATGCCGCTCGCCGTCCCCGCCGCCAATTCCGCCGATGTCGGCCTCGTCGGCCTCGCCGTCATGGGCGCAAACCTCTCGCTCAACATGGCCGACCACGGCTTTCGGGTCGCGGTCTACAACCGGACTACCTCCGTCACCGATCAATTCATCGCCGACAACCCGCCGAGCGTGATCGGCCCCGGCGGCGCGCTGGTCCCCGCCGCCGAGCTCAAGGACTTCGTCGCGTCCATCAAGCGCCCGCGCCGCATCGTGATCCTCGTGAAGGCCGGCCCCGGCACCGACGCGGTCATCGATTCGCTCACCCCCCTGCTCTCCTCCGGCGACCTCGTCATCGACGGTGGCAACGCCGAGTGGAACGACACCGTGCGCCGCGAGAAGGCCCTCAAGGCCAAGGGCCTGCTCTTCGTCGGCTCGGGCGTCTCGGGCGGCGAAGAGGGGGCCCGCTTCGGGCCAAGCTTGATGCCCGGCGGCGACCCGTCGTCGTGGGACATCCTCAAGCCCGTGTGGGAATCCATCGCCGCGAAGGTCGACGCCGCCACCGGCAAGCAGCTCACCGGCTACGCCCCGGGCAAGCCCGTCAAGGGCGGCGTGGCGTGCACGACGTACATCGGCCCCGGCGGCGCGGGGCACTACGTCAAGATGGTGCACAACGGCATCGAGTACGGCGACAT
>CAZMCC010000121.1:0-9724 GCA_964564695.1 uncultured Phycisphaeraceae bacterium | reverse complement strand
CCACCCCCACCCCCATCCCTCCTTCCCCCCCACCGCCGCCGACACCGCCCACTCCCTCAACCGGGCCGGGGCACTAGCCCGTGGCGCTCGACAGGCTGCGCCGGCGAGACACCGGGCGATCGATCGCGGGGATCCTGTTCTTTCTGTTGTGCCAGAAGACGGTGCACGCCGTGCTGAAGGTGGTGTACCGGCTGAAGGTGGTGGGGCGCGAGAACATACCCCGCGAGGGCGCGCTGCTGGTGGTGGCGAACCACGAGAGCCATCTTGATCCACCGGTGGTGGGCGTGAGCGTGTCGCCGCGGCACGTGGTGCCGATCGCGCGGTCGGGGCTGTTCAGGATCCCCGGGTTCGGGCTGATCCTGCGGGGGCTGGGCGTCATCTCGATCCGCGAGAACGAGGGCGACGCCGGGGCGCTGCGGGCGGCGCTGGCGACGCTCGGGGCGGGGCGGTGCGTGCTGATCTTCCCGGAGGGGTCGCGCTCGCCGGACGGGACGCTGCAGCCGTTCAAGCGCGGGGCGTGGCTGCTCTTGTCGCGGGCGAAGTGCAACGTGCTGCCGGTGGCGGTGAGCGGGTGCTTCGAGGCGTGGCCGCGGACGAGGATGGCGCCGCGGGTGTGGGGGCAGCGGGTGACGTGCGTGATCGGGGAGGTGATTCCGCACGAGGTGTTGAGGGGGATGAAGGCGGAGGAGGGGTTGGCGTATTTGGCGGAGAGGGTTGAGGGGTTGAGGAAACGCGAAGAGTGATGGGTGCCCCGGCGGAGCTTTGTCCGCCGGGCGAGAAGCGAACGAAGACCGGGTGCACAAAGCTGCACCCGGGCACCCCCTACACCACCAACCTCACCGCCACCACCATCAACAACACCGTGATCACGGCGCGCACGGTCTTGACGGGAAGGCTGTGGGTCAGCCCCGCGCCGACGAGCGACGCGACGATGGCGGTCGGGGCCATGAGGGCGGCGAGGAGCAGGGCCCAGGCCCAGCTCTGCGAGTGCTCGTGCAGCGTGCCGAGCTTGAGGCCGGCGCCGGCGACGGCGGTGATGCAGATCACGGCGGAGCTCGTCGCGATCGACTGACGGAGCGGGAGGCGGCAGAGGATCTGCAGCATCGGCACGAGGAGCACGCCGCCGCCGAGGCCCAGGAGGCCGCCGACGAAGCCGGTGACGGCGCCGCTGATCGCCAGATGCCTGGTCGAGGGACTGGCGCCGGCGACGTGCTCCTGGTGGCCGCTGATGATGCGGCGGAGGTTCATCGCGCAGTACGAGAAGATGAACGCCGCGAGGAGGTAGCGCAGGACGTTGCCGTTCACCTGGTTGGAGACGAGCACGCCGGCGACGATGCCGGCGAGGGTCGTGCCGATGAGCACGGGGAGCAGGTCGGTGCGTACGGCCTTGGCGCGGTGGTGCTTGATCGCGGCGGGGAAGGCGACGGCGACGTTGACGGTCATGGCCGAGGCCATGTAGAGGTGGTGAACGCTCGCCGGCTCATCGCCGAAGATCATGTGGAGGCCGGGGAGCATGACCATGGAGCCGCCGACGCCGGCGAGGCCGCCGAGGAGGCCGGCGATGACGCCGAGGCCGACGGTGGCGAGGATGGCGGTGGTGGTCACGGGGGGGAGGGTACGGAAGAAGGCATCAAGGCACCGAGGCGTCAAGGCATGAGGCACGCAGAACAGACGATCTGATGCCTCGGTGCTTGATGCCTCGGTGCATTCTGCTGAAACCGAAAGGCAGCGGTCCCGATATACTGATTGCCCGAACGATACGAACATCGGCCGAAAACGAAAGCGGCCACACGAAAGGCACTGCATCATGAAGCGACTCTCTGGTCTCCTGTGCGCCGCGGGCTCGGTCCTCGGCCTGTTTGCGGCCGCTGCGCAGGCGCTGCCGCCCATCCTCGACCGCGTTCCCACGAACGCGATGGTGGTCGTGACGACCCCCAGCCTCGACCAGCTCGAGAAGGGCGTGCAGTCGATCACGACGACGCTCGAGCTGCCGTTCCCGGGCGTGAAGGCCATGCTCATGATGGGCGGGTTCGACGCGGGCGTGGACATGACCAAGCCGGTCGCGGCGGTCGTGATGGCGCCCCCCGCCGACAAGCCGGGGGAGCCGAAGAAGCCGGCGGACCCGAACGACCCGATGGCGGGCGACGCGCCGCAGGAAGAGCCCCCGATCATCCTGCTCGTTCCGACGGGCGATTACAAGGCGCTGCTCAAGGCGTTCAACGCCGAGGCGGGCGCCGGGATCACGGAGTTCACGGGCCCCGAGGGCGACCCGGGCTTCGCGAAGGACATCGGCGGCGGGTACGCCGCGATCTGCAACAAGAAGGACGTGCTCGAGAAGTTCGAGGCCAAGGCCGGCAACGCCAAGGCGCACGAGGCGATGATCGGCAAGGTCGGGAACTCGATCGGCGAGAAGGCCGACCTGCTCGTGATCGCGAACATGCGGGAGCTGTCGACGGTCGCCAAACCGATGTTCGACGCGACGATGGAAGAGGCCATGAACGGCCCGATGTCGATGATGGGCGGGGACATGGATCCCGCGGCACTCAAGGAGATCTTCGTCCAGTTCATGGACCAGGCCAACGGTGCCGTCATGGCGCTGGACATCGAGCCCTCGGGCGTGGCGCTCGACTTCTCGGCCCAGTTCAAGGAAGGCTCGAAGCTCGCGGGCGCGTTCGCCAAGCCCGGCGACGCGGCGAGCCTGACGGGCAAGCTGCCGAACCAGCCGTACCTGTTCAACTTCGCGTTCGACTCCTCGCAGCCGGTGTGGAAGCAGATCGCCAAGGACACGATGGGCGGCGGCGGAGAAGCCGGCGCCCCTGAACAGAACATGTTCGTCGCGAACATCGAGAGCTCCGACGGCGTCGCCGGCTCGATCGGGTTCTCGCCGGCCGCGCTCTTCGGCGGCGGGCTCTTCGTCAACACCACGATGTTCACCAAGTCGTCCAAGCCGGCGGAGTATGTCTCCGGGGCGCAGAAGGCGCTCGAGACGCTCAACGGCAAGACGGTGGCCGGCAGCACGTATACGACGGTCTACACCAAGGCGGGCGCCAAGGTGAACAACGTCGACGTGGACGTGTGGGAGATCAAGATGGCCGCGGGCGACGACGACCCGATGGCCGGCCAGATGTCGATGATGATGTTCGGCGGGGCGGGCGGCCCCGGCGGCTTCATGGCGCCGGTCGAGGGCGGCGTCGTGACGACGTTCGCCAAGAACCAGACGCTCATGGGCGCCGCGATGGACGCGGCGGCCAAGGGCACGAACTCGATGGCCGACGACGCGATGACCAAGCAGGTCGGCGAGCGGCTGCCCAAGGGCCGGATCGGCGAGGCGTACATCGGCGTGAAGGCGATCATGGAGAGCGTCAAGCCGATGCTCGCGATGATGGGCGGACCGGCCCAGTTCGACGTCCCCGAATCGCTCCCGCCGATCGGCGCGGGCCTGGGTTCGGGCGAGTCGACGGGGCACGTGACGCTGTTCGTCCCGATGGCGGTGATCAAGACCGTCGGGGCGGCCATCAAGGCGGCCAACCAGCCCCCCGCCGGGGCCCCCGCACCGGCCGCACAACCCGGACAGCCCGCTGGACAACCGCGCTTCTAGCGGTATAATGAGTTCATTAACTTGCACCCCCCCCCCCCGAGGGCCTCGCGGCGTTGTGCCGCAGGCCCTCTTTTATTTTTGCGAATCACGTTTCGGGTGGTGGGCGAGCGGAGCGACGCCGCGGCGGTGAAGCATGCCTGAAAACGCGGGCATCCCGAGCGAACGTCTGTGGATCGTCGGCGAGCGGGAGCGGGTGACGCTCGAGCGGCCGATGGTCATGGGCATCCTGAATGTGACCCCGGACAGCTTCTCGGACGGGGGGGCCTACCCCGATGAGGGTGCGGCGGCGGCGGCCGCGGGGGCCATGTACCGGGCTGGGGCGCGAATAATTGATATCGGCGGCGAATCAACTCGGCCGGGGGCGGAGCGGGTTGCGGCGGCCGAGCAGGTGAGGCGGATCGGGCCGGTGATCCGGCGGATCCGGGAGGACTCGGGGTTCGACGCGTCGAGGTGGCTGCTGAGCGTCGACACGACGCTCGCGGAGGTGGCGCGGGCGGCGCTGGACCTGGGCGCGACGATCGTCAACGACGTGTCGGCGGGGACGGAGGATGATGAGATGCTGGGGGTGGTGGCGAGCTCGCGCTGCGGGCTGATTCTCATGCACCGGTTGAAGCCGCCGGGGGCGGACAGCTATTCGGATCAGTACGCGAAGGCGCCGGTGTACGACGACGTTGTGACGAGCGTGCGCGAGTATCTCGAGGCACGGCTGATGGCCGCGGCCGAGGCGGGGGTGGAGCCCGAGCGTGTGGCGATCGACCCCGGGCTGGGGTTCGGCAAGAGCGTGGAGCAGAACCTGGAGCTGATCGCGCGGACGGGGGAGCTGAGGACGCTGAACCGGCCGATCGTGAGCGGATTGAGCCGCAAGAGCTTTGTGGGGCGGGCGATGGGGTTGGCGGAGTCGCTGCCGTCGCAGCGCGAGAGCGGGACGATCGCGCTGACGGTGCTGCACCGGGTGTGCGGGGCGTCGATTTTCCGAGTGCATGATGTGGGGGCGGCGGTGGCGGCGCTCAGTGCGATTGAGGCGGCGCGATAAGAGACGCGAGCGCAAGCGAGTGGAGAAGAAGATTCACCGCAGAGGCGCAGAGGACGCGGAGGAAGACATTTCACCACGGAGGGCACAGAGAGCACGGAGGAAGGCAAAGGAGCTGGATTTGACGCGGAGTGGATTGACTCCGTGTTCTCCGTGGTGAACGGTGTCCGGTGAGCTTGTCGCGCGGGTGAAAGCCTCCACTCGCTTGCGCTCGCGTCTCTTATTTGAGCCAATCCCGCAGCTTCTTTGCGTCCCACGTGTTGATGCAGCGGTCGGGGGTGACCCAGCCTCTGCGTGCCGTCTGGACGCCGAAGCGGAGGTTGTCGAAGTCGTCGGGCTCGTGGACGTCGCAGTCGACGGCGATGAGGGCGCCGGCTTTCATCGCGGCGCGGACGTGGCTGTCGCGCAGGTCGAGGCGGTGCCAGTGGGCGTTGATCTCGAGGGCGACGTTGTGCTCGACGGCCGCGGCGATGAGGGCGTCCATGTCGGGACTGAGGCCGGGGCGGCGGTTGATGAGGCGGCCGGTGGGGTGGCCCAGGATGTTGACACGCGGGTGCCTGATGGCCGCGAGCAGGCGGGCGGTGGCTTTCGCGGGGTCCTGCGTGAGCGAGGCGTGGGGCGAGGCGACGACGATGTCGAGCTTGGCGAGGAGGTCGTCGTCGTAGTCGAGGGCGCCGTCGGTGAGGATGTCGACCTCGGAGCCGGCGAGGATCTGGATGCCCTTGACCTTTTCGCGGGCTTTGTGGATGGCTTCGATGTGTTCGAGGAGGCGCTCGGGCTGCAGGCCGCGGGCCTGGAAGGAGCTCTTGGAGTGGTCGGTGACGGCGATGGTGTGGAAGCCGCGTGCTTTGGCCTTGGCCGCGAGCTCCTCGATTTTCATTGTGCCGTCGGAGGCGATGGTGTGGGCGTGGAGCTCGGCCTTGATGTCGGCGAGCTCGAGGAGGCGGGGCGTGGTGGTGAACTCGAGTTCGCCGCCGGCCTCGCGGGCTTCTGGTGGGATGTACGGAAGCTTGAGGGCCTTGAAGACTTCTTCTTCGCTGGCGCCGGCGACGGACTTGACGCCGCGTTTGTGGGGGGCGGCTTCGCGTTCGCCCTCGGCGTTTTTGTCGAGGGGGAACAGGCCGTAGTCGTTGAGGGTGTAGCCCATCTTGAGGGCGCGTTCGCGGAGCTCGACGTTGTGCTCCTTGGAGCCGGTGAAGTACATGAGGGCGGCGCCCCAGCTGGTGGGCTCGAGGACGCGGAGGTCGACCTGGACGGAGCGGCCCCCCCCACCCCCCCCACCCCCACCGCCCCCACCGCCCCCACCACCGTCGCCCTTGGGGTCGAGCGCGACGTGGAGCGAGCAGCGAGTCTCGCCGGAGGCGATCACGGCGACGACGCCGGGCATGGCCTGGAAGGCCTTGAAAATCTTGGTCGCGTCGCTGAGCTTGCTGCTGGCGAGGACGTCGATGTCGCCGATGGTCTCTTTGCCGCGGCGGAGGGAGCCGGCGAACTGGGCGTCGATGACGCCCGGAATGGTCTTGACGAAGGCGACGACGCGGTCGGCCACGGGGAGCGCGAGGCCGAGCGGCAGGCGGACGCTGTTGAGCTCGGCGAGGGCGATGGACTCCTTGAGCTTCTCGACGCTCTTGGCGCCCATGCGCGGGAGTTTTTCCAGGCTGCCGTCGGCGATGGCGGTCTTGAGGGCGGCGAGGCTCGTGATGCCGCCTTCTTTCCAGAAGACGGCGGCGGACTTGGGGCCCAGGCCGCTGATGTTCATGAGCTCGACGACGCCGGGGGGAACCTGGGCGGCGAGCTCGTCGAGCTCCTTCATGCGCCCCGTGGTGCAGAACTCGATGATCTTGTCGGCGATCTTGGGGCCGATGCCCTCGAGCTCGACGAGCTTCTTCTTGTCACCCGCGAGGGTCGACAGGGTGACGGTGAGGCCATCGATGTTGCGTGCGGCCTTCTCGTGGCTGAGGATGCGGAACTTGTCGGCTCCGGTGACCTCAAGGAGCTTGGCGATGCGGCGCAGAGCGTCGGCGATCGAGGCGTTGTCGCTCATCGGGGCGAGTGTACGGGGGAGGAGTGATCGGTGAATGGTGAGCGGTGAACGGCGGGGAAGGCACTCAAGACAGCACTACCGACGCAGAGGCGTCGGTAGTGGCACCCGCGGGCGCAGCCGTCAGCCGAACTTCTTGTTCGAGGGCTTGGCCTCGCTCGCCGGGCGGGGCTTGGCGCGGGCGTAGGTCACGTGGACCTGCTCGACGTAGCCGGGCTTGGCGACGGGCGGGTGGACGAGGGTGACTTCGTCATCGTCGGAGTCAGCGGCCGTCGGCGGCGACGCGGCGAGGCGCGACGACGGGTAGGTCTCGACGATGCGGCGCTCGACGGCTTCGACGAGCGTGCTGCGTTCGTCCGCGGGGACGAGCGTCAGGGCGGCGAGCCAGCGGCGGGCGAGGTCCGGGCCGACGGGGCGGAGGAGCTCAACCAGCGTCCGGACGTGGTCGTTTGGAGAAAGCGTCGGCGACAGCGGCGGCTCGGGTAACGACACCGGGGGCGCCGACCGGGAGGGACGACGTGTGCTCATGTGATTTCTCGCCCGCCATTGCACCACCGGCTCCGCCCCCCCCAACCGCGACCGCGACACCGGCGGCGCGCTGCTTGGCGCGCAGGCGGGTGTCGAGGGTCTGGGTGTACATCTCGATGAGTTGGACCCGCTGCGACAGGCGCTCGACGGTGCCGGCGAGGGCGCCGAGCAATTCGCCGGGGTTGGCGCGGGTGAGGGCGTCGGCCCGGACTTCGACGGCCTTCATGGGCCCGCGTCCGGTGAGCATCCATTCGCCGTTGATCCCCAGCTGGTGGCAGAACGACGCGAGGAATTCGGCGCTGGGCGCCTGGCCCTGCATGTAGCGACGGACGTTCTCGGGGTGAACACCGGTCAGCTCGCCGAGGGCTCGATAGGTGATCGAGCCGGCCGCGGCGACGAGGCGTTCGTGGAACGGTGAAGCCGGTACGGAGGTGCTCGGGGTCGTGGGCGTCACGATGTGAGTATACATCGGGGACGGAATCCGTGCGGGGAAATGGCCGGGATTCCGTCAGAGGGCGGTTTTCAGGCCGAAGAATCGCCGGTGACCGGGGCTGAGCCGTGGGTGGTCCCGGGGGGGTTCAGCCCGCGCTGGACGCCAGCATGGTGTCGAAGTCCCGCGGCGTAAGTCCAAGGTGCTCGCGGACTTTGGCGAGCTCGGCGGTCTGGTCGCGGGTCGACATCATCGCCTGGCCGGCGTCGAACGCCAGGACCCCGCCCAGGCCCACGGCCTTGGCGGCGGTCGCCCCGATGACTCCCAGCGTGGCCGGGATGCCCGCGACGGTCTTGCTGCGGTCGACGCCGGGGAGGGTGTCGCGGAGCGAGAGCATGAGCTCGCGCCAGTTGACGACCTCGGGGCCGACGAGGTTGTAGATCTCGCCGACGGACTCGGCGCGCTCGAGCGCCTCGGCGAAGGCGATGGCCACGTCCTCGACCGCGATGGGCTGCAGCGGGGCGGCCTCGGTGTGCGACGGGCCGAGCGGGACGCTCGTGTCGGTGACCTGGCGCGTGAAGTACGGGATGAACCACCACGGCTGCATGTGGCCGGTGCCGATGAGGCGGACCATCTCGACGAAGTCGCTGCCCTTGCCGAGGATGATCGAGGGACGGAAGATCGTCCAGTCGAGGCCGACGGACGTGGCTCGCCCGGCGCTGGGGCCGGTGGCGTCGGCGGGGCCGCCCAGGGGCGTGCGGGCCGGGCGGCCGGCGCGGCGGACGACCTGCTCGGCGGCCCACTTCGTGCGGTGATAGTGGGAGACGCCGGGGTTGATGATGCCGTTGAGGATGGCGAGGCCGGCGGCGCCCGCGTCGACGCCCAGACCGGCGCCGAGTGCGGACATGTGGAGGTAGCGACCGACGCCGGAGCTGACGCATGCGTCGACGACGGACTGGGTCGCGAGCGTGTGCATGCGGTGGAAGGTCTGGCCGCCGGGGGCCTCGCGGGCGATGCCGATGAGGTGGATGCAGGCGTCGACCTTGGTCGGCGCGCTGAGGGCGGTGGCGATGCCGGCGGAATCGAGGGCGTCGACTTCGACGAAGTCGACCCCCCCACTCGTGCCACCCCCCCCACTGCCCGCTGAGCCCGGCTCGGCGCGGAAGATCTTGGCGGCGCTGGCGCGGTCGCGGACGAGGGCCCGCACGTTGACGCCGCGGCGCCGGAGCTCGGCGACCACGGCGCGACCGACAAACCCGGTGGCTCCGGTGACGGCGACGGTCCTTGGGGTCGGTGCGGTGCTCATGCGGGGGGCTCGAAAGGGGCGGGAACGGGGACGGGCGCGACGTGCGGGCCGTCGGAGGGGTCAGGTTAGCGTGCCGGTGAGCGAGGCGGCGGTATGCTCAGCCACGATGGACCGGGATCGCAGCAACGGCGCGGGGGGGGCGGAGGGGACGGCGGCCCTTGGCGCCACGGGGGTGAGCTTCGCGTATGCGGGGGAGCGGTGGGTCGTGCGCGATGTCACGCTGGCGCTCGCGCCGGGGACGATCACGGCGATCGTGGGGCCGAACGGGGCGGGGAAGTCGACGCTGCTGCGAGTGCTCGCGGGGCTGCTGACGCCGGGGCGCGGGGACGTGCGGCTTGGGGATCGCCCGATCGCGTCGCTGAAGGCGGGGGAGCGGGCGGCGCGGGTGGGGTACATCCCGCAGCGCGGAGAACTCACCGAGGCGTTCAGCGTGCGTCAGACGGTGGCGGTGGGGCGGTACGCCGTGGGGGGCGGCGGGGACGGGAGGGGCGAGCATGTGGAGCGGGCGCTTGAGCGGTGCGGGCGGGGGACGCGGGCGGAGGGGCCGTTCCCTCGGCTGGGCGGGGGGCCGCAGCGGCGGGAGCGGGTTCGCGACCCGGCCGGTGGCCCGGTCGGGGTCGCGCCACGCCCAGTAGGGCGCGTCGTGGGTCTCGCCCGCGCAGGCGTCGGCGTCGGCGGGAAACCGCGCCGCGAGCAGCGCGTACAGGTTCTCGTTGGTCGTCTTAATGGGGTCGCGAGGGAGGGCGGGACGGGTTCAGTCGAGCTTGGCGCCGGAGTCCTTGACGACCTTC
>CAZMCC010000120.1:0-9814 GCA_964564695.1 uncultured Phycisphaeraceae bacterium | reverse complement strand
ACAAGGACCAGCGCGACTACGACCTGCTGCCCGGCCGCATCGAGGTGATCGAGGCCGAAATGGCGGGCATCGAAAAGGAGCTGTCCGACGGCACGCTGTTCACCCGCGACCATGCGAAATTCACCGCGCTGACGGGGAAACTCGACACGCTGCGCGACGAAAAGGCGGCGGCAGAGGACCGCTGGCTGGAACTGGCCGAAGGGGGTGAGGGGCTCCAGGAACCACCGCCCCGCCCCACAACCCGCCCCACGCCCGGCCGTCTTGGCCCCCCCCCTGCCCCCACGCGTGCCGTGGGGGGGGGCGGGGTCCACGGCCCGGACCCGCCCCCGGGTTGTCCCGGGGGGCCCCCCCCCCAAACCCCCCCCCCCCCCCCGCCCCCCCCCCCCCCCCCCCCCACGCCCCCCACAGACCCGGCCGGGCCCGTCGCCACCTGGCGGCGGGCCCGGCCGCTTGGCTCGGCTGTCGATTGGCGCTACCATCCCGGCCCCGCTCCCGGCGGGCTTCCCGCAGCACCATTCGACCGAGATCCCCCCATGCTCGACCTCAAGCCCGGCCAGTCCATCACCTGCACCATCACCAAGGTCCCCTCGACCGACGATGCCAAGCAGACCCTCATGCGCCTCATGCGCAAGGACCCCGCGGCCATCCGCGCCCTCCGCCGCGGCCAGCGCCGGCGCCGCCAGAACATGCTCGTCTACAACCGCGGTAACCGCGATTGGACCAGCCGTCAGACCTGCGGCAAGATCGTCCGCTGCGAGAAGGGCGAGGCGTGGTCGATGACCTACACCCCCGATATCGCCCGCGATTTCGCCGCCGTCGAAGCCTTCCTCACCGTCAAGTGATCCGTCGGCACCTCACCCCGGCGTGCAAGGTCCCTCCCCCGTGATGCCCCACCTCCGTCTGCACCGCTCGTCCCGCGAGCGGGTCGTCATCGCCTTCGTCAGCTTCGCCCTCATCGTCGCCGGAGTCGGCCTCCTGGCCGTGCTCCCGTGCTGTGACACCAAAGCCCCCGCTCCAACCAACGCCCGGGGTCCCGCCGCCGCCACCTACACCGTCCGCGGCAAGATCGAGGCACTCCCCACCGCCACGGAAGACCTCAGCATCCGCCACGAGGCGATCGCCGCCTTTACCGACAAAGGCGGCAAGGTCGTCGGCATGGGCTCGATGGTCATGCCGTTCCCCGTTGCCAAGGGCGTCTCCCTCGACGGGCTGAGCGTCGGCGATGTGGCCGAGTTCGATTTCAGCGTGTGGTGGCAGCCGCGCGTCGCGTACGAAGTGACGCGTGTCGCCGCGCTCCCCAAGGGAACAACGCTCAATTTCGGCCCCGCTCCGGCCCCCGGCCCGTGAGCGGCGCCGCGTCGCGCTGATACCGATTCGGTTTGATCGTTGCGCGAGGTGGCACAGGCGTCCCGCCTGTGATCAGCCGCCTTGGGCCGATGCCCTTCAAACCCGCGCACAGACAATGACTCCTCCGGCAAGCGCGAGCTTTGAGCCGAATCCGTATGAGTCCTCGAGCGCGCATTCACCAACACATGGAACGGCACCGCGCAAGAAAAAACCCAGCGCAAGGCACGTAGCCAAGCGCCGGGTCTCGTGGGGGTCACTGTTGGGCCGCCGATCAGACACCGGCTAGCGGTACAAGCTTCGCACGGATTTGCCCCGTTGTCCACCCCGGTGAACGAAAATCCTAAAAAGTTGCCAGATTTGAACGTTTTGGATCATTCGGTGAGACTCGAAATCACTGGGTCTCCGAACGTTCGGCTTCGGCCAATCCGAGCCTCACCATCGCCTGTCGAAGGTCCGACCACACCTTTCGGCGGTTCTCCTCGGTGTAGGACCGCAGCAGGAACGCGGGGTGGTACGTGGGCATCACCGGGACGCTGAGCCCGCCCGCGGCGGCCGCCGCTTCGCCGGCCTGGCTGAGGCTCCCCAGGAGCGGCGGGACGTAGCGGAAGCTCGCCCAGCGCCCGCGCATCGCCCCCATCGTCAGGTCGGTCCCCAGCACCGTGCGGCTCGCGGGCAGGCCGAGCGTCACGATCACCTCGGGACGGATGATGGCCACCTGCTCGAACAGGTACGGCGCGCACGCCTGGCACTCCTCGCTCGTGGGCGTCGCGTTGTCGGGCGGGCGCGTCTTGAGCACGTTGGCGATGTACACCTGCTCGCGCTTGAGCCCCATCGCCGCGATCATCTTGTCGAGGAGCTGGCCGGCCCGACCAACGAACGGGCGGCCCGTGCGGTCCTCGTCGGCGCCGGGCGCCTCGCCGATGAACATCAGGCGTGCGCCCGGATCGCCCTCGCCGAAGACGATGTTGTTGAATGACGTGACGAACGCCTTGTGCGGGGCGTCCTGGATGTACCGCTCGCGCAGCGCGTCGAGCAGCCGCTGGTTCTCGCTCGCGTCTCGCTCCACCGCACCTGGCGCTGACGTCACGGCCATTTCCGCTGCGGGCGATTCGTCCGCCTCCGGGGCCTGCGCCTCGTGCACAACGGCGCGCTCATCACGCTCGCCACGCCGGTACACAGGAACAAAGCCGACACCCAGCAGCGCGCTGGTCGTCGCGTGCTGACGCACAAGACGCTCGGCACGCGAAGCGGGCGGCGATGAATTCGAAGGTGAGGGGCTCACGCCTGAGCGTACCGGGCTCAGCGCTTCGGCGGCGGGGCCGTGGGGCTCGCCGGCGGCGTCACGGGCTTGGCCGGGTCGGTCGGCTTGGGCTGATCGCCCGGCGCGGGGGCCGGAGCCGGGGGCGTCGTGCCGTCGGCGGGCTTGGGGTGGCGATCCTGGTCGAGCGGCTGGTCGGGCAGCACCGCCCCCTTGGGCTTGGGCTTCGGCATGCCCGTGCCCGCCGATCCGTCACCGGTGGTCGTGCCGCCGCCGATCGCGGCGCCGCCGAGACCGAGCATCGCGGGCAGCACGGCACCGGCCACCAGGCCGATCACCAGGCCCAGCACGAGCCCGGCCATGAACTTGCCGAACCCCGGGTTCACGCCCGCGTGGTTCGCGGGGGCCGGGGTGGAGGTTTGCGTCGCGCCGGGGGTGGTCTCTGTGCTCATGGCGTGGCCTTCGTGAGGAAGCTGCGGACTCGCCGGAGGTTAGTCGCCCCGGCGCATGCGTCGGACCCAACGGGCGTACTCGAGGACACTCGCGGCCAGTTCACGCCGGCTGGCGGGCGCTCCGCGCCCGAACGCCGTGTGCCACCGCCACGACCAGTACTCGCCCCGCATCCGGAACCCGCTCAGCGCCGCGAGCCGCAGCAGCTCGAACAGACCGCCGATCGTGTCCAGGAACGTCCGCACGTGGATCGAGTGTACGCGAATGCCTCCGGTGCGGCGTCCTGGGACGTGACGAGTTCAGCGGTCTTTACAGTCCGCGCCCGCGCCCTAGGCGTCGGCCAGGGCCGCCCGGTACCACGCGATGGTGCTGCGGAGCCCGTCCTCGAGCCCCGTGAACGGCTCGTAGCCCAGAAGCTTGCGGGCCTTGGCGATGTCCGCCTGCGAATGGCGAACGTCGCCCGCCCGGCCGGGCTCGTGGCGCGGCTGCGGCGGCGGGAGCCCGCCACCCTCCGAAACCTCGGTCCCCTCGTTGGCAAGCGTGGTCATCACCCGGGCGAGCTCGTTGAGGTCGGTCCGGCGACCGGTGCCGATGTTGATCACGTCGCCGCGAAGGTCGTGCTCCGCTGCACCCGCGAGCAGGTTCGCGAGCACGACGTTGGCGACGTACGTGAAGTCGCGCGACTGACGACCGTCGCCGAAGATCACCGGGGCTTCGCCCGCCAGGATCGCCTTCGCGAACGCCGCCACCACCGCCGCGTACGCCGAGTCGGCGCTCTGACGCGGCCCGAAGACGTTGAAATACCGCAGGCTTACGGTCGAGAGGGCGTAGCTCTTGGCCCACGCGCTCATCGCCTGCTCACCGGCGAGCTTGCTCGCGGCGTACGGCGACAGGGGGCTGGGCATCTGCGTCTCGACCCGGGGCAACTGCTCCGAATCGCCGTAGGCCGAGCTGGATGCCGAGAACACCACCCGCTTCGCCCCGGAGCGCCGGGCGGCTTCGAGGATGCGGATCGTTCCGGTCGAGTTCACCGACCACGTCCGCTGCGGCTCGGCGATCGAGCGCGGGACCGAGCCCATCGCGGCGAGGTGGAACACGACCGACGGGCGCGGGCCGTGCGCGTGCGTGGCGGCCCCGTTCGACTCCTCGTCCGCGGCGGTCGCAAGCCGGAGCGAGGGCCGACGTCCCGAGAACGACTTGGAGACCGGGGGCGGGTCGATGCCGAAGGCGTCGGCCACGGCGTCGTCGTCGAGGATCGACCCGAGCACGAGCCGGACCCGGCTGGGGTCCATGTCGATGAGCGAGCCGAGGTGGTCGGCGGTCGAGTTCGACAGGTCGTCGATGACGCTCGCCGAGGCGCCAAGGGCCATCAGGGCGTCGAGCAGGTGCGAGCCGATAAACCCCGCGCCGCCGGTGACGACGACGTGCGTGCCCTCATAGATGGGGCGAAGGCGGGCAACCAGCTCGGCAGGGAGCTTGAGCACAGCCCCCGATGGTAACCCGCGGAAGGGGCCCGGGTTGCCCACCCTGACGCGCGGGGTTCCCGCCTCCGGCGGAATGAAAAAGCCCCCCGTGTCCTGTTCGGGACACGGGGGGCTGAACTTAGCCATTGCTGGCTCAACGCTCCCCGCGGACGGGAGCGATCGGGAAAGGGGCGTTAGATGGAGCAGCCGGCGAAGGGCAGCTGGTTGGCCTGGGCGGCGAAGTAGGTGTTGATGAACTCGCCGACGTCGGCGGAGTTCGAGACGCCGTTGCAGTCAACGTCGGCGAAGATGGTCGTCAGCGTGGACTGATCGAGGAAGTAGGTGTTGATGTGCTCGCCGACGTCGGTCGAGTTGGCGATGCCGTCGCGGTTCCAGTCGGCGACGCACTCGCACTCGTCGGGGACGCCGTTGGCGCCGCCGGCGGTGTAGGGGCCGCCGGGGACCTGGACGGCGTTGTAGTTGAAGCAGTCGCGGCTGAAGCCGCCGGAGATGTCCTGGGCGTCGTCGATGCCGTTCTGGTTGCAGTCCTGGCCGCCCTTGGTGCAGGGGTCGTTGGTGGAGCCGCTGATGATCGCAACGTCGTCGGCGTCGACGTCGCCGTCGCCGTCCACGTCGCCCTGCGACCAGCCCGAGCCGCCGATGACCACGGCGGAGAGGTCGTTGACGTTCGCCACGCCGTCGAGGTTGATGTCGCCGAAGGTGGTCTCGAGGATCTCGTTGACGAGGAAGCAGACGTCGAGCTGGTTGATATCGCCGTCGCCGTTCACGTCGGCGGAGAAGTCGGCGGCGATGGCGTCGTCGAGGCTGTCGAAGTCGACGTCGCGGTCGGGGACGGTGCGCATCTGGGCGTAGACGTAGTCGATGTCGGCCGCGTTGACTGCCCCGTTGGCGCCCGTGGGGGCGAAGCCGGGGGTCTGGCCTTCGCCGGCGACGTCGCCGGCCGAGTCGCCCGCGTCGTAGCTGACGCCGGTGGCGATGGTGGTGCCGAAGAAGTTGCCGCCGGGAAAGGCGGCGTCGACGCGGGAGAAGCCCTCCCAGCGGTTCACGGTGCGGTTGGCGACGACGTTGCCCGCGGCGGGGTTGATCGCGTAGCCGTCGGCGAAGATGCGGACGTCCTCGCGGTCAAAGTTGCCGTCGGAGTTGAAGTCACCGAGGATCTCGATGACGGCGGCGGAGCCGACTTCGAAGAGGTCGGCGTTGTAGGGGGTGGCGTCGTTGCGGTCGCGCCAGGCGAGGACGAGGCCGGGGATGTCGTCCCAGTTGCGCTGACCGTCGTTGCTGAAGTCGCCGGCGATCTTGTTGCGAACGTTGAGCACGGCGGCTTCGCTCAGGTTTGTGGAGGAGGAGGCGCAGTCGGTGTAGGGCGTGGCGGCCTGGCTGCGGAAGCCCTGGCCGCGGGTGCCGTCGGAGTAGACCGCGGGGCAGACCAGGTCGGTGCGGGTCGGGGCGACGCCGGTCATCGAGAGGTTGTAGCTGCTGTAGACGGCGTTGCCGAGGACGCTGGTGCCGCGGGTGAAGTCCTGGACGACCTGGTTCAGGTTCGGGTTCGAGACGAGGCCGCAGGGGTCGCCGGGGTTCTTGGCGAAGTCGACCGCGACGGGGAGGACGAAGCGGCGCGAGAGGAGCTCGCCGGGGGAGAAGAAGCTCTCGTCGCCGGTGGGCTCGGCCTTGATGGCGGCGATGGAGCAGAAGATGTTGTTGAGGTACTCGGCGGCCGCGACGTTGCGCATCGGCGGGGTCGAGATCTCCTGATCGGCGCACAGGTCGTCGACGAGGCAGCCCTGGCCGGCCGGGGCGTCGCAGGCGGTGTAGTTCGGGCTGTTGCGGTCGCCGATGGTCGCCATGGTGGCGAGGCCGGTGATGTTGTAGCCGTTGGCGGAGTTGTCGAGGATGTTGTTGATGGACGGACGGGCCGCGACGGTGGAGCCGAGGTCGTCGTTGATGACGCCCAGGACTTCCATGCGTCCGCTGGTCAGCCACGCGGGGCTGCCGCTGCCCGGAACGCCGCGCTCGGCGCCGGTCTGGCCGATGGCGAGGCGGCAGTTCTGCACCGCGCCCTCGAGGCGCCCGGAGGAGCCACGGTTGCTGGGCTGGAAGTTGGGGCCGGCCAGGTCGGTGGCCGATGAGGTCGTGAAGGCGCCGACGTTCTCGCCCACCATGAACGACGGGTCGAGGCACAGGCCGTTGCCGAAGGCGTTGCGGGTGCCCGAACCGATGTCGCGGGTGACGGCCATGAGGTTCTCGCCGCCGCGGGTGCGCCCGGTGGCGAAGAGGTGACGCAGGTCGCTCTTGCGGAACTCGGGGAGACCCACGCCGGGGTTCACGACCGCGGCGACGGGGGCGAGCACCGCGTAGTTGTCATAGACCGTGAGCTCGTCAGGGGAGCACCAGTTGATGTTGAGCGGGGCGAGCGTGATGAGCGCGTTGGTCTGGGTCGTGGGCAGGCCGGTCTTGGTCACGGCGAGGCGCGGGTTGCGCCCATAGCCGGTCTGCATCGGGTTGAGGGACCAGGTCGGGGCGCCGGCCGGGCCCTGGACGGCCCAGGGAACGGGGACGTCGAGCGGGGCGATGTCGATCATGACGCCGGCGGGACACGCCGTGTCGCACGACGCCTGGTGCAGGCAGTCACGGAACGAACGCGAGGGCGCGCCGCCGGGGTTCAGGGGGTTGCCGGCGCCGGTGAGCGCCGGGGGCGAACCGGCGACGATGTACGCCGTGCGGTTGTGGAAAGCGCCGTCGGCCGCCGCGGTGATGGAAAGATCGGCGGGGTTGCAGGCCCACACGGTGCCCCAGTCGCGGAGTTCGGAGAGGCCGTTGACCGAGCCGACGGCCCGGTACTGGATGTGGAAATACTGGCTGCCGGGGAACGGAGCCGGGCAGGTGCCGGTGGGGGCGAGCTGGTCGACCGAGGGGGTCTGGAAGCCGTCGTTGTCGAGGTCGAGGAAGTCGTTGGTCGACGCGGGGGCGAGGAAGAAATTCTGCTGGAGCGTCGCGCCCGAGAGGTTGACGACGTAGGGCCCGACGGGGGTTCCGTCCTTTTTGGGCTGGGCCACGGCCGCGCCCGCGGCACAGAGGCCGAGGACCGCGCCGGCCGCGATCAGGATCGAACGGTTCAGTGCACGATTGTTCATGGAGTCCTCCTACTCGAAGTGCATCAGGCTCTAGAAGGCGCCAAGGCCCCGCCCGGGCGCCGAAAACGGGGATCGCGCCCACGCCGATCGCGGCGCTTGCGCAACATCCCGTCCATTGGGAACTGCTCGATTTCGCCGGCGATCCCCCGCCAGACTGGGGGAAATGGTCCGCCGGTGGATCACTCAAAGGCTGATCACGGGACGAGGTCCATGTCGACCCGGTTATTCCCCGTGAGGCTGTAGAACCGCTCACCCCAGAGCTTCTGCTTGACGGAGTCAACGACATTCATTTGCTCGACGTGGCCGTCGACGAACGCGAAGCTCGCCTGGCCCCCGTAAGGGCCGCTCGTCTTTCCGTGGTGGCGCCCGACCGCGTTGAGCGTGCCCGGGCCCGTGTCGCTGATCATGCCGGGGGCGAGCTGGTGGTTCTTGAGGATTTCGGTGAGCGGCGGGTAGCGGAAGCAGTCGACGGGACGGTCGAGCTCGCCGTAGACCTGTGCACCGGCCGACAGGCCGTAGAACGGCGTCACCGGGCGGTGGCTCTTGCTCTTCTCGCCCTCGAAGACCATGCTCCAGTCGCCGCGCTGGCCGAACTCGGTGACGAGGATCGTGGCGGCGGACCCGCGCCCGGAGCCGTCGACGAGCGACGGGTTGACCAGGCGGTTGGCGCGGGCCTCACCGGAGTTGAACTTGTTGCGGCAGAAGATCGCCGAGTTGCCGGTGAAGGCGGTGCGGGCGACCTGGCGGTCCTTGGGCATCTCGCTGGGGGCGTTCGAGCCCAGGTCGTTGGTCTGGTTGATGCCGGGCTCCCAGTCATCGGGGTTGATGCCGGGGTTGGTCCGCGGAGCGCCGCCGTTGGGCGCCGAGGGGCACTCGAAGGCGCCTTCGGGGGCCTTGCCGGCGCCGTCGCCGAAGAGGCTCGCGGACCAGTGCACGTACCCGTTGGCCGGGTTCGGATTGGTGAACTGCTGGTCTTCTTCGTACCAGTCGAGGCCGCTCTCGCTGTTGGCGTAGACGTAGGACGGCGGGAAGTACTTGTTGTCGCCGGTGTAGAACGTCACACCCTGAGCAACGGTGCGGGCGTTCGCCTGGCACTGCACGGACTGGGCCGCCTTGCGGGCGCCGCCCAGCGCGGGGAGCAGGATCCCCACGAGCAGGGCGATCACGGCGATGACAACGAGGAGTTCGATGAGCGTGAAGGCGCGGAAAGAAGTGAACGTTACGGCGGTAGGGTGTTGGCGTTCGCGTGAAAGCGGCATCGTCGGCTCCGGGCAGGTCTATCGCGCACCACTTGCAAGCGGCTGGTACACGCGCGCCGCGACGTCTCTCTCCAATGGGTGAAGAGAATATCGAGGCGATCTGAAATGTCCTCTCACGGCGCGTGCAGAGTGCGCTAACTTCGCGCGGCGCGTGCGTACACCTCAGATGTTGCAGTCGTTACAGCGAATGTGAAGGCTTGATGATGATTGTGCGAGCCTTAACACTCGCGGCCGTTATGTGAAGACGATATCAAGACGGCGCTAAGCCGACAGCGTCCGCTGCACAACGTGTGAACAAGTGAACTCAGCCGGTGCGGGCCGCGACCCAGGCGCGGGCCTGCGCGTCGGCGGCGAGCACGTCGTCGAGCGAGCGGATCGGGCTCGAGCCGATCGCGTCCATCGCGCCGCGCGTGAGTTCGGTGATGCCGGGGAATGTCACGGGGCGTGCGCCGCCGGGACGCAGGAACGCCTGGACCGCGGCCTCGTTCGCCGCGTTGAAGACGGCGCCGGCGGTGCCGCTCTCGCGGATGACGCGCCACGCGAACCCCAGCGCGGGGAATCGCCCCAGGTCGGGAGGCTCGAACTCGAGCGAACGCAGGGCCGCGAAGTCGATACGGCGCGAGACGCCCTCGGGGCGCGACGGCCAGGTGAGGGCGTATTGGATCGGGCAGCGCATGTCGCTGGCGCCGAGCTGCGCGAGCACCGCCCCGTCGTCGAACTCGACGATCGCGTGCACGAGCGACTGCGGGTGCACGAGGACCTCGATCTTCTCGCCCGGCAGGCCGAAGAGCCAGTGGGCCTCGATCACCTCGAGGGCCTTGTTCGTGAGCGAGGCGCAGTCGATGGTGACCTTCGGTCCCATGGCCCAGGTCGGGTGCTTGAGGG
>CAZMCC010000119.1:0-9920 GCA_964564695.1 uncultured Phycisphaeraceae bacterium | reverse complement strand
CTCACACGCCGCACAGCCGGCGAGGACGTCGGGCGGCAGGTCCTTGCCGATGAACCGCAGGGCGGCGGACGGCGCACGCGCCGCACAGCCGGCGACGACGTCGGGCGGCAGGTCCTTGCCGATGAACCCCAGGGCGGCGGACGGCGCACGCGCCGCACAGCCGGCGAGGACGTCGGGCGGCAGGTCCTTGCCGATGAACCGCAGGGCGGCGGACGGCGCACACGCCGCACAGCCGGCGACGACGTCGGGCGGCAGGTCCTTGCC
Source organism: uncultured Phycisphaeraceae bacterium (assembly GCA_964564695.1). Lineage (GTDB taxonomy): Bacteria > Planctomycetota > Phycisphaerae > Phycisphaerales > UBA1924 > CAZMCC01. Next base: position 9,656 of record CAZMCC010000119.1, on the reverse strand, counting down.
GATGAACTCCAGGGCGGCGTACGGCGCACGCGCCGCACAGCCGGCGAGGACGTCGGGCGGCAGGTCCTTGCCGATGAACCGCAGGGCGGCGTACGGCTCACGCGCCGCACAGCCGGCGAGGACGTCGGGCGGCAGGTCCTTCAACGTGGCGTGGTCACGAAGGCGGACGGCGATCATCGACTGCGCGATGACTTCGGTCTTGGGCACGTGCGAACTCCTGCCGGGGGCTCCGGCGGTTGGGGGTGACATGAGCGGGAAAGCCCGCCGAGCGGGGGCAAAGAAGCCCGCTCGGCGGGCCACGAATCCAGCGGCCGGGAGGTGTTCAATTCCCCGGCCGCAACGGGTCAGAAGTGGATGTCGTCCTCACCGACCGGCTCGTACGGGCCCGGGTCGACCGAGGGAGGACCGGGCGGGCTCGCCTGGAACTTGACGAGGAACTCGCGGATGGGGGGCGCGACGCCGCGGGGCCAGTCCTCGGGGTTCTTGCCCGAGATCTGGTCGGCCATGTCGGGGTAGTACCGCTTCAGCCAGCGGTACACGTCGTCGATCGTCGCGCCCTGCTCGGCGAGCGCCGGCATGAGGTTCTTCGTGACGTTGTCGCGCCCCATCGGGCGTGCGTCGAACGGCGTGGCCGGCACCATCGCGCCCTGGTGAGCGGGGGCGGCGGGGGTGTTCGCCGCGTAGCGAGGTTGGCCCGTGCCCGCCGGCAGCTGCATCCCGGGCTGCCGCTGGTGCTCGGGCAGGATCGGGGTGGCCTGGTCGTGCGTGCGGATGTCGATGACCACGTCGGCCTCGGTCTTGCCCCAGCGCACGACTGCGCCGACAGCGAGCCCGACCTTGCGGCCGTGCCAGCGGGACATGTCGGGCCCGAGGATGCTGATCAGCACGTCGATGCGGCGGTTGTTGAGCCGCATCGGCAGGTGGATCTCGTTGAAGAAGAGCAGGTGCCGGATCTTCGGGACGCGATTGCCGTTCTCGCGGCCGTCGTAATGCTCGGTGTCCCAACGGGCGACGGTCACGACGTTGATGCCGCCGGTCTGGTCGGGCAAGTCGGGGATCTCGAGGCAGTACCGCTTCTTCAGCAGGTTGGCGTCCATCAGTCGTTTCTCCCTTTCGAGTCAACCTCGGTGGCCAGCCGATCGCGCGACGCCTTGTACTTCGCGGGGACAGGGACCTCGCAGCCAGGGCAGAGCCAGCCGGCGGCACGCGTGTATTTCCACCCCACCGAAGTCATGGTGGACCAGGCCGCGCTGCTGGTGCACTCGCCAGTGCACTTCTCGATGCCGCAGCCACCACAGGAGACCCAGAACTCCTGGCGCAGCTTGCCGCGCGGGCGGCCGCTCACGGCTCCACTCCGTTCGCTTCGCAGCGATCGCACAGGATGCGGGCCTCGCCTTGGGCAACCCGCTCCGGGCAGGTCGTCTTGGCCCCACACGCGGAGCAGATGACCTCGACCTCGTGGCGCTCGGGTGCGCGACCCACGGCGTCGCGGCCAGGGATCTCGCGCGTGTAGTCACCCTGCCCAAGCTTGGCCAACGGCTCGCCCTGGGCCATCGCCGGGATAATGCCCGCGGCCAGGAGCTTCTTGTCGGCGATGATGGTGCCCCAGTCGTGCATCCCCAGCTGGCCGTTCACGACCATCCGAAGCACGTGCTCGGCTTCGACCATCGCGTCACGGACCGGCAGTTCGTCGTTGGGGCGAACTCGGCTCATCCACGCGATGCAGTTGTCGACCTCGACCCGCAGCGCGGCGACGTCGGCGCGGGTCCAGACACGGCCATCCTTCAGGTCGAGCAGGCACCCCAGCGCCCGGCCGGCGATGGTCACGGGGCAGAACCCCCGCTCGGGCGCCGCGGCCCCATCCCGCTCCGCGTGCGTCAGGTCACCCGACCCGATCCCCAGCTCGCGTTCTGCCACGCCAGCGGACACGAGCGTGTCCCCACCGCGGGCGCTGACAGGCTCACGCCTGGGGGCCCGGCCCCGCCGAACGAAGAACACCCCCCCCGACGCCCCGAGGCGGTTGGCGATCGACCGGAGCATGGACCCGGACTGGCCCTGGTTGCCGAGGGCGGTGGCCTGGACCTCGAGGGCTAGACAGGTGGCCGCCAGCTCACCCGGAGTCAGGGGGATGAGCTCGACGGTTCCGGATGATCCTGGTGGGGTGAGGACCGCGGGAATGTCAGCCAGATCTTCGAAGTGACACACGGGCCTGCTCCTTGCGGATCAGCCGTGCGACGGTCTCCAGCAGTGTGGCCAGGTCGTTCAAGTCCCCGGGGCTATCAGTGCGAGAATGCCCATTGGATCGGATTTCGCGGGGGCGCGAGGGGTGGCGGGGTTCTCAAAAGTCGCGCGAAGTTGGTGTCGAGCCCGGCTCTGGGTAGCCGGGTTCGCGGTCGCTCAGGCGTAGGCGCCGGAGTTGCCGGGCTTTCGGGGGGCGCGGTCGGCGGCGGCACGCGACAGGTAACCGGATTGGCGGAAGGCGTCGAGGGGGTCGCGGGGGAGGTTGCGCGCGGCGCGATAGTCGGCGAGGAACGGGCGGACGTCGGTGGAGAAGGCGTCCTTGAGAGCGCGCTCGGCCATGATGACGTCATCGTGGTCGCGAGCACTGGCGGCGGCGGCGTGGTCCACGAGCAGGGCCTTGGTGAAGAGCTCCTGGGCGGCGACCACGGTTTCGATCATGGCTTCGGTCTTGAGCTTGATGTTGTGCGACTGGTCGATCATGTACGCGACGGGAAGGTCGGCGGCGCGTTCGCGTTCGGCGAGGACGATCTCGTTGAAGATGCGGAAGAGCTGGTAGGGGTCGATGCTGCCGACGGTGAGGTCGTCGTCGGCGTACTTGCGGTCGTTGAAGTGGAAGCCGCCGAGGAGGTCTTCGTCGATCAGGAACGCGACGATGTGCTCGATGTTGCAGCCGGGGAGGTGGTGGCCGGTGTCGACGAGGACCTTGGCGCGCGGGCCGGCATGGCGGGCGAAGGCGCCGGCCATGCCCCAGTCGGCGATGTCGGTGTGATAGAAGGCGGGCTCGAAGGGTTTGTACTCGATGAGCATGGTCATGCTCTGCGGCATCGCGTCGTGGATTTCGCGCAGGGCGGCTTCGAACCAGTGCTTGCGCTGACGGATGTGGCCCTGGCCGGGGTAGTTTGTGCCGTCGGCGAACCAGAGGCTGAGCAGGTCGGAGCCGACGCGGGCGCCCAGGCGGGCGCTGTCGAGGATGTGGTCGGTGGCGCGGCGGCGGACGGCGGGGTCGCGGTTGGCGACCGAGCCGAGCTTGTAGCACTGGTCCTGGAAGACGTTGGGGTTGATGGAGCCGATCGAGAGGCCCAGGGCCTTCGCGCGGGCGGCGACCGCGACGGGGTCGACGCCGTCGGGGAAGTCCCAGAGCACGTGGACGGCCATCGTCGGGCAGCAGCCGGTGACACCATTGACGGCGGCGGCGTCGGCGAGTTTTTCGTCGATGGTGACGGCGGCGGCGTCCTGCAGGAACTTGCCGAAGCGTGTGCCGGTGTCGGCGTAGCCCCACGAGGGGGTCTCGATCCGGAAGCGATCGAGGCGGAGGCAGAGATCGTTCTCGGTGAGGCCGCGGGGGAGTTTCACGCGTGGCGGTTCCGGTGTGGTTGGAGGGGCTAGAAGTCGAACTGGTCGATGTTGTCCTTCGTGAACACGAGAATCTTGCCGAGGAGGATCTGGTCGCCCTCGACCTTGATGGGGCCGAGGCGGCCGGCGGTGAACGTGGTGGCTCCGGGCTTGAGCTTGCCGGAGGCGACGGCTTCGGCGGCGTAGACGGTGAGGTAGCCGAGGTCGACGGTGTTCCAGAGGATGACGGACTTGACGGTGCCGTCCTTGACGTAGGCCTTCATGTCGTTGGGTGTGGCGAGTCCGGTGACGAGGACGGAGCCGCCTTTGCCGGATTGCTTGACGGCCTCGGCGGCGCCGGGGAAGGCGACGGAGCTGATGCCGAAGATTCCCTTGAGCTTGGGGTGGGCCTTGAGGAGGTCCTGGGCGACCTGGAAGGCGAGGCGCTGGTCTTCGTTGCTGGGGTTGATGCCGATGAGCGTGAGCTTGGGATAGTTCGCGAGGCGCTCCTTCATGAACTTGATCCACTCGTTCTGATTGGCGGCGGTGAGGGAGGCGGTGATGATGGCGACTTCGCCTTCCGGCCCCCCCGCCTCCGCGCCGCCGATGTCCTTGGCCATGGCGTCGACGAGGGCGTGGCCGATGTCTTTGGCGGTGGCCTGGTTGACGAGGAACTCGCGGGCGTCGGGGGGCGCGTCGGCGTCCCAGGTGATGACGTGGACGCCCTTGGCGCGGGCCTTCTTCATCGCCTGGCCGACGACCTGGGGGTCGTTGGGGGAAACGGCGATGACGTCGACGGCGCGCAGGGCCCAGCGGTCGACCATGCCGGCGGCTTTTTCGGGAGAGCCGTCGGTGGGGCCGTCGTAGGTGAGATCGACGTTGCCGAGTTCCTTGGCGGCTTCCTCGGCGCCCTTGGCGCAGCTGGTGAAGTAGGGGACGCCCTTTTTCTTGGGGAGCAGGCAGACGGAGATTCGCTTGGCGGAGCCGCTGGCGGGTTGCGCAGCGGAGTTGGTCGCGGACGCGCCGGTGAGGAGCGCAAGGGCGATCAACGCCGCGGTGAGGCATGCTACAGGGGATCGGACCATCGAGCCGGCTCCTTGGTTGTGCCCGCTTGAGCGGGCGTTACATCCTGGTGCGCGATGTGAGGTTGGTGAGCAGGACGGAGCCGATGAGGGTGGCTCCGATGGCGATGAGAATAACCTCGTCGTGACCCCATCGCCAACTGATGAATTCGCGGAGCTCGTGGATGATGAGGACGCCGAGCACGGTGCCGATGACGGTGCCGCGCCCGCCGAAGATGCTGGTGCCGCCGAGCATGACGGCGGTGATGACCTCAAGCTCGATGCCGGCGCCGACGTCGGCCTTGGCGGTGTTGCGCCGGGCGGCGAAGACGATGGCGCAGAGGGCGGCGGAGGCCCCTGAGAGCGTGAAGAGCAGGAACTTGACGCGGTCGACGGGGATGGCGCAATGGGCGGCGGCACGCTCGTTGCCGCCGATGGCGTAGACCCACAGGCCCGGCACGCAGCGCGAGGCGACGATGGCGGTGAGCAGGACGGCGGCGAGCAGCACGAGCAGCGGGGTGGGGACGCCGACCCCCCCCAGGCCGAGCGGTGATCCGGCGACGAGCTCGAGGAAGCTGTCGGGGAAGCCGGAAGTGGGGCGCCCGCGGCTGATGCCTTCGGCGAGGCCTCGGTAGGTCGCGAGGGTCGCGAGGGTGACGAGCAGGGGGTGGACGCGGAGTCGGGCGACGAAGAGGCCGTTGAGCGCGCCGGCGGCGGCGCCGGTGGCGAGGGCGGCGGCGCAGGCGAGCCAGATGGGCGCCTCGGCGCGGAAGGTGAGGCCCAGGACGACGGAGGCGAGGGCCATGGTGGCGCCAACGGAAAGGTCGATGCCGCCGGCGACGATGATGAGGGTCATCGGGAGGGCGAGGAGGGCGAGCTCGAACGCGTGCGTGCCGATGTCGAGCTGGGTGCGGGCGGTCACGAACGTGGGCTCGAGGTAGGCGGCGACGCCGAGGCCGAGCACGAGCAGGGCGAGCAGGACGACCTCGTGGGGGCCGAAGTGGCGCGGGCCGAGGCGGGGGGGGCGGGTCACGACGCGGCTCCCGGGCGGCTGCGCGTGCGGCGGTCGGCGTCGGCGAAGTGGTCGGCGAAGACGGCGGCGAGGATGAAGACGCCGTGGATGGCGCGCTCCCAGAAGGTGGCCATCTCACCGACCTTGAGGAAGACGAGCGCGGTGCGGATGCTGCCCAGCAGCAGGGCGGCGAGGACGGTGCCGGTGATGGTGCCGACGCCGCCCTTGATGGAGGTGCCGCCGACGACGACGGCGGTGACGACGACGAGCTCGAATCCGACGCCGATGCCGGACTCGATGACGGACTGCTGGGGCACGCAGACGAGGGCGGCGACACCGGTGAGCAGGCCGACGAGGGTGAAGGCGAGCAGCTTGGTGCGCGCGACGGAGATGCGGGCGAGGGTTGCGGCGTGGGCGTTGCCTCCGACGGCGCGCAGGCGCACACCGAGCGGCGTGGCGCGGGTGACGATCCAGAGGACGATGGCGGTGGCGAGCGCGGCCCAGATGCACAGGGGCAATCCAACGACGTTGCCGGTGCCGAGGGAGCGGATGGAGGGGGGAAGGTCGGTGATCCAGTTGCCGGCGAGTACGAGCTCGGTGACGCCCCGGAGGATGGTGAGCATGCCGAGGGTGGCGACGATCGAGGGGACGCGGCCGAGGGTGACGAGCAGCCCATTGACGAGGCCGACGGCGGCGCCGGCGAGGAGCGTGAGGGTGATGACCGCGGGCGCGGGGAGTCCGAGGTGTGAAGGAGACGAGAGCACGCCGATGAGGGCGGCGAGCGCGCCCAGGAGCGAGCCGGTGGAGATGTCGATCTCGCCGACGAGAATGACGAGGGTCATGGCGCAGGCGACGATGATGACCGGGGCGGACTGGACGAGGAGGTCGCGGAAGTTCTCGAGCGAGGCGAAGGAGGGGTTGGCGATGCACACGCCGGCGAGGAGCAGGAGCAGGGCGAGGCCGACGCCGGCGCGGCGGACCCCCACCCCCCCGCGGGTGACGAGCGCAAGAAAGTCGTGCGGGCGTTGCATGATGCGGTCAGCGGGCCTTGATGAGCTGGTGGCGTTCGCCGGCGCGGATGGTGACGGGTCCGATCAGGCCTGACTCGAGGAGTGGGGAGTCTTTCTGCCAGTGCTTCCAGGTGGTGAACGTCAGACGCTCCTTGACGGTGCGGTTGGCGAGCGTGGCGTTTGGGGAGGACGCGACGGGCGCGAACCACGCGGGCCAGGCCTTGAGCGGGGACGGCGCCTCCCCACCCCCGCGGGCCCACTGCTCGTCCTCGGGGAACTGCTCATCGCCGATGAGGCGGTTGGCCCAGAGGTTGGTGATCTTGATGGAGAGGGTGTTCGTTCCCGGCTTGGCGAGCGTGGTGATGTCGAGGGTGTAGGGGGGTTTCCAGAGTGTGGGGAGCTTGGTGCCGTTGAGGGTGACCTCGGCGATCTCGTGGACCGAGCCGAGGTCGAGGATGAGCGGGCGCGCGGCGGTGTCGGTGGGGAGCTCAAAGGACTTCTCGTATGCGGCCGTGCCGGAGAAGTACTTGATGCCCGGATCGCTGCTGACGGTCCACGAAGCGAGCGAGACGATGTTGATGTTCCCTGCGGGCGCGCCGCGCCCGGGTTGAAAGGCGACGGCCCAGGGGCCGGTGATCTCCACGGGCGCGGGGAGCGAGGTGACCGAGAGCTTCTTCGCAGCGCCGTCGCTGGTGCAAACCTCGTACACGCCCGTCTCGAAGGTGCGCAGATCGAGCGTGCCGTTGGCGCCGGTGGCGAAGGTGAATGCGGCGGGGGTGTCGGGGCCGGGCTCGACGAGGATGAGCGTGCCGTTCTCGGGTGTGCTGGAAGTGACGGGCTTGGCGTCGATGGTGTACTCGACGACGAGGCGCTTGACGTGGTTGTAGGTGGGATCGCCGAAGGCGCTGTTGCTGGCGGGGATCTCGGTGGCGCCGGCGGCGATCATGGCGGCGACCTTGGCGGTGACGTCGACGCCGCCGGCGCCGTCGGTGGCCTCGTACCTCGCCTTCTTGATTTCGATCGTGGGGATGTGGGGGACGGGCGCGTCGGGTCGCGAAATCGAGATGATGTGGTCGGGCGCCGCTGCGGCGCCGGGACGGAAGACGACGAAGACCGAGCCGGCGGGTTCGAGGCGGAGCGTCACGACGGTGCGGCCGCTCTCCTCGCGCCACATCGGCGCGCGGTCAATCGCGCCGGTGTCGGGGCGCCACAGCTCGGGGGCTTTGCCGGTGACGCGGAAGGAGCAGTCGACGTCGATCGAGCGGCGCTTCTGGTTGCTGATGAAGTAGACGTCGGTGTCGCCGACGATGCGGTGGATCCACGCGGTGTCGAGCTTTCCGTCGCGCGTGTCGAGCGGCGCGAAGGTGGCGTCGGGGGCGACGCCCAGGCGCGTGAGCATCTGCTCGGGCGTGACGCCGGCGACGGCCACGCCTGTGCGTGCGCTGGCTGCCTTGTCGGCGGGCGTCCAGAGGGTCTGAGCCTGCGCTTTCACGGCCGCGTCGTCGGCGGGGTACCCCTTGAGCGTGGGTGAAGCGGACGGAGCGGGGCCGATGACGGTGGCGCCGGCCTTGACGAGGGCGGCGATGCGCTCGAGCAGCGCGGGCGTCATGAACGGGGTATCGGGGAGCACGAGCAGGCGGTAGGTCATGCCGCTGGCGAGGACGATCGATCCGTCGCGCACGGTGGCGTGGGCGAGGGTGTCGGCGCCGCAGGTGTCGTAGTCGTAGCCGCGGGCCTTGAGGGCGGGCTCGTTGGGGGCGCCGTTGGGGGCGCACTCACCGGCGAAGAAGAGGACGTCGGCGCTGAAGCGTCCCTGCTGGAGGAGGAACTGGCAGCGGGCGAGGTATTGGACCCACTCGGGGCCGCCGTGGTCCCACCAGGTGCTTGTGCGCTCGAAGTGGGTGCCCCACTGGCCCATCGTCATGCCGGGCTCGACGTTGAGCCAGGGCTGGTGGGCGTAGCGGTGGATGATGCAGCGGTTGATGCCGACGGTGAACATGAGGTCGCCGACGGCCTTGAGCGACGCGGGGTGGTTGCGCCATCCGCCGACCTCGGGCGTGGCGGTGAAGCTCTCGGCGCCGACGATTGCGCGCCCGAAGACGTGGGCCGAGCTGGCGGCGAGCTTGCAGGACGGGTGCATGCCGCCGTTGACCCAGAATTCGCCCATGATGATGTCGGCGTCGCGCCCGACCTGGGAGCACTCGAAGGGCCCGTCGTAGGGCTCGACGGAGGAGAGGAGCCCGTTCTTGTGGCAGACCTCGGCGGCGTAGGAGAAGTAGTTGTCGGCGAAGAGGTCGGCGACGGTTCGGCGCAGGTCCCACAGGAAGCGCTCGGAGACTTCGGAGCTGTCGATGATGCGCCCGGTCATCGTGGGGAGGAAGACGAGGGGGTCGTAGCCGCGGCGGCGCGTGAACTCCTCGCGGAAGCGGGGTGACCAGTTCTGGCAGCCGACCTCGTAGCTGTCGATGAGGACGTTGCGGAGCGACTTGCCGGCGAGGGGGCCGAGGTCCTTGAGCAGGGGCTCCATGCCGCCGGCCCAGTAGCGGTCGAAGGCCTCGCGGCTGAGCTTGTCGACTTCGAGGCCGCGTCCGGATGTGGGGGCGGGGGCGTTCACCGCGCCGGTGGGGGTGTAGCCGATGCGGAGGATGGTCCAGTCGCCGGCGGGGACTTCCCAGGAGAGCTTGGCGTCCTTGAAGCGCGGCGTGAGGTCGACGACGGCGTCGCGTCCGATGGCGGCCTCGGGGGGTGTGGGGGCGAGCGACGGCTGCTGCCCGTAGGTGTAGTCGTACAGGGCCTTGGCCTTGAAGTCTGGGATGCGGGTGGCGTCGTCCTTGGGGGTTGGGGGGGTGGGGAAGGCGAGGACGGCGATGTCGCGGTAGAAGTTGTGGTTGGTGTGGGGCTGGGGGAGGTCGGCGGCGAAGGGGCCGGGGCCGTGGGCGCGGGTCTCGCTGATGACGACGGTCTGCATGGCGTCCTGAGGCTGGACCCAGGGGCCGCCGC
>CAZMCC010000118.1:0-10101 GCA_964564695.1 uncultured Phycisphaeraceae bacterium | reverse complement strand
GCCGAGGACCCCGCGGTCGCACACGCGACGGGCACCCACCGCCAGCGCTACGAGGATTCGGGTGGGGGGGCAGGTCCCCGCCTCGTGGAAGAAGCCCCCAACCGCCTCACCCCCGGCACGCTCCCCCTCGTCCACATCCAGAACATCGCCCAGCCCTTCGACTACTCCGGCCTCTCCGAAGTCGAGCCCCTGATCCCCCTGCAGGACGAGCTCAACACCCGCCTCTCCGACCGCGCCGCACGAGTCACCTTCCAGTCCTTCAAGATGTACCTCGCCAAGGGCATCGACGGCTTCGAGCGCACCCCCGTCGCCCCCGGCCAGGTCTGGGCCACCGACAACATGGACGCTTCCGTCACCGCCTTCGGCGGCGCCGCCGCCAGCCCCAGCGAAGACCGCCACATCGATGAGCTCCGCGAGGCCCTCGACAAGACCTCCGGCGTCCCGCCCCTCGCCACCGGCGTCGTCCGCGCCAAGATCGGCAACCTCTCCAGCGAGAACGCGCTCCGCGTCACGCTCCTCGGCCTGCTCAGCAAAACCGAGCGCAAACGCGTCACCTACGGCCGCGGCCTGCAGTCCCTGGCCCGCCTCATCCTCACCGCCCTCGACGAAGCCGGCCTCCTCCCCACCGAGCCCGCCGACCGCGCCGTCCGCATCGACTGGCCCAACCCCCTCCCCCTCGACGAACGCGAACAGGTCAAGAGCGCCCTCGACAAAGCCCAGCTCGGCGTCCCCAACGCCCGCCTCATCGACGAACTCGGCTACCAGCCCGGCGACCCCGGCGTGATCTGACCCCCACGCAACGAACCCGGAGCGTAAGCGACGGGCCACCGCACACAGCTCACCACCAGGCACGGGACGTTCCCGCGCTCGCGCCATCCCACGCACCCGCACCAACACAAGGAGACCCCCACCCATGTCCACCGCACCCGCACCCGACACGCCCGACACGCCCGACACGCCCGACACCCCCGACACGCCCGCTCAATCCCTCGACGCCCTCCAACTCCGCGTCGTCGAACTCGAAGCCCACCTCGCCGCCGCCCGTCAGTCGCTCACCCAGTCCGAGCGCCGCCGCGAGGTCTACCGCCAGCTCGTCGAGTCCGGCGCCGCCGACGCCGAGGCCGCCTCCGCATTCGTCATGGAGCGCATCGCGTCCGTGGGGGGGGCCGACCCCGACATCCCCGACGAAATCCGCACCCTCAAGCGCCGCAAGCCCGGCCTCTTCAGGCGCACGCCCTCTCCCTCCTCCATGGGCGGCCGCGAAATCGACCCGCCCGCGTCCCCCGCCGATGCCGCCTTCCAAGCCGCCCAGGCCGGCGGCCGCGCGGCCCTGCTCCGCTACCTCCGAGCCCGCCGCAGCTGATCGCCCCCTCCCCGTCCTCATTTGCCCTTTGCCCTTTGCCCTTTGCCCTTTGCCCATTTGAAAGGAGACCCCATGCCCTTCACCGGAAAGCCCACATACGCCGCCGGCGCCGACCTCCCCGAGCTCGTCGAAGACGTCTCCGACGTCATCAGCCTTGTCAGCCCCTTCGAGACCCCGCTGCTCGACCACATCGGCGACGCCAAGCGCGCCGCCGCCGGCACCATCCACGAGTGGCTCGAGGACGCCCTCCTCCCCAACACCGATCAGATCAACCAGTCGTCCTTCACCCCCAGCCCCACCACCGCCACCAGCATCACCGTCGACAACGCCGACCGCTTTCGCATCGGCGACCAGGTCCGCCCCGACACCACCCGCGAAATCATGTTCGTCACCGCCATCGCCGGCAGCGTCCTCACCGTCGTTCGCGCCTACGGCGGAACCACCGCCGGAACCCTCGTCGACAACATGAAGCTCATCATCGTCGGCAACGCCGCCCTCGAAGGCGACGACCGCCCCGCCGCACGCTTCACCGCACGCTCCCGCAAGCGCAACTACACCCAGATCTTCACCGCAGGCGTCGAAGTCTCCGGCTCCATGCAGGCCACCAAGGCCTACGGCGTCGCCGACGAGGTCGACTACCAGAAGCAGGAACGCATCCGCGAGCTCCTCCGAGACCTCGAGAACTCCGTCATCAACGGCGTCGCCCCCGCCGCCAGCCCCCAGGGCTCCTCCACCGTCCGGCGTTCCATGAACGGCATCATCCGCCAGATCGCCACCAACGTCTTCCAACCGGGCGCCGGCGGGATCCCCTCGGGCGGCGGGGCGGGCAGCGACCTCAACGAATCCATCCTCAACACCGCCCTCCGATTCGTCTGGGACCAGTCCGGCGGCGCCGTCGACACCATCGTCGTCGGCGGCCTCCAGAAGCGCCGCATCAACGACTTCGTCACCAGCAACCGCCAGTTCATGCCCGCCGACACCCGCTTCAAGGACCTCGTCAGCGTCTACGAGAGCGACTTCGGCGTCTGCCGCGTCATCCTCTCACGCTGGACCCCGCCCGACACCGTCCTGCTCCTCGACAGCTCCCGCCTCAGCGTCCTCCCCCTCGCCGGCCGCAGTTTCCAGTACAAGCCCCTCGCCAGCCCCGGCGACAGCGAGGTCGGCCTCGTCCTGGGCGAGTACACCCTCGAGTTCCTCAACGAAAACGCCCACGCCGTCATCCGCGGCCTCGGCACCACGTGATCGCCGTTCGCGGCGACGCAACTGCCCAGTGCCGCGCGCCGCGCTTTCAGCGACACCCCCTCCGGCCTCGGTGAAAGCCGCGGTCGGGGGGTTTGCAGGAAGGGACTAGGGGCCAGGGACTAGGGACTAGGGCAGTAAGCACCCTTGTCCACGCGTCTTCTGCCTTTCACTAGTCCCTAGTCCCCAGCCCCTAGTCCCTCCCCCCGGAGCCCCCCATGTTCTCCCACGACCGCGACCTCATCACCCTCGAACCCAACCTCTTCTCCGACGTCGCCCTGCAATCCCAGCGCCTCCTCGACGCCACCGGCTCAATCACCGGTACCACACTCACGCTCACCGGCGCCGACGCCGCACTCGTAGGGGTCACCACCGGCCACGTTGTCCTCGTGAGCGGTGGGGGGGGCGTCGCGCTCGAGGTTCTCTCGCGCACGAGTTCCACCCAGCTCGAAGTCTCCCGCCTCCGTGCCACCCCCGACGACGCCGCCATCCCGCCCGCCCCCGCCACCGGCGCCCCCGTCACCATCGCCACCTTCATCCCCCAGATCGCGATCGTCCACGCCCAGCTCCTGCGCATGGCCGGCATCGAGCCCGGCGCGCAGCGCCCCGGCGCCCCGGTCGAAGCGAGCGTCACCAACGGCGATTCGCTCCGCCTCGTCGAATCCCTCGGCGCGCTCCAGATGATCTGGTCCGCCGCGGCGGCCCTCGCCGGCCCCGAGTCCGCCGCCGCCCAGCGATCGCGCCTCTACGCCCAGCGCTTCAACGCCGAACGCGCCCGCGTCCTCGTCGCCCTCGACCTCGACGCCGACGGCGAGCCCGATGCCGCCCGCAGACTCAACGCAAGCCGAATGGTCCGCGGATAAGAGCCGCGAGCGCAAGCGAGCGACGTACCCGCCCGCATTCCACCACGGAGACCGCGGAGACCACGGAGAACACGGAGTTCAAGCCGAGAACGTCAACCAGTTCGGGCCCACGCACTTCCCTCCTTGTTCTCCGTGCTCTCCGTGGTGAATCTCTTCTTCCGTATTCCTCCGCGCCCTCTGCGCCTCTGCGGTGAGTTCCTCCTCTCCCGAAAGGCCCCCCATGCTCATCACTCCCGACATCATCACCTTCGGCCCCCTCACCCTCGACAACATCCAGTACCTCGCCGTCGACCGCGCCGCCGAACGCCTCGCCGCCGAATGGACCGACTCGGGCCCGCACGCCGTCTTCGCCGACGTCCCCGAGCAGCGCGTCACCCTGCGCCTGACGCGTCGAATCCTCGGCCAGGCCCCCGCCAGCGTCGTCCCCGGCCAGCGCGAAACCCTCACCGCCGACTTCGCGCCACACTCCTCCGGCGCCAAGCGCCGCCGCCTCACCGTCACCGCCGTCGTCACCAGCGTCGACTACCAGTTCGCCGGCGCCGACGCCGCATCGGGATCCTCCCGCTCCACCCGCCAGGCCATCACCTTCATCGCCCTCAGCCCCGACGGCAGCGCCGACCCCGTCACCATCCAGGATCTCTGACTCTCCGGGTGCCCCGGCGGAGCTTTGTCCGCCGGGTCCCGAGTCCCCGCGCTTCGCCCTCACCACGCAGCCGCCCGACCGCGCTCCTCTTTGCCCTTTGCCATTTGTCCATTTGCCAATTTGGAGCCCCCCATGTCCAGCTCCTTCGCCTCCCTCCCCCTCTTCAACTCCGGCCCCCACCGTTTCCAGGAAGACGCCCGCGGCTACCTCGCCCTGCCCAACGGCATCGTCCTGGGCGCCCCCGGCATCCCCGGCACCGCCGTCACCGGACGCCTCGAGCGAACCGTCATCGTCTCCGGCCGCCTCATCGCCTCCAGCGAAGCCGGCCTCTGGACCCTCCGCGACGCCATCACGGCCGTCTTCTCCCCCGCGCCCGGCACCCCCGGCCTCCTCATTGATCACGCCGGCCGCCAGTGGACCGATATGACCTTCGTCCAGTTCGACCCCGCCGACCGCGTCGACCGCGGCCGCGTCTGGTCGCTGCGGTACATCGCCAAGTTCGTCAAGATCGGCGACGTCTGAACCGTCTTGAGCTCCGGTGGCACAGGCGTCCCGCCTGTCATCGGCCGCTCGGGGCCGATGCCGCCCCGGGTCAAGCGGCGCCCGTTCCGCCTTCAGCCGCTGGTTTCAAGCCGGTCCGCTCAACCCGTCATTTTGCTAGGATACCCACACATGAACGGACGGCCGTCACGGCGCGCACAACCGGCGGGGGGCAGAGCGAGGGCCCTGCGCGCCATCGCCACATGGCTGGCGCTCGTCGCCTCGCTCCCCGCCTGCGGCTGGAACCCCCCCGGCATCCTCACCGGAAAGTCCGCCGACGACGACCCCACCCCCACGTCCGCCGCCCAGGCCCTCAGCCCGCGCGAGCTCGTCATCAGCCCCCTCACCAGCATCCGCCGCAGCGAATCCGTCGAGGACCAGCTCGTCGTGCACCTCGCCGTGCAGGACGGCTTCGCCCAGCCCATCAAAGCCCTCGGCACGCTCGTCATCGAACTCACCGCGCCCCCGCCGCGAAATGTCGGTGGGGGGGGTAGGGGGGGCGCCGACCCTGACGCCCCGCCGCCGCCCCTGCACACTGACGGCACGTCCACCACCGCCCGCTGGGAGATCGACCTCCGCGATCCCGAGGCCAACGCCTCCGCCTTCGACGGCCTCGTCAGCAAGACCTACGTCCTCCGCCTCGGCGGCCTCCCCGGCGGCGAAGCCAAGCCTGAAAGCAGTGGGGGGGGTGGGGGGGCCGGCCGCTGGGCCACCGTCCGCGCGACCTTCACCGTCGTCGACGCCGGCTGGGGCGAGACCCGCGTCCTCACCGCCGAGGCCCGCGTCGGGTGGTGAACGGGGCCGTGAGCCGACTACGGCGGCGAAGTCCCATCGGAGATTCGACGAAGCTCCTCTCTCTCTTGCTCGGTGAACGAGGAAACGTTCATGAGCCACGTGATGAGCCCTGACTGCGCCGACATCGTCCGCGCCGAGTCGATGATCGCCCGTCGCACTTCGGACGTGTACAGCGGCTCGAGCCGCGCGACCAGCGCAGGGTCGTTCGCGCGCCGGGCGCTCTCGTCCACCCAACGGAGCGTCGCGAGCATCGACGTGTACGGATCGGCTGCCGGCTCCCGGAGTTCGGCGATGACGACTGCCTGCACCTCCGGGTCGCCGGGATACTGGTTCGCCAGCGCGCCCGCGGCGTGCGCGTCACGCGCCCATCCCGTCGACCTCCCGACGATCGACATGAACAGCGCCCGCGTGGTCGCGCTCGGCGCGTACATCCCCAGAAGGTTCACCGCCGCCGGCACCGTCACCGGCGGCTGGGCAAGGGCGATGATCTCCGCCGGCGCCGCCCCCCCGGGACGCCGGGCCTTGATCTCGCACAGGCTGTACACCGCCCGCTCGCGCACCCGCGCTGTGGCGCTCCCGGCCAGTCCGATCAGCGCCCGCTCGGCCGCCTCCGGATCGCCGCGCAGCGAACCAAGCAGATACGCGGCGTGCTGGCGCACGTACAGATCCGGGCTGTCAACGAGCGCGATCACAGCCGTCGTCGTCCCCGGCGTGTCCCGCTCGATCGTCTTCAGCAGCTCGGCGTGGAACAGCACGCTCTTGGGATCCGACCGCACGCTCAGCACCAGCCGCGACGCGCGGGTCTGCAGCCACCGCTCCCACTCGGCCGCCCCGTACATGTGCGAGGACGGCACAAACATCCGGGTGTTGATCTCGCCCCCCAGGTCGTTCGCGCCGGCCCACGGGCTCGCGCCGATGAGCACGATGGTCGGCATCGCGCTGGCCCAGGTGTTCTGGTTCCGCAGCCACACGCCGTACAGCGCGCTCCCCGCGAGCAGCGGAACGAAGCTGAGCACGATTGCGCGACGGCTGCGGCGCGAAAGGAACAGCCGCCGCTCGCGCCCCGCGTCGTGCCCGCACTCGGAGCACACCAGGCCGGGTGGGGGGGTCGCGCTCATGTCGTACCAGCACGCCGGGCACCGCCGCCGCCCGCGCGAGCGGTCGCCGATCAGCGCCCCCGCGAGCAGCCCCGCCGTCGCAACCGCGCCCAGCCCCAGCGCCGCCCACGCCCACGGCCCATACATGTCCGAGCGCCCCGCCAACCCGTGGAAGACCACACGCGGCAGAATGAGAATCCCGAGCACGGCCAGCAGCAACGCCGCGCTCAGCGCGGCAGCAAACTGCGCCCCGACCCGCCCGGCCTTCACGCGCCGCCACAGCGCCCACATCAGCACACCGGCGATGATCACGCCGATCGTGGGAGCAACTTTCAGTGCCGCGTCGAGCATGGAGTGTGCTATCGGCGTTGGGGAGGGGTGCCCGATGAACGAGTCAAGGTTTGGCGTGGGTCGCGCGGGCTTCGGCGAGCGTCTGGCGCAAGGCGCGGCCGAAAGACCGCTCAACAGTGACGGAGTACGTGCGGTCGTTGTCGTCGAGGCGGGGGAGCCACTTCTCGAGCTCGGCGCAGATCTCGGGGGTGTAGAGGGCGAGGTGGTTCGCGGGGAGGTGCGTGTAGTAGGTTCGCGTGATCTGGGCGTCGCCGACCAACATGTAGACCATGCGCAGCGCGGGCGGTTCGGCGATGCCCGGTTCGGCGATGCCCGGCTCGTCCGTGAAGCGGACGGCGGCGAGAACTTTGCCCTGCACCTCGGGATCGCCGGGCCACAGCGCGGCGAGGGAGAGCAGTGCCGTATTCGACGTGTTCCGGTCGTCGGCGAGTGCGCCGAGCAGGGCGGCCCGGGTTTCGTCGGTGGGGTCGAACCAGCGCAGCAGCGCGACGATGGCCTGCGGGTACGTCGACGGCACGGCCGCGAGGTTCTTGAACAGCGCGGGCGGGGGCGGGCCGCCGGGCGCACGCGGCATGAGGGCGAGCAGCGCATGAGTCGCGTGGTACGCCGACGTGGCGTTGGCGCCCAGTGCTGCGATGAGTGCGGCCTTGGCCCTGGGGACTTGGCCGTGCACGAGGCCGAGCAGTTGCAGCGCCCGGTCCTGGTACATGGTGGAGGTGGTCGAGAGCGTGACGAGGGTTTCGACGGTGGTGGCGTCGTCGGCTTCGAGCGCGATGAGCGCCTGGGCGCTGGTGAGCGCGAGCCGCGCCTGGGTGGTGTCGGCTTGTGCGTGCCGTGCGGCGCGGATCAGCACGCCACGCTGCCACGACGAGAAGTCGCGGCGCTCGCCGGAGTCGGGCGAGAGGCTCTCCTCGAGCTCGGCGGTGAGGTTGAAGGAGTGGTTCGCCAGCGGCGAGAGGAGCACGAGGGCGGTGTTCGAGAGGTTCCTGGCCCAGTCCGGGCCGCGGTAGTAGATCGCGTTCCAGGGGAGCAGCGACGCGAGCGCGGGGATGAGGGCGGCGACGAAGAGGACCTTGCGCCGACGGCTGCGGAAGAGGCTGCGTTCGTGGCGGGCCGTGCGCCCGCACTCGGGACAGGTGAGCCCTCCCTCACCGGGCAAGCCGACCATGCTGTACCAGCACCGCGGACAGCGGCGGCGCCCGCGCGAGCGGTCGCCGATGGCCGCGGCGGTAATGAGCCCGAGCGACGTCGCGCACGCGGCGTAGAAGCCCCACTCGAGCCACGCAATCCCGTTGTCGGAGAGGAACTCGGCCCTGAAGATCGGAATGGAGATGATCGCCGGCGCCGAGACGCCGAGCACGAGGAGCGTGAGCGGCCAGGTGCGGAAGGGACGAGGGGCGTTGGCGTCGCGCGGCCAGAGCAGCGCGAAGGCGCCGATGCCCGAGAGGCAGGTGAGGGTGATGACGACGAGGACGTAGGCGAGGGCGAGCACCAAATAGATACCGGTGGGACCGGGATTGGTGTCGGGGAGTTCGCGGCGGCGCGCGTGGACGGCGTTACCGATGGGCGCGGGAGGCTTGGAGAAGGAAGTAGGAGACGGAGCCCTCACCCCTGCCCTCTCCCTTGCTCAAAGCAGCAAGGGAGAGGGAGGCGATCACTTCGGGAGCGTCAACTGCGTCAGGTCGATGACGAGCGTTTCGCCCTTGATGCGTTTGGCGGACTGGAAGTCGGGGTAGGTGTAGCTGAATTCGAGTTCGCGATCCGGGAAGACCTGGACGCGCCAGGGTTGGTAGTCGGGGCCGCCGCCGAGCATGAGGCCGACGAGCTTGCCCTGTTCGTTGAAGATGGGGCCGCCGGAGTCGCCGTGGACGGTGGCGGCGTCGATGGCGAAGAACGAGCCGTCCATGGAGCGGGAGACGACGGTGCAGGGGAGCTCGCGGAGGCCGCCTCGGAAGGCGGAGCCCAGGCCGTAGCCGGTGAGCTTGTCGCCGATCTTGGGGCGCTGGTTCGAGATGGTGGCGACGTGGACGTTGGGGGGCGCTTCCTCGAGAGAGAGCACGGCGGTGTCGCGCCCGGGCGTCGCGGCGGGGTGCGGATCGGTGTACATGCGCCGACCCCCACCGCCACCCCCACCCCCACCGCCTCCGCCCTGCCCACGCCCCGCGTCGTACGCGCGGATGGAGAGCGAGAGGGGCGCATCGCCGATGGGCTTGCCGGTGTAGACGACGTGGTGGGCGGTGAGGAAGCGGCCGGCGCCGATGTAGACGCCGGTGCCGATGCGGACCTTGTCCCACCACTGGTTGCTCGTCTCGGGGATCGAGACGCGCACGACGCTGCGGCGTGGATCGGTCGCGAGCGTGTCGCCGGGGAGCAGGTGGACGGCGGCGTCGCGCGCGGAGGCGGCGGCGGCCGCGGTAGCACGCTCGCGGCTCGGCGTCTCGGGCTTCGTCTTGGACGACGACAGTCCGGTCGACGAGGTCGAGCACGCGGAGAGGAACGCGCACAACGCGACGGAAAGGGCGAAGCGCGGCGGGGCCGGGCGTCGGGGCATAGGAGAGGTTACGTCGGGTGGCGGGGGGGGTTCGGGGGAGAAAGGCGGGGTGGTACAGGTGGAAAAGAAATCGAACCGGCGCGGGGCCGGTTCGATTCGGGAGGTGCTTGGCTCTCGGGGGGACTCGACGCCCTCCCCCTCGCTTGATCGGCTGGACGCCGATCAAGCATGCCCCCTCCGCGTTGCGGAGGGGGATCTTGGAGGCCGTCCGTTACACGCTGCGCTTGAGCGCGTCGGCCTTGTCGGTGCGTTCCCAGGTGAAGCCGTCGAACTTCTTGCCCTTGTAGGTGATGGGGGAGCAGGGGCGGCCGAAGTGGCCGTGCTTGGCGGTGGCTCCGTAGATGGGGTTGCGGAGGGCGAGCATCTCGATGATGCCGCGGGGGGTGAGCTTGAAGTTGTCGCGGATGGCCTTGGAGATCTTCTCTTCGGGGGCCTTGGCGGTGCCGAAGCAGTCGACGTACACGCTCGTCGGCTCGGCGACGCCGATGGCGTAACTGAGCTGGATCTCGCAGCGGTCGGCGAGGCCCGCGGCCACGACGTTCTAGGCGATGTAGCGGGCCATATAGGCAGCAGAGCGGTCGACCTTGGTCGGGTCCTTGCCGCTGAAGGCGCCGCCGCCGTGGCGACCCATGCCGCCGTAGGTGTCGACGATGATTTTG
>CAZMCC010000117.1:0-10109 GCA_964564695.1 uncultured Phycisphaeraceae bacterium | reverse complement strand
CCGGCCGACAGCTCCCGAACGAACGCCTCAAAGAGTTCCACCCGCAGACCGAGTTCATCTATCCACCTGAACCTTCCGTGAAACTGGTCGTCGACACCATCGAGTTCCAGTCGGCCCTCGTGCCGAAGTGGAACAGAGTTTCCATCTCGGGCTATCACATCCGCGAGGCCGGGTCGACGGCCGTGCAGGAGCTCGCGTTCACGCTGCGTGACGGGCTCGAATACGGCGAAGCCTGCATCGAACGCGGCCTGCCGATCGACGACTTCGCCCCGCGTCTGAGCTTCTTCTTCAACGCCCACAACGAGTTCTTCGAGGAGATCTGCAAGCTGCGTGCGGCCCGTCGCATCTGGGCCCGCTGCATGCGGGGCCGTTACGGCGCCAAGAGCGACCGCTCGCTCTACATGAAGACCCATGTGCAGACCGCCGGGTGCAGCCTGACTGAGCAGCAGCCCCTCAACAACATCGTCCGCGTCGCGTACCAGGCGATGGCCGCGGTGCTCGGCGGGTGCCAGAGCCTCCACACCGACAGCATGGACGAGACGCTCGGGCTGCCGACCGAGCAGGCCGTGACGGTCGCGCTGCGGACGCAGCAGATCCTCGCATACGAGACGGGCGTCACCCGCACCGCCGACCCGCTCGGCGGCTCGTGGTTCATCGAGAACCTGACCGACACGATCGAGGCCGGCGCCATCGACCTCATCGACGAGATCGACCGCATGGGCAAGTACGGGGCCCAGACCCAGCGCCCGCGCAGCGCGGCCGAGGGCCTTGCATCGCACCCCGGCTACGACAACCGCACCGGCTACGCCCGCGGCGTCGTCAACGGCATCAACCGCGGCTACTTCCGCCGCGCCATCGCCGAGGCGTCCTACCGCTTCAGCGAGGAATGCGAGGCCGGCGACCGTCTGATCGTCGGCGTGAACGCATTCCGCGAGGAGAACGAGAGCCGTCCGATCGACATCCTCGTGATCCCGCACGACGTTGAGGTCCAGCAGTGCGACCGCCTCGCGAAGTTCAAGAGCAAGCGCGACAAGGCGAAGGTCGCCAAGGCGATCGAGAACATCCACGCCGCCTGCCAGGGCCGAGCGATCACGCTCCAGCACGACATGCCGGGCATCGGCAAGGCGGGCGGGCACGTCGAGACGAAGCTGCACGCGACGAACGTGATGCCGGCCTTGATCGACGCGGGCCTCGCGGGCGCGACGATGGGCGAGATGACGCAGGCGATGGCGGATATCTACGGGCGATATACGGGTGGGCCGGAGTGGTGAGCAACGCCTAGGGTGCGCCCGTGCTGCAAGGAAGAGTACTGGACATTTCGGGTGGTGAAGTGCCGGCCTTCGACTTGGGAGTGCTGGAAGAGCGTGCTCGCGCGGCCGTCAAGCAGATTCGTGACGGACATGTTGAAGCTCGGCTGCCAATCATCTTTGAGTTTTCAGGCTCTCCCAAATCTGGGAAGTCATCGGTTATCGGATTGATTGCCCTTTTCTTGAAGCGAGTGGGCTTCCGGGTGTCAACGCCGCCCGAAGGGGCGTCGATTGAAACGCCTCCGGACATGAAGGAAGATCTTCTCGCGTTTAATACGTGGTGCGGTTGCTATGCGGTCCAGAACATTCTTGTGCGTTGTCACGAGGGTGATCCATACGACGTGCTGATTCTGGATCGAGGCCTCTTTGATCTCGTTGTATGGCTGCAGTATTTGAATGCCAAGGACGGTTCACTTTCTACGGAACTGTGCAAGACCCTGCAGTCTTTCGCGATTGCATCGCCGTGGAAAGATCGCGAATCAGCCGTCTTTCTATTTACAGCGGACCCGGAGACTTCTCTTCAACGGGAGCGCCGCAGTCAGTTGACGTCGCGTCCGGGTCGGGCGATGAATCCGGAGTTCCTCGGCGAAGTTCTCGAATGCTATCGATCGGCTGCGGAACAGAATGCGGGAGGCTTGCCGGTATTTCGCATCGATACATCGGCAATTGCCGGTCAATTCCCGGATTTTCAGCGAATCGCCTACGTCGTGTGCAATGCGATTCTCGAAGTCATCGAGAACGCGATCGATCAGCGGCTCTTGGTCGTTCGGCCGTTGACCAGGGCCGGAGTAATCGACGACCCGCAAATGCTCAGCGAGGTGCTTGCACAGGTGTTTGACGCACCGCGGTTTCTCGCTCGCGCAGAGGCTGAACAATCACATCGTGTACAGCAAGTTGTGCCGTACGGCGTAATTCGGAATTCGGACGGCCAGTATCTGTGCGCAAGGCGCAAGACCAACGGCGAACGGCCGCAACTTGCCGGGAAGCTGGCGCTGTTGTTCGGAGGGCACGCAGAGCACAAGGACTGGGAGAGTGGTCCGGCGCACGAAGTTCTGGAGCGATGCTTGCGCCGCGAAATCGGCGAGGAACTCATGGGACTCACAGTTCAGGACGCGAAGTTCATCGCCTTGGTGAATGATCGAAGCAACGAGATGGGGCGCCGGCACTTGGCGTTCGTGCACGAGGTTCAAGTGAGCGGTCGAGCTGCCGTCCGGAGACAAACGGCGGATCGCGAATTCTCTGGTAGCACAGAGTGGCGGAGTCGAGATCAGATCATCCGTGACCTTGTGAAGTTTGACCCTTGGTCTCAGCTCGTCGCCGCCAAGTTGTTTGGCGTAGCCGCCCCGCCTGATGCCCAAGCGTCGCTGTTTGATAATCAGTAAAGCTCACACCCCGCCATAAAACCCGCCCCCCAGATCCTTGATCTTCCCCTGCTTCGCCAATTCCTGCCACACCGCACGCGGGAACTGGCTCGGCGGCTGGATCCCCGAAACCTCGCTCTTTTTCCCGCCCGTCGTCGGGCGCCCACCACCGAGGCGTGACTCATCGTTGAGGATCGTGAGCTTGAGCCGCTTCTTGAACGCGGTCATCGCCTGCTTGAGGATTTCAGGGTCGATGGGAGCGGGCGTAGGTGCGGGGGTGTCGGTCATGGGGCCCTCTGAACGAGCCGTGAGCGCGAGCTCACGGTGAACGATCGCTACTCAGTTGATCCGTGAAATCCGTATCCGTCCCGCAACGAAAGGTTCCCCGTGAGCTCGCGCTCACGGCTCGTTACTTCCGCTTCGGCGTCGTCACGCCCAGCTCTTCTTCCGATACGTGCGCCTCTTCCACATCCCCCACGTTCTTCCCACCTTTCGCCTCGACCACACTCTTGGTCGCAATCTTCTTCTCCCCCGACCCCGCGTGCGACGGCCGCTCGTGCTCCGCCGCGTTCCGGCCGTCTTCGGTGACCTTGTACACCATCCCGATCGTCGTCTCCGCCTCGCCCAGCGCCATCCGGTTCACCCACTCCACGCCCTGCATCAGCGAGTGGTCCGTGTTGCTCACCTCGTACTTCCACATCCCGAACCGCCCGCGGCTGAAAATCCCCCTCGATTCCAGCCACGGGATCACGTCGCTGAGAATGTCATCCCGCTCGACCGAGGGAGTCGGGTAGCTGTAATCCGCGTAGTAGCACCACGTGGACACGATCTTCGACCGCTCCTCGGGCATCATCATCCCGGTGTTGATCAGCCCCTGGATCACGTCGTCGACGACGCGCTCCTTGTTCACCGGCTTGAACTCGCTCTCGCTCACCTCGCACAGGAACGAGTAGTACTTCGTCGCGTCCGGCGTCATGTGCGGCGAGTAGTTGCTCAAATACGTCGCCCGGTAGAACGGGCAGTCGTCGTCGGGGAAGTACATCCAGCTCTTCGTGCTCGGCGTCCCGCCGTCGCTGGCGATGCCGATCCCGACCATGTAGCCCCCCGAGTGCCGCAGCTCGCACGCACGCTTCCGCACCCACGCCGGCACATCCCCCGTCAGGATGTCACGGCACAGCACGTCCACCGGGATCGTGCTCAGCAGCGCATCGAACGCCACGCTCGTCCCATCCGCAAAAGTCGCAACGCGCTTGTCCACGTCGATCGACTTCACCGCCTTGTTCAGCGTGTAGTTCGGCTCCAGCACCGGCCCGAACCGCTTGTAGAACTCGCCGGTCCCCCCCTTGAGCGGGAACTTGAACCGGTTGTTCGGCCCCCACCCGAAGTCGTCGGTTCCCATCACCAGGTTCTTCAGCGCCCGCTCGAAGTCGATGATCGCCACCCGCTCCCCGATCCACTGCTTGTTCATCAGCTCCGGCGGGTGGGCCCAGACCTTGAAGTTGTACGGCCGCATGAAGTGCTTGGCGATCCCCTCGCCAAACACCGCGTCGATGAACTCGCCGAAGTTCTTCGCCTCGGCCGCGCTCTTGATCTTCCCCCGCCCCGTCTGCGCCTTGATCAGCCCCGCGATGCACTCGTACGCCGCCTCCTTGGGGAGGTACCGCACGTTGTTCTGGAACGGGTAGGGCACCCACGTGCCCATCATCCGCACCCAGCTCTCGCGGTTGTTAAGCGTGAACTCGTCCCCCATCAGCCGCTCGAAGCACTGGTCGTAGTACTTGTAATGACTGAACATCACGTGCCCGCCGATGTCCCAGGTGAACCCTTTGTCATCGGTGAAGCTGTGCGCGAGGCCCCCGATGTACGGGTGCCGGTCGTACATGTGGAAGTTCGTGAGCCCAAGTTCCTTGAGCCGGTAGGCCGCCCCCAGCCCCGTGGGCCCGGCGCCGATGATCACAACCCTGGTTTCGGCGTTGATTCGCACGCTCGTGTGTGCAGCCGGGGCGGAACCCACACCGTTGGGGCCGGTCTGGTTAGGCATCGGAATCTCCGAAGGCTCCGCCGCTGCGGCGCGCCGGCCCATCGTAGGAGCCGCGGGCCCGCCGGCCATTGGCGCAAAGATCAAGCACACCCACCCCGCGCCGTATGTCACGCCGGCCACTGGCCTTGCCCACACCGGGTACGCATACCAGTTTCACCCCCGAATCCGCTGCTGTTGCTCCTTGCCTGTGGACCTGCTCCCCTAACGCGGGTATCTTGATGTTGTGTGTGGCGGAGCCCCCAAAGCCCCGCCGCGGTTCGGGGGAGGGCGGGCCTGCGTATGTCTGGTCGAGGGGCCGCGACTCGCCCGCTTGGCTGATCCGCGACGGCTGGACGGGTGTCGTGCGTTCGGGTTCGGTGACGGGCGGGCCCACGCCCCCCACACGCTCGAGCGCGGCAGCAGGAGGATCTAACGAGGCATCCCGGCGCAGCGGCACGCTCAAGCCGCGCCCGGAAGGAGACGCGGATGAAAGGCCAAGCACTGGACACGGGGACGACCCTCCAGGGCACAGTTGCGCACGCAGCCTCTGTGACGGCGCGTGTCATCACTCAAGTCAACCACCTCCCGGCGTTCGCGTCGGAAGACTGGTGCGCCGCCGCCGCCCGGGCGCTGCTCCCCATCCGGGAGCCTGCCACCGCCGCGGTCGTGCTCGCTGGGTTCGATGATTCCTCGCGACTCGTGCACATCGGAATGCTCCCCGGATCGGCCGGATCGGTCGCGACCGAGATCGGTACCGGCGCCGCCCGCGCCGGTGGGGGGGGCTCGGCCGCAGCGATCGCGCCGCTCGACTCCAATCATCCCGACCTCGTCCGCCTCGTCGGCGCCCTCGCCGAGGCCCGCGAGCCAGGCTGGGGAACCACGCCGCAGCGCCACGAGTGCACCGCGTTCTCCCTGCGTGCCTCGATGGGGGACAACGCCTGGGCGTCCAGCCCCGCGGGCCACCGCTGGGCGACGCTCGGCGCGTCCGACGTGCTCTGCGGCATCTGCCCGCTCCCCACGCACCAGGACTTCGTCGTGCTCGCCGAGATCGGCCTGACCGGCGCCCCGAGCAACGGCGTCCCGGCCCGCTTCGAGCCGCAGGACATCGCGATCTTCCAGGCCGTGCTCCCCGAACTCGCCGGCGCCGCCGACCGTGCGTCGGCCCTGGGCACCGACGGCCCGCCCGTCAAGACGCTGACGCCCAAGGAGGTCGCGATCCTCGACCTGCTCATCGACGGCCTCAGCGTCGCCGAGATCGCCGAGAAGCTCGGACGCAGCCCCCACACCGTTCACGACCACGTCAAGAGCCTGCACCACAAGCTCGGCGTGCGTCGGCGCGGCCACCTCGTCTCGCGTGCCCTCGGGCACATCGCACACACCGAGCGCTAACCCAACGAGCGTGATTTCACTCGGCGTCCGCGACCTGCTGACCCGTCCGCTCGAGAATCTCGGCGATCAGCGTCCGCTCGAGCGCCTCATCGCGCCGTGTCGTGACGCCGTACTCGCTCAACCCGCGCCGCTGTAGCGCAGGGTCCTGCCACCGGCTGCTCATCGTGATCGACGCGGGCTGGGGCTGCTGCCCCGCCCGGTGCTGGCGCTCGACCGTCACCCGCACCTCTAGCCGCGTCGTGACCGGCTTGCCCACAAGATCGTGCGGCCCCGGCTCGGCCGGCGGCTCGACCGGCTGGAACTCGACCCGAACTGTCCGCTGCTGGCGGTTCAGCGTGTCATCCAGTTCGTCGTCGAACGTCTGCTGGTCCCGGCTCCAGGGCGTGAACAGCCCGGCCGACACCGACGGCGCGGTCGTCAGCACCCCGGCCGAGGAGTCCACCCGGGCGAGGTCGAACCGGCGTTCGCGGAGCACGTCCCGGGCGGCGTCAAAGGTCACGCCATAGCGGTCCGCGCCGATCTCGACCGGGCCGGTCGCCCGGGGCGAGGAGCAGCCCCCGGCGAAGATCAGTCCGAACGCGGTGAGGAGGGCCGGAATCAGCGATGAGGTGCGTGGCATCGGGATAGCATCGTTGCCGTGAAGTGCGACAAGTGCAAGGCGCAGGAGGCCACCGTTCACGAGGTGGCGATCAAGGGCGGAAAGCGCGTCGAGAAGCACCTCTGCGAGCAGTGCGCCAAGGCCGAAGGGTTCCAGGTCCAGGGCTTTGTCGGGCCCCAGCAGGTGCTCCAGGCGATCGTCGCGCAGCAAGCCCAAGGAGCCGGGACCGGTGCGGGAACCCCCACCCCCGCCGGCGCCGTCGACGCCTGCCCGCACTGCGGGATGAAGTTCGCCTCCTTCCGCCAGACTGGCCTGCTCGGCTGCCCCGAGTGCTACGCCGCCTTCACCGGCCAGCTCGGAGCGCCCCTCGAGCGCTGGCACGAGGGCGGTACCCACCACATCGGCAAGTCCCCGCGGCGTCTGCGCACGCCCACCCCCATCGCCGAGCGGGCGGCCATCGCCACCGCGGCGGCGCTCGCGGCCATCGAACTCGCACGCCGGCGGGTCGAGACGCTCCGGCGCCAGCTCACCGAGGCGGTCGAGGGCGAGCAGTACGAACGGGCCGCCAAGCTCCGCGACGAGATCCGGCGCATCGAGACTGAGGGCCAGACGGCCGTCGTCGGCGAGGATCCCGAGGGGGGGCGGCGTCCCCCATCACCCCCTTCACCCCCTTCGCCACCCTCCGCCGGAGCGCCCGCGTGAGCGAGACTCCCGGCTTCGCCTTCACACCCAATGTCATCCGTCGCGGCGTCGACTGGCTCCGCGGCGCGGGGGCCGACGCCGACGTCGTCATCTCCTCGCGCGTCCGCCTCGCCCGCAACCTCCACGGGTTGCCGTTCGTCTCCCGCTGCGCCCACGAGCAGCGCCAGGGCGTGCTCGACCGCGTGCGCCAGCGCATCGGCGCCGCCCGCCTCGCCGACCGCATGCTCTGGGTGGACGTCCACACCTGCGCCCCCGCCGACCGCATGCTCCTGCTCGAGCGCCACCTGATCTCCAAGGAGCTCGCGACGCCGAAGGCCCCCAGCGCCGCCGACCCGCCCTCGCACGCGACGCCCGCGCCCGATCCCGACGGCCCGCGGGCCGTCGCCATCAGCCTGCCTGACGAGCAGCTCTCGATCATGGTCAACGAGGAGGACCACCTGCGGATCCAGGTGCTCGCCTCGGGGCTCAATCTGTCCGAGCTGCTCGCCAAGATCGACCAGGTCGACGACCGCCTCGAGGGCGGCGCGAGCGCCGCCGACGCCGACGCTCTCGAGTGGTCATACTCCCCGCGCTTCGGCTACCTCACCGCCTGCCCCACCAACGTCGGCACGGCCATGCGCGTCAGCGTCATGCTCCACCTCCCGGGCCTCAAGCTCTCGGCCGAGATGGAGAAGGTGAAGCGGGCGACCCGCGACATGCACCTGGCCGTGCGGGGGTACTACGGCGAGCACTCCGAGGCCACCGGCGAGTTCTACCAGATATCGAATCAGACGACGCTCGGCAAGCCCGAACGCCTGATCCTCGACGAGCTGGAGCGCGAGATCGTGCCGCGGATCATCGATTACGAGCGGGCCGCGAGACGGATGCTGCTCGACAAGCGACGCCGGTTCCTCGAGGACCAGGTCTATCGGGCCCTGGGCGCCCTGCGCTCGGCCCGCCTGCTCAACCCCGAGGAGGCGCTCACGCTCCTGAGCCTGGTGCGACTCGGCGTGCTGATGGGCCTCGTCCACGACATCGCCGAGCAGACGGTCAACCAGCTCCTGCTGCTGACCCAGCCGGCCCACCTCCAGCGCCTGCTGGGCACCGACCTCGACCAGAACGCCCGGCGCGAGGCGCGGGCGGACCTGGTGCGGAAGCAGTTGGGCGGGTCGTAACTCCTCGCCCCGGAGGGGCGCCGGAATGTAGCCACGGGTGGAGCGGAGTCCGCCGAAGGCGGACGCAGCGCAACCCGTGGAACGCGTCGGCAATCCCTCTCTTTGGTAGATGCATGCCGCCCCGGCAGGGGCGGAGGAACCCGCCGAAATCCCGTCGCCCCTCCGGGGCGAAATCACACATGCAAAGGGAGAGGTTGGGGCCGCTTCCACGGGTTCCGCTCCGTCCGCTTCGCGGACTGCGCTCCACCCGTGGCTACACCCCGGCGCCCCTTCGGGGCGAAATCCGCCGCTCGCTCGCGCCCCCGGCTCTTGTCTACCGTTGGCCCAACGATGCCGGCCCCCTCCCACAAAGGCATGGTCCTCATCATCTCCGGCCCCAGCGGCGTGGGGAAGACCACGATCACGCACGCCGTGCGCCAGGCGTTCGGCGACCACGCGCCCGACCCGCGCGACCGGCGTGGGGCCGTCTTCAGCGTCTCCGCCACCACCCGCGCTCCCACGCCGCAGGAACGCGACGGCGTCGATTACTCCTTCGTCACCAACGAGGCCTTCGACAAGCTCGTTGCCGAGAACGCCTTCCTCGAGTGGGCCGGCGTCTTCGGCAAGCGCTACGGCACCCTTCGCGCCTGGGTCGAGCAGCAGCTCGCCGCGGGGCGGCTGGTCATCCTCGAGATCGACGTGCAGGGCGCGGTTAACGTCAAGAAGGCGATTCCCGACGCCGTGGCTCTGTTCGTGTTGCCCCCAAGCGAGGACGAGCTCCTCGCCCGCCTCCGCGCCCGCAAGCGCGAGCCCGAGGAGGCCATCCAGCGCCGGTTCGCGGAGGCCAAGCGCGAGATCGCCGCGGCCCGGTCCTGCGGGGTCTACAACACGTTCATCGTGAACGACCGCCTCGACCGGGCGACGGGTGAGGCGATCGGTTGGGTTCGCGAACGACTCGGACATTGAGCTTCGCGACGAGCCCCGACCGTCAGGGAGGGGCCTTCCGCCGATCGACCCGCTCGCTCACGCTCGGGGCTCGTGCGGGTGGTGACCTTCGCCTGCCGCCTCTACACTCGCCTCCCTGCTTTCGAACTGGAGATTTCAGCGCCATGCCGACCCCGATCACCCTCGACCACGGCCACCTCAAGGTCCCCAACGACCCCATCATCCCCTTCATCGAGGGTGACGGCACCGGCCCCGACATCTGGCGCGCCAGCGTCCAGGTCTTCAACGCCGCCGTCGAGAAGGCGTACAAGGGCAAGCGCCGCATCCACTGGCAGGAAGTCCTCGCCGGCGAGAAGGCGTTCAAGCAGACCGGCCAGTGGCTCCCCGAGGCCACGCTCAAGAGCTTCCGCGAGCTGCTCGTGGGCATCAAGGGCCCGCTGACCACCCCCGTCGGCGGCGGCATCCGCTCGCTCAACGTCGCCCTCCGCCAGGAGCTCGACCTCTACGTCTGCATCCGGCCTGTGCGGTGGTTCAAGGGCGTCCCCAGCCCCGTCAAGCGCCCCGACCTGGTCGACATGGTCATCTTCCGCGAGAACACCGAAGACATCTACGCCGGCGTCGAGTTCGCCCACGGCACCCCCGAGTGCGACAAGC
>CAZMCC010000116.1:0-10229 GCA_964564695.1 uncultured Phycisphaeraceae bacterium | reverse complement strand
CGCTTCGCGCCCGGGCAGCGGTGCTCACTGGGCTACAAGATACAAGGGAGACACGCCTGACCGGCGTTCAGCCGGTCAGGCGAGAGGGAGGCGCTGCGGCGCCGACGAACTGAGCTCTCTCGTGCACACATCCGTGCCCCCCAAATAAATCTCAGAAATTACCGGCCTCTCCTTTGCCTTGTGTTAGATTATCCGAGAGCAGCTATTCTGGCCGCCTGATCCATGCGCGCCCCGTTCTGGGGTGGCGCCGAAAATCGCGAGAGGAGTTCGACATGCCCTGGGAATCGCTGTCGTCCCGCGTGATCGCGGGGGTGGCTGGATTCTGCGCGCTCGCCGCCCATGCCGGCGCCGCTCGCATCTACGTCGACGCCAATCTCGCCTCCGGCAACAACAACGGCACAACTTGGCTGAACGCGTTCCGAGGCGAGAGCGCACTCACCGCGGCCATCGCCGCCGCCGCTCCCGGCGACGAGATCTGGGTCGCCGACGGCCGCTACACCCCCGGCAACATCCGCAGCTCCACGTTCATGCTCCAGAACGACGTCGCCATCTACGGCGGGTTCGCCGGCGGCGAAACCCAGCTCGACCAGCGCGACCCCGCCGTCAACATCGCCGTGCTCTCCGGCGATATCAACAACGATGACGCTCCCTTCCCCGCCCTCACCGGCTGGAGCGAGAACGCCTTCCACGTCGTCTTCGCCAGCAACCGCAACTCATCCGCCGTCCTCGACGGCTTCACCATCACGCACGGTTACGCCAACGGCCCCAGCCTCCCCGACCAGAACCGCGGCGGCGGCATCTTCTGCAGCTCCGGCTCCCCCAAGCTCCGCAACCTCGTCTTCACCCACAACCGCGCCGAGAACGCCGGCGGCGCCATCTATCTCCGCACCGCTTCCCCCTCGATCACCGACTGCCGCATCGATTCCAACCTCGCCAACAACTTCGGCGGCGCCGCCACCGTCGTCACCAGCGCCAACCCCCAGTGGCTGCGCTGCCTGATCTCGAGCAACTCCTCGCTCCGCGGCGGCGCGATCGACGTCTCGGGCTCGTCACAGCCGGTCTTCGTCAACTGCGTCTTCACCGGCAACAACTCCAGCGGCCCCAGCGGCGGCGGAGCGATGTACGTCGGCAGCTCCTCCGTCAGCTACCTCTTCAACTGCACGCTCTACGCCAACACCTCCGACATCGTCGGCTCGGCGATCAACACCTCCGGCGCGTCAACGCGCCTCGCCAACTGCATCGTCTACGCCAACCTCGGCCCCGGCGGCGACACGCCCGGTCAGCTCTTCGGGTCCATCTACGCCGTGTCGTACTCGTGCGTCCAGCTCGGCTACCCCGGCTTCGCCAACATCTCCGCGAACCCCCTCCTCGTCGACCCCGCCGGCGGCAACTTCACCCCCGGCCCCGGCTCGCCCACCATCGACGCCGGCACGAACCCCGGCGTCCCCACGGGCATCACCCTCGACCTCGCCCACAACCCCCGCTTCGTCGACGACCCCGCCACCGCCGACACCGGCCTGGGCAAGCCGCCAATGGTCGACATGGGCGCGCTCGAATTCCAGGGCGGCCAGAGCCCATGCGCAACCGACTGGGACGCCAACGGCATCGTCAACTCCACAGACGTCGGCGAATTCATCAACGACTGGTTCATAGACCTCGCCAACGGCACCCTGATCACCGACTTCGACGCCAACGGCGTCGTCAACTCCACCGACGTCGGCGAGTTCATCAACGTCTGGTTCGAAGAATCCACAACGGGGTGTTGAGATCCCCCTCCGCAACGCGGAGGGGGAAATGCTGGAGCGGCGTCCAGCCGCTCCAGCGAGGGGGAGGCGTTTCGGTTCGCTCTTCCATGGAGTCCCCCGCCCTCAAGCCCACGAGGGCGGCGGGTGCCCGGGGTGATGGGTAGGGGTGGGCGGGTGCCCCGGCGGAGCCCACTCCGCCGGCCCACAGTGCCCGGGCGGAGCCCATGCCCGCCCGGGCATTCCTGTTTTTCTTCCGCTCCACGCCGTGCTCGTGATGTCGGGTGCCCCGGCGGAGCACTGTCCGCCGGGCTCCGCGCGGCGGCGGGTCAGCCTCTCAAACGACACCCGCAATCAACCCTCTCCCCCGCGACATTCCGGAGGGCTCGTGCAAGGCCCCGAACCCGTCTTTTCCCTGCATTCGTCCCCGAATCGTTCGGCTCGCCGCCCTGTGCGTGGTAGAGTTCTCCCCGCAGCAAAACGCCGCCCTGTGAACCCTCAAAACGTTCTCGGGCCTTGAGGAGGTGTCAGATCATGGTGCGTTCGTTCTCGTTCTCACTCCGCGCGCTCGCGGGGCTCGCCGCCGTCTCCGCATTCGCCGCCGTCGCCTCCGCCGACATCCTCTACGTCGACCAGACCGCCACCGGCGCCAACAACGGCACCAGCTGGAAGGACGCCTACTCCGGCACCGGCGGCCTCACCGCCGCCATCACCGCCTCCGTCAGCGGCGACCAGATCTGGGTCGCCGGCGGCCGCTACATCCCCGGCGCCGCCCGCGCCGCTTCTTTCACCCTCAAGAACGGCGTCGCCATCTACGGCGGATTCGCCGGCACCGAAGACCTCCTCTCCGAGCGCGACCTCGAGATCGAAGCCAACGCCTCCATCCTCTCCGGCGACGTCAGCAACAACGACACCGCCTACCCCTCCACCGTCGGCTGGACCGAGAACAACTACCACGTCGTCACCGGCACCGGCCGCAACGCCACCGCCATCCTCGACGGCTTCCGCCTCACCCACGGCTACGCCAACAGCGGCACCAGCGACCAGGACAAGGGCGGCGGCATCATCTGCCTCTCCGGCAACGCCACCTTCCGAAACCTCCACGTCATCAACAACCGCGTCACCTTCGGCGGCGGCGGCCTCTACCTCCGCACCGCCAGCCCCACCCTCACCGACTGCGACTTCGAAGCCAACAACGGCGCCTCCTTCGGCGGCGCCTGCGACATGGCCACCACCTGCAACCCCATCTGGGAACGCTGCGTCATCGTCAACAACACCGCCGCACGCGCCGGCGGCGTCGAGTGCTTCGGTTCCTCCCAGCCCGACTTCATCAACTGCATCTTCGTCCAGAACGTCTGCACCGGCTCGGGCGGCGGCGGCGCCCTCTGGGTCGGCAACAGCTCCAACGTCGACGTCATCAACTGCACCATCTACGCCAACAGCTCCACCGCCATCGGCGGCGGCGGCATCCTCACCACCGGCGCCAACACCCGCGTCCGCAGCTCCATCGTCTACCTCAACACCGGCCCCGGCGGCGCCACCGCGGGCAACCAGCTCACCGGCTCCGCCTACAACGCGCAGTACAACTGCGTCCAGGGCGGCTTCACCGGCGCCGGCAACATCTCCACCAACCCCAACCTCGTCGACCCGCTCGGCGCCTACGACTTCGCCCCCCAGCCCGGCTCCCCCGTCATCGACGCCGGCATCAACAGCGCCTACTCCTCCCCCAACCTCCTCGACTTCGCCACCAACCCCCGCATGGTCGACGACCCCGACACCGTCGACACCGGCCTGGGCACGCCGCCCGTCATCGACATCGGCGCCCTCGAGTTCCAGCCCGCCCTCCCCGACTGCCCCGAGATCCTCGACGACCCCTCCGGCGGCACCTACTGCGCCGGCCTCGACCTCGTCCTCGCCGTTGGCGCTGCTGGCGACATCGACGGCCTCCAGTGGCAGCTCGACGGCGTCGACATCCCCGGCGAAACCACCGCCGTCCTCGGCCTCAAGAACATCACCAACGACGACGAAGGCGCCTACACCGTCGTTATCACCTCCGCCGGCTGCAAGACCCTCGAAACGCAGGCCGCGGTCGTCATCGTCTGCCTCACCGACATCGACTGCAACGGCGTCGTGAACTCCTCCGACGTCGGTGAGTTCGTCAACCTCTACTTCGCCGACCAGGCCAACGGAACCCTCCTCGCCGACTTCGACCACAACGGCGTCTCCAACTCCGCCGACGTCGGCGAGATGATCAACGCCTGGTTCGTCGAAACCGGCCCCAACGGCTGCGTCGGCTGATCCAAGATCCCCCTCCGCGGGTGCCCCGGCGGAGCTCTGTCCGCCGGGTTCCGCTCCGGGTGCCACGAGCGGCCGCTCTGGGCCGGTAGTGCGTTGTCTACGCTGCCCTCGGATGCCCCTCGACCTGATCGCCGTCACCGCCTTCGGCCTCGAATCGCTCGCCGTGCGCGAGCTCGACGACCTGGGCTACCCCGCCAAGCCCTCCTCCACCGGACGCATCCCCTTCACCGCCGACCCCATCGCGATCGCGCGCTGCAACCTCATGCTGCGCACCGTCGGCCGCCTCCTCGTCCGCGTCGGCACCTTCCCCTGTGCCGACTTCGGCACCCTCTTCGACGCTACCTACGCCCTCCCCTGGCACGAGTGGATCCCCGCCGACGGCTCGTTTCCGGTGAACGGGCGCTCCGTCAAGTCCCTCCTCTCCTCCGTCCCCGCCTGCCAGCGCGTCGTCAAGAAGGCCATCGCCCAGAAGCTCATGGACGCCCACGCCGTCACCGAGCTCCCCGAGACCGGCCCCCGCTTCATCGCCGAGATCGCCCTCCTCGAAGACATCGCCACCCTCACCCTCGACACCTCCGGCGACGGCCTCAACAAACGCGGCTACCGCCCCGTCGTCGGACCCGCCGCCCTCAAAGAAACCATGGCCGCCGCACTCGTCATGCTGAGCGGGTGGAAACCCCACCAGCCCTTGGTCGACCCCTTCTGCGGCACCGGCACCATCCCCATCGAAGCCGCCCTGATGGCCCGCGGCATCGCCCCCGGCATCAACCGCGATTTCGACAGCGTCTACTGGCCCTCGCTTCCCGGTGAAATCTGGGACCAGGCCGAAGAGGAAGCCCGCGCGAACGCCACCGGCTCGCTCAAGCACACCATCCACGCCAGCGACGTCGACGAGCGCTCCCTCGCCCTCGCCCGACAGAATGCCGAGGCCGCCGGCGTCGAACGCGATATCCACTTCGTCAAGCGCGACGTCCGCGACCTCTCCAGCACCCGCGACTACGGCGTCATCATCGCCAACCCACCCTACGGCGAACGCCTCAGCGACCCCGAAGAAGTCGAGCAACTCTACCGTGCCCTGCCGCTCGTGTTCCGCAAGCTCCCGACCTGGAGCTTCCACATCCTCACCGCCCGCCTCGACCTCGAGAACATCTTCGGCCAGGAAGCCACCCGCCGCCGCAAGCTCTACAACGCCCAGATCGAGTGCACCTACTTCAGCTTCCTGGGGCCAAAGCCCCCGCCTGAACGTGCTGAACGAGCCGTGAGCGCAAGCTCACGGGAAGCGCCACCCGAAGCGGACGCCGTCGCCGATACAACAACCGATCACAACGCCGAACTCCCCACCGACGTCCCGACCGACCCCCAACCGCCCGCTCCCGCAGACATCCCCGTCCCTCCCACCCCCACCGCCCCCCGCGAACCCCGCACTCCCCCTCCCCCCCGCCCCCCCGCCTTCGGCGGCCTCTCCGAGCGCGACCTCAAGGACATCGCCGACTTCGCCGCCCGTCTCTCCTCGCGCCAGCGCCACCTCCGCCGCTGGCCCAAACGCGGCATCACCTGCTACCGCCTCTACGAACGCGACGTCCCCGACGTCCCCGTCATCGTCGACCGCTACGAGGACTACCTCCACATCATCGAGTACGAGCGCCCCAGCACCCGCACCGCCGCCCAGCAGGACGAGTTCCTCGACGCCGTCGCCGTCGCCGCCGCCGCCACGCTCGAGATCCCGCGCCCCAACGTCTTCGTGAAGTCCCGCCCCCGCCAGCGCGACTTTACCCAGCACGAGAAAGTCACCGAAGACCGCACCATCATCGTCGCGCACGAAGGCGGCCCCCCCCCCCACACCCCACTCTCCTTTGAGATCAACCTCTCCTCCTACACCGACGTCGGCCTCTTCCTCGACCACCGCCTGACGCGCGCGATGGTCCGTGACGAGGCCAAAGGCAAACGCTTCCTCAACCTCTTCTGCTACACCGGGTCGTTCACCGTCTACGCCGTCGCCGGCGGTGCCGCGAGCACGACCTCCGTCGACCTCTCGAACACCTACCTCGACTGGACCGCCCGCAACCTCGGCATCAACCGCTTCACCCCCACGAGCCCCTGCCCCAACCGCGTCGTGCGCTCGGGTGTCATGGAATGGCTCGCCGATCATCCGCAGGAACAGAGCTACGACCTCGTCGTCGTCGACCCCCCCACCTACTCCCGCTCCAAGAGCACCGAAAACGATTGGGACATCCAGCGCGACCACCCCGCGATGCTCATCGGCATCACGAGCATCCTCGCCCCCGGCGGCGTCATCTACTTCTCCACCAACTTCCGCAAGTTCAAGCTCGACGAGGAAGCCCTGCCGCGCGAACTGGCGATCCGCGAAATCACCGCCAAAACCATCCCCGAAGACTACCGCAACGAGCGAATCCACCGCGCCTGGCGGATGGTCAAGTCCTGACGGTGGCACAGGCGTCCCGCCTGTGACCCAGTGGTGGCACAGGCGTCCCGCCTGTGATCGGCCGCTCTGGGCCGATACCGGGTTTATCCGCAGCCCGCGGCGATGTCCTCAAACCAAGAGTTGATGAACATGGAGACGTCGGTGGAGTTGGAGACGCCGTTACCGTCCCAATCGGTGACGAGCGTACCGAACGCCTGGTCCTCAAACCAGTCGTTGATGAAGTCGGAAACGTCGGTGGAGTTTGTCACGCCATCGTCGTTCCAGTCCGCAGAGCAGACGGTACCGCCGGTGATCGACACTTTGGCGGATGAGGAGATGACTTCACCGCAGTCGTTGAAGAACGTAACGGCGTACGCGCCGGCGTCGGACGGTTGGGCGTTGGTGATCGTGAGCACGACTGGCGTGCCGTCGGTGGGCGAGGGAAGCGAGAGCGTGGCCCCACTGACCGTTCCTCCACCGAGTGACGCACCACCCGAGCCATCGACGATCGGCACACCGTCACGACGCCACTGGCCGGTGACGTTCGCGTAGCCGTCCGAAGGTGTGGCTGAGAGGGCAAGGGTCTGCCCGGCATCGATGGCGAGAGTATCAGGATGTTCGGCGATGGATGTTGGTAAAGGTGTAGCGGGCGAAGTACGCCGAGACGAGGCCGCCGGCGCTGGTGAAGTCTCCGCCCGCAATAAGGTCGCCGTTGGGCAGAGTCGTGAGGACATGTACTATGCCGTTCATCCCCGAGCCGAGCGGCGACCATGCCGAACTGTTCCAGCGCGCGATGCGATTCACCGTGACTCCGCCAGCGATACTGAACTGTCCACCGGCGATCAGGTCGCCGGTGGGCAGAGTCGTGAGGGCATATACATATGGAGTAGTGCCGTCCATCCCTGATCCGAGCGACGACCACGTCGAGCCATTCCAGCGGGCGATTCTGTTCACGGTGAGGCCGCCGGCGGTGGTGAAGGAGCCGCCCGCAATTACATCGCCGTTGGGCAGAGTCGTGAGGGCATATACAGTGCCGTCCATCCCTGATCCCAAGGGCGACCACACCGAGCCGTTCCAGCGGGCAATGCGGTTTACCGTGACGCCGCCAGCGGTACCAAATTCTCCCCCCGCGACCAAGTCGCCGTTGGGCATAGTCGTGAGGGCATATACGGTGCCGTCGATCCCTGATCCCAAGGGTGACCACGCCGAGCCATCCCAGCGGGCAATGCGAACGGCGGAGACGCCCCCAGCGATGGTGAAGGCTCCACCGGCGATCAGGTCGCCGGTGGGCAAGACAGCGAGGGACTGTACATTGCTGTTCATCCCTCCGAATGACGACCACGTCGCGCCATTCCAGCGTGCGATTTTGTTCGCGGCGACGCCCCCGGCGGTGTTGAAAGTTCCGCCCGCGATCAGATCGCCATTGGGGAGAGTCGCGAGGGCATATACGGTATTGGCGTCTATCCCTGATCCCAAGAGTGACCACGCCGAGCCGTTCCAGCGGGCGATGCGATTAGCCAGCAAGTGCGAACGCGGCGAGCGCCGGATCGATGTCATCCAGATCTTGGATGCAGTGCGACGAGATGAGGACAAACCTTGAGAGCTTCGCAGCGGAACTGGACTCGGCACTTCGAGGCAAACGGGTGAAGAAGTGATGGCACCAGGATCGGCCCAAAGCGGCCGATCACAGGCGGGACGCCTGTGCCACCATCATTTCTGATTCTCTCCATTCCCCATTCCCATTTGTCTACTCATCAAACTCAAAGCTCGGCCTCGACAACCGCGGCGGCTTCCGCATCGCCACGTTCACGATCAACCCCGTCATGATCCACACGCTCAGCATGCTCGACCCGCCGTAACTCACAAACGGCAGCGTCAGCCCCACGATCGGCAGGTACCCCAGGTTCATCCCCACGTTCACAAACATCTGCACGCTCACGATCGCCGCGCAGCCCACGACCACCAGCCTCCCGAACGGCTCGCGGCACATCCCCGCCACCATCAGCGCCCCGTACACCCACACGCCGTACAGCCCCAGCACCATCATCCCGCCCAGGAACCCGAACCGGTTCACGATCACCGCGAACACCATGTCGTTGTGCCGCTCCGGCAGCCGGTTGAACTTCACCAGCGCTCGGCTCTTCTCATCGCCCTGCCCATCAATCCCCCCCGCGCCCGCCAGCGTCACCGCCGTCAGCTGCTGATAGTTGATGTCCTCCGCCCCGCTCGCCTCCCCGCGCACCACGCTGATCAGCCCGATGATCCGCTGCTGCTGGTGCGGGCGCAGCAGCGGAAAGCTGAGCGGCAGCGCCGCCCCCGCGATCAGCACCGCCGCGATCAGGTGCTTCATCTTCGCACCCGCCGCCAGCAGCATCGCAAACAGCGTCGGCGCAAACAAACTCGCTGACCCCAGGTCCGGCTGCAGCATGATCAGCGCCACCGGCACGAACCCGATCACCGCAGGCGGAATCAGCCCCGCGAGCGTCCGGTGGTTCTTCCGCCACCGCAGATAGTCCGCCAGCACCAGGATGAACGCGATCTTCGCCAGCTCCGCCGGCTGCAGCGTGAGCGGCCCCAGCGTGATCCACGCCCGCGCCCCGTTCCGAGGCGTCACGATCCAGCTCGGCACCGCCGGAATCAGCAGGAACACCAGCAGCCCCAGCACCACCCACATCGCCGGCCACGCCACGTACCGCACAAACCGGTAGTGCGGCAGCGCCACCACCCCCGCCGCCATCATCCCCACCGCCAGAAACACGATCTGCCGCAGCACCATCCCGCTCGGCGTGATGATCCCACGCTCGCTCGGAGCATCGCTCACCAGCGACACATCAATCGCATACACCCCCAGGAGCGACAAAGCCAGCCCGCTCGCGACGCACAGCCACCCGGCGTGCCGCGCCGTCAAATCCTCCCCGATGATCTCCCGAAACCGTCCGCTGATCAAGCTCGTCCCTTACTGCTTGGGTGCCCCGGCGGAGCTCTGTCCGCCGGGTCCCGCCGCCCCTGACCCCTCATCCCGCAAATAGCCTTCCGTAACGAGCGCCTCAAACACCTGATTCGCGATCGGCCCCGCCACACGTCCGCCCGACCCCGCGAAGTCCACCACCACCGCCACCGCATACCGCGGCCGCGCTTCTCCCCCCCCACTCTTCTCCCCCACCAGCGCCAGCGTCCACGAGTGATCCCCGTCACGCATCCCCGTCACATTCCCCTCGTCGTCTTTCGCGACCACCGCCGACGCATCCGCCGTCCCCGTTTTCGCCCACACCGCGAGCTTCCCCCGCGAAATCACGTTGAACACCGGCTCGCGCACGCCCTTCACTTCCCCGTTCGCGCCCGTCATGTCGATCGTCACATGGTGGGCCGTCCCCCGCTCCTGCTCCACACCCTCGCGCAATCCCTTCAGCGCCAGCTCGATCGCGTGCGGATCGATCCCCAGGTTCTCCGTCCCCATCCCTCGCACGTCCGCCCGCACGTGCGGCCGGATCTTCACGCCCCCCCGCGCAATCGTCGCGTACGCATCCGCCGCGTGCATCGGCGTCCACGCGATCGGCCCCTGCCCGATCGCCATCTGGATCGCGTCGCTCGCCGACGGCCCCTTCGGCCCGCCGAGTTGCCACACCGACCGCTCGTTCTCGTCCCCGTTCAACCTCGCCCCGCGCACATCCGCCCTCGCGAACGTCTCCAGATCCCAGTACCGCGACGCCGGCCCCCCCCCCCCCCCCCCCCCCCCCCCCCTCCCCCTCCCCCCCCCCCCCCCCCCC
>CAZMCC010000115.1:0-10336 GCA_964564695.1 uncultured Phycisphaeraceae bacterium | reverse complement strand
CTGTGGTCGCACGCGAGCGGGGCGACCGGGGCGACGGCGCTCGTGTTCTCGCGCAACGGGGGGACGCTGTGGGCGGCGTGCGAAGGGGACAACGTGCTGCTGGCGCTGGACGCGGCGAGCGGGGCTGAAACTGGGCGGTACGTGGGCGGGACGGCGCCGCTGCGGGCGGTGGCGGAGCACCCCCCCCAGCCCCCCCACTCCTCCGACCCCACTCACACTCCACGGCCGGGAACCGGAAGACTCGCCGGGATCGCGACCGACGGGACGCTCACGATCTGGTCGACGGTGACGCACGACGCGATGAGCGTGTGGTCGAACCCCGGGGCGGTCTCGCTGCGGTTCGATGAGGCGGGGGAGACGCTTGTGCTGACGGCGACGGAGCGCCCCGTCGCGCTGCTGGAGACGAGGCGACGGGCCGGGGGGGTCGGGGGGGGGCGGGAGCGGTTGATGGCGCTGCGGGGCGCGGTGGCGGCGGAGGCGCTGGGGGCGAACCCGCTGAGCGAGACGGTGGTGGATGGGCTGAAAGCGGCGGTGTTGGCGCCGGAGGTGCGGGAGGCGGCGCTCGACTACATGGCGCGGATGGGGGACAGCGTCAACTACTGCAACAGCGATGCGTGGCGTGTCGGGCTCATGCCCGACGCTGCTCAGGCGGAGTATGCGATGGGGCTGCGCCAGGTGGACGCGGCGCTCAAGGTGTTTCCGGACGACTGGGGCGCGTGGAACACGCGGGCCCTGGTGCTGCTGCGGCTGGGGCGGTGGGATGAGGCGATCGCGGGCGCGAAGCGGTCGGACGAACTGATGGCGGCAATCTCCCCGAGGCATCCGGGCGCGGCGGTGAACCCGGCGATCACGGCGATGGCGCACGAGGGAGCGGGGAGACACGGCGAGGCGCTCAAGGAGCTGGCGCGGATGAATGCGCTGCTGGAGGAGCTGCCGGTGGAGGACGATGCGCAGTCGGCGTCGGTGATCGATGAGGCGCGGCGGCGGGCTCGGTAAGAGGAGTTGCGGTGGCGGGGGTTGGCAGTATGCTCGGGCGACGGGGTTGGGCGCGTGCGAAAGGGATGGCTGAGTGGCGAGCGGCTGCCCGGGCCCGGTGGCGCCGGAGGAATTGGCGCTGCGCGACGCGGCGACGCCGGACGTGCGCGGGCACATGGCGGCGTGCGGCGCGTGCTCAGCGCTGGCGGAGGAACCCGGGAGAACCAGCGGTTTCTCGGGCAGGCCGGCGCGGCGCTGGCGGGGGCCGTGGATTTGCCGGCGGTGGCCTGGACAGCATCGGCCCAAGGCGGCCGATCACAGGCGGGACGCCTGTGCCACTCACCCAACTCGCTATTCGGCGTCGCCGGTCGGGATGATGCCCGCATTTTCGACCATGAGGATGACGGCCCGCTGCGGGGCGCGGGTGCGGTGGACGACGCCTTTGGGGACGACGAAGCCTTCGCGGGGGCCGAGGTCGATGACGCGGCCGGGGCGTGCGTCCGCGGCGGCGCTTTGGGGCTCGAGGTCGATGAGGAAGCGGCCTTCGAGGACAAAGAAGAATTCGTCGTCGTTGTCGTGCTTGTGCCAGTGGTATTCGCCCTGCATGACGCCGAGGCGGATGACCGAGTCGTTGACCTTGCACAGGGTCTGGTTGAACCACGGGTGGGTGACCGCGGCGACGACGCCGGGGACGTCGACCACGGCGAGCTGAGGGAACTTGATGTCGAGGCGGGTGTCGTAGGGGAAGGCGGCGGGGTCGGTGGTCATGGGGGGTTCCAGGGGCCAGGGATCAGGGACCAGGGGCCAGGGGCCAGGGGCCAGGGAACGGGCGATACCCTAGCGGTGTCGCCATGGAATCTGCTGCTCACCTTCAGTTGAAGCGGTTGGCTCTCGGGTTTTTGTTGGCCCAGGGGTGCCGTGCTGCTGCGTTGGAGGTGCGGTGCCCGAGTTCGCGGAGCGTGGCGGATGCGGCGGGGTATCTGGATGCGCTGCCCAAGAGTGGGGCGAAGAGCGGCCCCTCACGGGCGTGGCGGCTGCGCGGCGTGGATGAGGAGCCGGCGGGGCCCGAGCCGATCATCGACCGCGGGGCGGCGGCAAAGACGATCGTCATCGAGTGCAAGGCGGAGCGGTCGGACTTTCTGCGCGAGACGGAGGACCGCGAGAGCGTGCTGGCCCGGCGGGCGGCGCTGGAGGCTCAGCGGGCGCAGCTCGAGAGCGAGCACCTGCCGCGGATCGAGCCGCACCTGAGGCAGTCGGGGTCGAGCCTGTTCAGCGAACTGGAGACGTGGGACTATGCCGCGAGCCGGTCGGGGGCGTATCGGGCGGTGCTGCGGGAGCTGCGGCGGCTGGACATGGCGCTGCACGGGCAGACGAAGTTCAGCAACTTTGCGTGCTACCGGGTGGCGACGCATTTCTATTTGTTGACGCCGCGGGGGCTGATCAAGAAGAGGGAGATGCCTGTCGGTTGGGGGCTGCTGGAGTGTTCGGCGAGGTGGTTGGAGGAAGCGGCGAGGGCATCCGGACATGCTCAAGCCCAAGGCGGCTTGAGCATGCCACCCACCCCCCCCACAGTCAGCGTGACGGTCGCTTCGCCTGAGCACGCGGCCCGGGCGGCGGTGACGCAGCGGCTCCTGAGGAATATCGCGGTGGCGGCGACGCGGGCGTCGCTGGGGCTGAGTGTGGCTGCTGAACCGCGGTCGCGTGCCCCGGAACTCCGCTAGAATGCCTTCATGGACGTGGCCCGCGAGGACATCCAGCGCGTGATCGACGCCTTGGTGCGGGACTTTGGACCCCGGCAGGTGATCCTGTTTGGGTCGCGGGCGTACGGACAGCCGCGGGCGGAGTCTGATGTGGACCTGCTGGTGGTGCTGGCGTTCGAGGGCTCAACGCTGGCGATGATGTCGGCGATGCTGGTGAGTGCCTACGGCGTGATGCGGCGGCCGTTTCCGGTTGAGGTGCATCCGCGCCGGCCGTTGGCGGCGGGGAACGTTCCGGATGCGGTGATGCGGGAGGCGATGGAGCGGGGGGTTGTGCTGTACGAGCGGGCCGCATGAGCGGGCAATCGAAGGATTGGCTCGCGAAGGCCGAGGCCGACTTCGGCAGCGCCAACTGGGAGATGCAGGCCCCGAAGCCGAACTTCGACGCGGTGGTTTTCCACGCGCAGCAGTGCATCGAGAAGATGCTCAAAGGCGTGCTTGTAGGGGCCGGCGTCGTGTTTGAGCGGACGCACGAACTCAATGTGCTTGCTCACCAGGTCAAGCAGTCGCATCCGGCCTGGACATGGGACCCAGCGGACCTGGCCACGCTGCAGCCCGGGGCGGTGCTGCTGCGGTACCCGGAGTACAACGCGACCGGGGACGACGCCCGGCGGGCGATCGAGGCCGGAACGCGTCTTCGAGCGTCGCTTGCGGCGTATTTCTGATTGAGAATCGCGTAGCCGGGACCGCGAATCGCGTGTACCCTGACGGGATTTGCGCTCGGCCGCGGGCGCTGTCAACGACTGTTCCGCAGTGACCTGAACCAGCCCCCCTGCCTCGCCAAGACCGCGACCCGTAACACATCATGCCCAAACGCACCGACATCAAGACCATTCTCATCGTTGGATCCGGCCCGATCGTCATCGGACAGGGGTGCGAGTTCGATTACTCGGGCACGCAGGCGTGCAAGACGCTGCGCTCCGAGGGCTACCGGATCGTGCTGGTGAACTCGAACCCGGCGACGATCATGACCGACCCGGAGTTCAGCGACCGGACATACATCGAGCCGATCACGCCCGAGGCGGTGCGGAAGATCATCGCGCACCAGAAGGCGATCGGGGACCCGATCCAGGCGCTGTTGCCGACGCTCGGCGGGCAGACGGCCCTCAACACGGCGTGTGCGCTGTACGACAACGGGACGCTCAAGGAGTTCGGGATCGAGCTGATCGGGGCGAACCGCGAGGCGATCCGGCGGGCGGAAGACCGGCAGGCGTTCAAAGAGGTGTGCGAGCGCGTGCACCTGGATGTGCCGCTGTGCTTCACGGTGACGTCGATCGAGGAAGGACGCGAGGCGCTCAAGCAGACCGGGCTGCCGGCGATCATCCGACCCGCGTTCACGCTGGGCGGCCCGGGCGGCGGCAGCGCGTACAACGCGGAGGAGTTTGACGAGATCCTGGGGCGCGGGCTGCGGCTCAGCATGATCGGCCAGGTGCAGATCGACAAGTCGCTGATCGGGTGGAAGGAGTACGAGCTCGAGGTCATCCGCGACAAGAAGGACAACTGCATCGTCGTGTGCGGCATCGAGAACATCGATCCCATGGGCGTGCACACCGGGGACTCGATCACCGTGGCCCCCATTCTCACGCTCACGGACAAGGAATACCAGCACATGCGGGACGCGGCCTTCGCGATCATGCGCGAGGTCGGCGTCGAGACGGGCGGGTCGAACGTGCAGTTCGCGGTGGACCCGAACCCGGTGGACGGCAAGTTCCACATGGTGGTGGTGGAGATGAACCCGCGCGTGTCGCGGTCGAGTGCGCTCGCGAGCAAAGCGACGGGGTTCCCGATCGCGAAGATCGCGGCGAAATTGGCCGTGGGCTACACGCTCGACG
Organism: uncultured Phycisphaeraceae bacterium; assembly: GCA_964564695.1. Classification (GTDB taxonomy): domain Bacteria; phylum Planctomycetota; class Phycisphaerae; order Phycisphaerales; family UBA1924; genus CAZMCC01. The sequence continues at coordinate 5,772 of CAZMCC010000115.1, read as the reverse complement.
AGCTGAAGAACGACATCACGGGCACCACCAGCGCGTGCTTCGAGCCGAGCATCGATTACATCGTGACGAAGATGCCGCGGTGGACGTTTGAGAAGTTCCCCGAGGCGGACGAGACGCTGACGACGCAGATGAAGTCGGTGGGCGAGGCGATGTCGATCGGGCGGACGTTCTGCGAGAGTTTGCAGAAGGCCATTCGCTCGATGGAGGTGAAGCGGTTCGGGCTGGGGCTGGACAAGAACGACCATTGGTTGAGCGCGGTGCGGGCCGTGGGGTCGCGCGAGGCGCTGGCGGACATGTGGGCGGACGCCGGGGGCGACGTGACGCTGCCGGGCGAGGCGGAGGCCGATCCGGAAGTCGTTCTGCGCACGGCGGACGGGCAGCCGCTCGAGTGGCCGATTCCGGACGCGAAGCTGTCGCGCAAGCTGGCGGTGCCGAGCCAGGGGCGGCTGTACTTCATCCGGTACGCGATGAAGCAGGGGTGGAGCGTCGACCGCATCCGCGGGCTGACGAACATCGACCACTTCTTCCTCGACCAGATCAAGCGGCTGGTGGAGTTCGAGGATGTGCTCGTCGAGTTCGAGACGCTCGAGCAACTCCCCCACGAGGTGATGTTCCAGGCGAAGCGGCTGGGGTACTCGGACGCGCAGCTGGCGAACCTGTACCTGGGGTCGATCACGCCGGAGACGATCCTGCAAGTCCGCGCGTATCGCAAGGGACTCGGGATCGAGCCGGTGTACAAGCTGGTGGATACGTGTGCGGCGGAGTTTGAGGCGAAGACGCCGTATTACTACTCGACGTATGAGAAGGGGGCGAAGGTGGTGGGCTCGGCCGCGGAGGCCGACACAGGCGGGACGCCTGTGCCACCAGGAGCGGACGACGAGATTCGGGTCACGCCGACGCAGAAAGTGATCATCCTCGGCGGCGGCCCGAACCGCATCGGGCAGGGGATCGAGTTCGATTACTGCTGCTGCCACGCCGCGTTCGCGGCGGACATGCTCGGGCTCGAATCGGTGATGATCAACTCGAACCCGGAGACCGTGTCGACGGACTATGACACGAGCGATCTGCTGTTCTTTGAGCCGTTGACGCTGGAAGACGTGCTCAACGTCGTCGAGCGGCTCAACGGGGACTCCGGGTTGGTGAAGGGCCTCATCGTCCAATACGGCGGCCAGACGCCCCTGAACCTCGCCAAGGGCCTCCAGCTCGCCGGCGCCCCCATCATCGGCACCAGCGTCGACTCGATCGACCTCGCTGAGGACCGCAAACGCTTCGACGCCCTGCTCGAGAAGCTCAAGCTGCACAAGCCGCCTTCGGGCACGGCTCGCTCGCTCGAAGAGGCCGTGGCGATCGCGGATCGGATCAGCTACCCCGTGCTCGTCCGGCCCAGCTACGTGCTCGGCGGTCGCGGCATGGAGATCTGCCCCGACGAGAAGGCGCTGCGCCACTACATGACCAACGCGGTCGACATCTCCGAGCTCGACAACGCCCCCGTTCTCATCGACAAGTTCCTCGACGACGCGACCGAGGTCGACGTCGACGTGGTCGCGGACTTTGACCCCAACTCGCCGGTGGAGAACCAGCCGCGCGGGCGGCGGGCCATCGTCTGCGGCGTCATGGAGCACATCGAGCAGGCGGGGATTCACTCGGGCGATTCGGCGTGCACGATTCCGCCGTGGTCGCTGCCGGCGGAGCTGGTGGGGCGGATCCAGACGCTGGGGCGGAGCCTCGCCCGCGAGCTGCGAGTGAATGGGCTGATGAACGTCCAGCTCGCGATCAAGGGCGACGACATCTTCGTGCTCGAGGTCAACCCGCGGGCGAGCCGCACGGCCCCGTTTGTGGGCAAGGCGACGCACGAGCAGTGGCCGCAGATCGCCGCGAAGGTGATGATGGGCAAGACGCTCGACGAGCTTGGGGTGCTGGAGCCGAAGATGGCGGGGGACATGGGCAAGACCACGCCGCACACGCCGGCGACAAAGACCCCGCCGCCGTGGCCGCAGGCGTACGCGATCAAGGAGTCGGTGTTCCCGTTCAGCAAGTTCCCGGGCGTCGACGTGGTGCTGGGGCCGGAGATGCGCTCGACGGGCGAGGTGATGGGGATCGACCCGTCGCTGCACATCGCGTTCGCCAAGAGCCAGTTCGCGGCCGGCACGGTGCTTCCGGTGAAGGGGAACGCGTACATCTCGGTGCGCAACCGCGACCGCGAGAAGATCGTGGCGGTCGCCAAGGACCTGTCGCTCGCGGGCTTCGGGCTGTTCGCGTCGCCGGGCACGGCGGACACGCTACGGGCCGCGGGGCTCACCGTCACTTCTCTTGAGAAGATCGAGTCGGGCGTGCGCCCGAACGTGATCGACCTCATGGGCGACGGGGAGATCCAGTTGCTGATTAACACGCCGACGCGCACGGGGTGGCAGACCGACGAAGGGAAGATCCGGTCGGCCACGGTGAGACTTGGCGTGCCGATGATCACGACGATCACGGGCGCGGCGGCCGCGGCCCGGGCGATCCGGGCGCTGCAGCAGGGCGACTGGGGCGTGCGGGCGATGCAGGATTATGCGCCGACGTCGGGGTGAGTGCGGGTGCCCGGGGTCGGGCGCTTCGCCGGACCCCCGGCGGGGGGCGACTGATTGTTGATCGTGAGCGATGCCCAACCCCGGGTCTGCCCAGAGCGACCGACCCCCGGGGCACCCGCTCGCGCGGTGACTACCCCTGTTCACTAAACCCGCATCACTAACGCGCGTGCACTAAACCACGCGGACTAAACCGCCGCGGCTAACTTGCATCGCACGTGCGCGATTGTGCGCAGAAATGCGTCACTGCTCCGATTTCCTCTTCACCGCACGGGAGGTGTGTGGTATACCCCACGCTCACCGAATTCGCGGCAACGCCGCTCGCCATTTGAGGAGACCACCATGCGCCGATCGATTTCGCCCCGCCGAGGCCGTTTCGTGTCCGCCGTTGCTGTCGTCATGCTCGCCGGGTCTGTGGGGGCGTGTTCGACGTACAGGACGCCGGGGAAACCGGCGGACTTCCATGCGCTGGGGATCACGGGGCAGGAGGCCGCGGACCTGACGGATAGTGGGATCTCGCGCAAGATGTCGCGCAAGCCCGCGGCGGGGTTCCCGGCGAGCGTGGCGGCGGTGCGGGTGCAGGGGCCGGGGTACAAGTCGTACACGAGCGAGGGGTATGGGAGCGGGCAGTTCACGGTGATCACGAACCGCGACGTGGAGACCGACGAGCAGTTTGACCGGCTGAGCAAGCTGCCGATGATCCGCGGGATCGCGGCGATGAACCGCATCGTGCTGCCGGCGAACATCACGACGGAGAAGGACCTGCGCGAGGCCGCGGCCAATGTGCAGGCCGACATGGTGCTGATCTACACGTTCGACACGGTGTTCGGGTCGGAGACCGTGGTGCCGGCGCTGGGGACGATCACGCTGGGGATGTTCCCGGCCGAGCAGGCCCGGGTGACGAGCACGGCGTCGGCGGCGCTGATCGACACGCGGACGGGGTATATCTACGGGCTGGCGGAGGGGACGCACAAGACGAATCAGCTGGCGAACTTCTGGACGACGGACGACGCGATCGACCAGTCGCGTCGGCGCGCGGAGACCGAGGCGTTCGAGAAGCTGGTGCAGAACCTGGAGACGATGTGGGGGCAGGTGGCGTCGACGTACGGGCCGCCGACGACGGGGAAGGGGGCGGGGGATGCGGCGGTGGGGACGGCGAAGTAGGGGCGGAGGTCCCCCTCCCGAGATGAGTACAACGCCCTCCCCCTCGCTTGCCCGGCTGGACGCCGAGCAAGCATTTCCCCCTCCGCGTTGCGGAGGGGGATCTCGGTGCGTTTCACTTCAACAACGCGGCCGTGAAGGTCTTGCCGGTGGTTTCGCGTTGCCAGGTCCAGCTGGGGCCGCGGCGGTCTTCGTAGAAGGACCAGAGTTCGAACCAGTAGCTGCGGAAGGCGTGGGGGCCCATGGGGGCGTAGTGGTCGTGCATGCGCTTCATGAGGGCGCGGTCGGCGCCGTCCCAGCCGAGGACGCTCTTGGCGTGGCGGAGGGATTCGGAGTCGAGGGGGAGGCGGGAGTAGCGGCCCAGGAGCTGCATGATGTTGGCCGCGGCGTAGGGGCCGATGCCGGGGAGCTCGATGAGGGCCGCGTGCACGGCGTCGTCGGGGGTGGCGGGGTCTTCGAACCAGGCGGTGTCGATGCCGGCGAGGCGGGTCTTCTTCCCCCCCGCCCCCCCCACTGCTCGGTCGCCGCGTTCGAACATCCGGGCGAGCTCGACGATGCGCTGGTCGCGGTAGCCGACGCCGCAGCGGGCGCGGAGGATGCGTGGGCCCTTGGCGGCGACGCGGCGGGGGGCGGGGAAGGCCTTTGAGCCGCAGGGGTGCGGGGATTTCAGCGAGCCCGGCCCCCCCGCACCGACGACGGCGCAGATGCGGGCGTTCATGATGATCGTGCTCGTCCACGCGACGTTGCAGCTCGTGACGGTCTTGATGACGTCCTCGAAGAAGGTCGGGGAACGCATGAGCCGGCCGCGGCCGGCCTGGAGGGTGCCGGATTTCGGGGCGAAGCGCGGGTCGCGCGCGTGGAAGTCGGCGATGGTGGCGGCGGATTCGTCGAGGCGGAGCATGCGGGAGATCTGGGATTCCGCTTGCGCGCGCTCGGGGCGGGTGAGGGTGCGGTCGCTGGAGATGGTGAGGGGGCGGCCGGCCAGGTTTTTCGGGAGTGTGTTGGCGGAGCGGGCGTTTACCGTGAGCTTGCGCTCACGGCTCGTTCCGGGCTGCTCAATGCGCACGACGGCCGGGCCGTCGTCGAGGTTGAGGACGCGCCAGTAGGTGTGGGTGTGCGGGTCCCAGTGGGCGGGGGCGAGGAGGAAGTAGCCGTAGGAGCACACGTCTCTTGCGAGGACGTAGTCGTCGGGGGTCTTGATGGTGAATCGCGACGGCAAGTCGGCTCAGTCGCTTATGCGCTCATGCGGGCTTGGAACGGGATGAGGTAGGTCGCGAGGTTGGTGATGAGGCGGGTCGCGACGCGGTCGAAGTTCGCGTACTGCGCGTCGCTGTCGGCGGCCGCGGCGTCAATCACGCCCTCGGGGGCGCCCTCGAAGAGGCTTGCCATGTCGGAGCGTTCGGCCTCGAGGTGGAACTGGAAGGCGTAGGTGCGGAGGCCGACGCGGAAGGCCTGGACCTTGCACGCGGGGCTGGAGGCGAGGGTGACGGCCCCGGGGGGGATGTCGGTGACCATCTGGCCGTGGGACTGGGCCCAGCGGACGCCCCAGGGGACGCCGGCGAACATGGTCTCGGTCTGGCCGGGGACGGTGACGTTGACGACCTGGTAGCCCATTTCGCCGACGGGCGCGGTGGGCATGGGGGCGACCTTGCCGCCGAGGGCGGTGGCGAGCATCTGGGAACCGAGGCAGATGCCGATGATCGGGATCTGGCGCTCGTGAGCGCCCTTGAGGAACTCCATCTCGCGGTCCATCCACGGGGCGCGGGGAGAGTCGGTGACGTTCATCTCGCCGCCGAGGGAGATGATGCCCTCGACGTTGTAATCGGCGGGGACCCCCCCACGCGCCGCGGGAGTGCTGGGGTCGCCGGCGGGCTTGCCGATCGCGTCTCCGACGCGGTCGAGGCGGCGGAGGTCGAGCTTGAGGCCCAGGTCGCGGAAGACGCGGGCGAAGCGCCCGGGGCCGACGTGGGGGGAGTGCTGGAGGATGAGGCTCGCCATGGACGAGGATGGTAGCGGGTGCCCCGGCGGAGCTTTGTCCGCCGGG
>CAZMCC010000114.1:0-10380 GCA_964564695.1 uncultured Phycisphaeraceae bacterium | reverse complement strand
CCGGCCGGATTGACACTTGGCGCGGCTACCCGGTACAGTGGCCCCTTCGTCCAGCCCCCCCCACCCGGTCGGCATCCGTGGGGATCCGCCCGGGGTCATGCCCCGTACCTTGGCCCGTAGCTTGTGTTGCTCGTTGGGAAGCGCCCGGCGTCCCGACCCCAAGAACCACCCCCTCGACCCCCCCACCCCCTCGCTGTTCATGCAGGAGTGCCCCCCGGTGTTGACTCCCCAGTTCTTCCGCTCCGCCCGCCGCTCGCTCCTCGTCACCGTCATCGCCGGAACCGCCCTCGGCGGCGCCGCTCTCGCGCAGGACGCGGCCAAGCAGCCCACGCCGCAGGTCCTGCTCGTCGACTTCGTCCACCACGTCTTCATCGATAAGCAGGACATGGCCGCCAGCGATGCGCAGGCCCTGCTCGACATGAAGATGTCCCCCTCGGACTTCCTCAAGCTCGTCGTCGAGAGCGGCCAGCAGCAGCGCTTCGAGGACGCCATCATCAGGGCCCAACAGGGGTCGGGCACCGAGGACGTCGCGGCCCAGGTCCTCAAGCTCTATGAGCAGGGCAAGCTCGACCACGCCCGCAACGCCGACGAGATCACCCGGAACATCGCCCTGCTCACCGGCAACCAGCGCCAGCGGCTCTTCGCGATCGACCGCCTCAAGGCCGCGGGCGAGTACGCGACCCCTCAGCTCCTCCAGGCGTTCATGCGCCGCAACGACCCGGTCCTCCAGAGCCAGGCGAGCCTGGTTCTGCAGGAGCTGGGCCAGCAGGCCGTCGCCCCGCTCTCCGCGGCCCTCATGGGCCTCGACGAGGCGAACCAGGAAGCCGTCGCCCACCTGCTGGGCAACATGCCGTACAAGGCCTCGCTTCCGGCTCTCTACGAGCTCAAGGAAACCGCGAAGAGCCCCCAGGTGAAGGCCGCGGCCGAGCGCTCGATCACGAAGATCGGCGGCGCCACGGACGCCACGGCCGCCGGCATGTACGCCGCGCTGGCCGAGGACTACTACAAGGAACCCGCCTCCCTCACGAGCTTCCCCGGCGAGGACAACCAGATCGTCTGGAGCTTCGACCCCGGCGTGGGCCTAATCCCGACGCCCGTCGCCACCCCCGTCTTCCATGAGGCGATGGCGATGCGCCTCGCCGAGCGTGCGCTGCGTCTGGATCCCGCCAACTCCGGCGCGGTCCCCCTGTGGGTCGCGTCGAACTTCAAGCGTGAGATCCAGTCGCCCGACGGCTACCAGAACCCCATGTACGCCGGGCGTCGCGAGGCGATGTACTACGCCGTCGCGGCCGGTGCGGACGTGAACGAGCAGGTGCTCGCCCGTGCTCTTGACACCCGCGACACGCCCTTGGCCCGTCGTGCGATCGCGGCCATCGAGAAGACCGCCGGCGCCGGCACCCTGTGGACCACCCAGGCCGCCGACACCCGCAAGCCGCTGCTCGAGGCCCTGGGCTACCCAAACCGTCGTGTGCAGTACGAGGCGGCCCTGGCGCTGGGAGCCGCGGGCCCTCGTTCGGCGTTCAACGGCTCTGAGCGCGTGGTTCCGATCCTGGCGGGCGCTGTGCGCGACGCCGGGTCCCGTTACGCCCTCGTGATCGCGAGCGAGCCCGAGCAGCAGTCGGTGCTTTCGGATGCCCTGCGTAACGCCGGCTACACGGTCCTGGCTCCGGCCCGAGCCCTTCGCGAGGCCGACCAGGCCGTCGCCGAGGCTCCCGCGGTTGACCTCGTCGTGGTTGATCAGATGGCGACCACCGCGGGCAACACCGTCGCCGAGGTCCGTGGCACGCCCAAGTTGGCCGCCACCCCGGTCCTGGTCCTCGCGGCCCTCAACGACACCGAAGGCCTCTCCCGCACCTTCTACGGCGATCAGCTCACGCAGATCTCCCGTCAGGGCGTCAACGCCCAGCAGCTCGCGGCCGCCAGCGAGCAGGCCGTCGAACGCGGCGCCGGCGGATCGGTGACTCCCGAAGAGGCCGAGGGCTACAAGTCGCGCACGCTCGACACGCTCCGCGACCTCGCGGTCTCCGGCAACACGGTGCTCAATGTCTCCGACGCGGCCCCGCCGCTGATCGCGACCCTCCCCGGCGCCAAGGGCGACCTCAAGCTCCGCGTCGCCGAGGTCCTCTCCTACGTCTGCGACAAGTCCGCCCAGGTGGCCCTGGTCGACTCGGCCCTCGAGTCCACCGGCGCCGACCGCGTCGCCCTCCTGGGCCACTCCGCGGCCTCGGCCCGTCGTTGCGGCAACATGCTCGAGCCCCGCCAGGTGACCAAGGTCCTCGAACTCGCCCGCACGGGTCAGGGCGACGAGGCTACAGGGGCCGCGGCCCTCGCGGGCGCCCTCCGCCTGCCCAACGCGGACCTGCTCAAGCTGATCCTCGACACCAAGTAAAGAAGGTATCGATCACCGACGTTATCGACCGGCCCACGCGAGACCCGCGTGGGCCGGTTTCGCTTTGGGGCGTCCACAGAACGCGGCCCATGACGACCTCGTCGGGTTCGGGGGAGAAGGGGAAGCAGGGTTATTGATCGCCGCGTTCCCGGGAGTCGCGTTCGCGGACTCACCTGGCCCCCGGCTACCCACGGCCAGCCCTTCGGGCTGAAGCACGAGGCGAGCGCAGATTCCGCCTCCTGCCTGCGCCGCACGTCCCTCACAAGTTGAGGTCCCGCGGATGTACCGGCTTAACCGGGTGCCCGGTCGCGTCGATGACCTTCCTGTGAACGGGCGCGTCGCCCGAACACGCCCACGCATTGATCGCGCCGGCACGGCCGCCGGCGCGAAACCTCAGGGACCCTGTGAGTCGGTGGCAAGGAGTATCACGCATGCGTACACGAGTTCGTCGAGCGTTCACGTTGATCGAAATTCTGATCGTCGTTGTGATCCTGGGTATTCTGGCGGCGATCGTGGTGCCTCAGTTCACCAACGCGAGCCAGGACGCACAGATCTCGAACATCCGGACGCAGCTGCAGACCATCCGCAGCCAGATTGAGCTGTACCGCGTCCGCAACAACGGCGCGTACCCGACCTTCATGGTCGATCAGTGGACCAAACTCGTCAGCCCGGACTATCTCCGCGCTGCCCCCGTGAATCCCCGCACGAATTCCTCGACCATCGCCACCGCTGAAGGCCCGGCCGTCGGCTGGGTGTGGACCGCAGCGACGAACTCAATCTCCGCTGCCTACTTCAACGAGACGACCGGCACCTGGACCGGCCCGTAATCTCGGTTGAGCGACGCATTGAACTCTTCGCGGCCGGCCTTCCGAAGGGGAGGCCGGCCGCTTGCAGAAAGAGGCCGGCCGGGACCGCTCATACAGGGCCCGGTCGAGACCCGCCGGAGATCCTCATGCCCGGAGTCATCGGCCCCCGCCGTCAGATAACGCGTGCGTTCACACTCATCGAAATCCTGATCGTGGTCGTGATCCTGGGGATCCTGGCCGCGATCATCGTGCCGCAGGTCTCGCGCGCCAGCGAAGAGGCCGCCGAGACCGCTACCTACAACGAGTTGCAGAAGATCCGGCGCCACATCGAGGTGTACCGGATCCGCAACAACGGCAACTTCCCCACCGTCGTCGCCGGCGACGGCACCTGGGGCCAGATCATCGGACCCGACCACCTGCAGGCCCCCCCGACCAACCCGTGGGTCGGGGGCGCGGCGTCGCGGGTGATCGCCATCGGGGTCGCGCCCGATGCGTCGTATCAGACGGCCCACGGCTGGATCTACAATCCAGCGACGGGGGGCGTCTGGGCGGGCTCGTTCGACGCATTCGATCAGCCGATACCCCGGTAACGCCCATCGCACCGCCACCCGTCTTCGGGAGATGTTCCATGAACCGTGACGTCAACACCCCCATCCTCGCTCATCCGTCCCATCGCTACACGAACGCGGTCCTCTCCGCGATCGCGTGCCTGCTCCTGCTCAACCTGCTCTCGGGGAGGAACGAGCTGCCGACGCCGTCGGCGGCGTCCGCGCAGGACTACAAGCCCAGCGACCTGCCCTTCAACTCCGGCGACCAGCGCAACCGCATGACAACCGCCCTGGAGTCGATCGACGGGCGCCTCTCGATGATCGAGGCCAAGCTCGAGAAGGGCATCAACGTCAAGGTCGTCGACATGCCCCCCGTCAAGCTGCAGGACGACCGCAACCGCGACGGGGGCGGCGCCGAGCGCAAGGCCGACAAGCCCGCGCCGCGCATCGAAGTCAAGAACGGACCCGCCCCCGCCAATCCCACCACCCCCCCCGCCAATCCCAAGTGATCAGGTTGGGAGCGATGGGTCACTCGATGCGGTGTTGATCAGTCCGTCACTTGCTCGAACCTCGAGGCACCTGGGGTTGATCGCCATGCGCTCCCTCGTCCGTCAAGCCCGTGCGTCCCGCCGCCCCATTCGCGGCTTCACGCTCATCGAAATCCTGATCGTGGTGACGCTGCTGGGCATCGCCGGCGCGCTGGTGATCCCCGCGATGGGATCGACCGGCGCCCTGCGGATCCAGGCGGCGGTGCGCACGATCGTCGCCGACATCACGGTGGCCCAGTCCGAGGCCGTGGCGTTCCAGGAGCGCCGGGCCCTGGTGTTCAACGTCGAGGCCTCGAGCTACCGGGTGATCTCGGTGCCGGGCAACACGCTCGACCCCGACAGCAACACGCTCTACGACCCCAGCCGGCGCGGCGGGCTCTACGCCGTGAACTTCGCCGACGAGGACCGCTACGGCGACGCGCGCATCACCGCCGCCAGCTTCGACGGCCAGCCCGCGATCATCTTCGACTCCATGGGCGGCCCCATCGCCGACCCCGGCGCGAACACCCCCTCGGCCGGCGGCACCATCACCGTCACCGGCGGCGGCCAGACGTTCATCATCCGCGTCGAGGCCTTTACCGGACGGGTCACCGTGACGCGCCAGACGCCACCACCCGCACCACCGGAAGGCGGCGGCGGGTAATCCGCCGCCGGACCTTGCGGCCCGACACGCCCGACGTCATGCTTTGAGCGGCGGGCGCCCCTCTCCAGGTGCCCCGCCGTTCGGAGGCGGGCAATGGCTTCACATTCCTCTCTCGCAAACACGCGCCGAGGCTCCAGCCTCCTGCGGTTCGGCATGCTCTCGCTGACCCTGCTGGGCGCGCTCTTCTGGGCCCGCCAGAAGCTGATCTCGCCGACGCCCAAGATGGCGATCGCCGACCCGCCGCCTCAAGAGATGGCCAGATGGCCGATCTCCGAGTGAACTGTGGAGTGCAAGCGTAACAACGCCCATGCGCCGCTGTTACCTCGTCTGCTACGACGTGCGCAACGACAAGCGGCTGCGCCGCATCCACAAGCTGATGAAGGCGTACGGCGAGCCGTGGCAGTATTCGGTGTTCTACTGCACGCTCAAAGCCATCGACCGAGTGCGGCTGGAGAACTCCGCCCGCGAGGTGCTCAACCTGAAAGAGGACCAGCTCCTTCTCGTGGACCTGGGCAGCAACGAGGAGGCCGCCAGGGAAGCGGCGACCGTGCTGGGACAGAGCCTCCCGGATGCCGAGAGCGGTACGGTCGTGATCTGACCGGGGTTGCGGTTATCCTTTGGGTATGGCCGGGACCCCTGAATCTGCCGTGGAACCTGTTACGACTCAGCGGGCATACACGCTGCGTTTGCGCGGGATCGATCCCAACGACAGCGCTTGGCGTGATGCCCTGTGGGCCACGCACGAGGCGATCAACAAGGGGGCCAAGGCTTTCGGGGACTGGCTCCTCACGCTACGCGGGGGACTGAGCCATGAACTCGCCGAATCTCGCGACAAGGATGGGCACAAGCCGACAGACGAACAAGCACGCGACCGCCGAATCCTGCTCGCCTTGTCGTGGCTCAGCGTCGAATCCGCGCCGATGGACGACAAGGACCCACGGCGACGATTCGTTCTCGTCTGGGGCAAGGATGCCCGGACGACAAAGGAAAGCAGTGAACACAACGCGGAAATGACATTGCGGATGGTGGCGGTGGAGGTCGATCAGGCCGACGGGCACGCCGAGCGACGTTCGGCGGAGGCGATGCTCGACGGGCTCGCACGGCGCGGAATCGAGCCCGCGACCATGAGTTCGCCCACGAGCTTCTGCATCGCGGCGATCCGCGCCCCACCAGCAAGACCGTGCGGGAGACCGAAGCCGAAGCAGTCGCTTTCGTCGTGTGCCAGGCCATCGGGCTGGAGACAGGCTCGGCCGCCAGCGACTACATCCAGCTCTACGACGGCAAGAGCGAGACGCTCGCCGCGTCTCTGGACCGAATCCAGCACGTCGCCGCGGACATCATCGCGGACATCCAATGCCCCAACGAGCAGGCGATTGCAGCCTGACTCATCGACACTCCGTCGGGGAACCGTTGGGGTACCTTTTTGTCCTGATCGGAGGGTGAGCACGGTTCACCGGACGACTTGTGGCCAGCCCGCTACACTTATGCCGATGGCAGCAAATCCATCAAGGTGTCCTTAGAACGAATTCTGAATGCAGCGAAGTCGATTCCATCCTGTCGTCGTGTGGCTGTTCCTGATCTGGTTCGGGTTCTGCAATACCCTGCTCGTCGGGGGAATGGTGGTCTGCCGTGATGGTCACGGCGGGGCACAGATTGAGTTGGCATGTGACCGAAACGTGACTGGGGAGTGCCTCTCCAGTTGCGGCAGTGAAAGCTCTGGCGAAAATGAGGGCGTGCCTCACCCCTGCCAAGACACACCGATTCAGGGTGAAGAGCAGATCACGAAAGTGCCCCCGCGCCTGACGGGGGAGGTCGCTATCCCGGCTCCGGTGCTGGTGGCGGTGCTTGTGTTCAGGGTCCTGCCCGATTCGGCTAACGTCGCGTGGATGCGGACCGAGCCGGATCGTCCACCAGACGCCTTGAGGCGCCTCCGAACAGTTGTTCTCATCGTCTAGGCACGAGCGACCCCGCCGAGAGTTCCGCGCGAGCCTCGGCGAACGTGGCGCGCCCACACTTTTGGATGTTGGCGCGGGGCGTTGTCGTTGAGCCATTCGGCTCCTTACTCCCATCCCTGCCTTCCGAGGAAACTCATGCAGACACGCGCTATTGATCGCGTGGGACCGAGCCGTTGCCTCGTCCCGTGCGCCGCCGCAATCCTGACTGTTCTATTGGCTGGGTGTGCGGCGAGCCGGCCGGAGCCGCAGACCGAAGAGGCCGCGGCGGGGGCGCTCGGACTCAACGAGGCCCTATCCTTCCGCACCGAGGGCGGCCCGCTGGACGAGGTTGCCGAAGACGACGTGCTCACGCTCGCAGATGCGGTGCGTCGAGCCGCCACCACCGACCCCGGTCTGCAGGCAGCGCTCGCCCGCGTGCGGATCGCTATGGCGGACGCCGATCAGGCGCGGCTCCTGCCGAACCCGGTGCTGGACTTAGTCCTCCGTTGGGGGCCGGGGAAGCCGCAGATCGAGGTCTCACTCGCCCAGGACCTCATCCGAATCCTCCGTATTCCGCGGCGGTCCAGCGCGGCGGACAACCGCTTGAGGCAGGCTTCGGTCGATGCGGTGACGGTCGCGCTCGACACCGTTGCGGAGGTTCAGGAGAGGTACGTCGCGGCGCAGACACTCGAATCGCTGCTGCCCGTGCTCCTGGAACGGCGCGAGTTGCTCAACAAGCTCATAGCGACCGCACGCGCCCGGCTTGAGGCGAAGGAGGGCATCAGGAGCGACCTGACGACCCTCGAAGCCCAGGGCGTCGTACTTGACGTGGACATCGCCGAAGCTCGCCGACAGCTGCAAGAAGAGAGACTGCGGCTGGCACGACTGATCGGTGAGCCATCGGGCTCCGCCACGTGGCAGTTGGACTCGTGGTCGGCACCGATCCTGACGACCAATGTCGAGGCCCGCTGGATCGACTCGGCGTTGAACAATCGGCCGGAGGTCCAGTCGGTGGCGTGGACACTCGCCGCGCTGGGCGATGAAGAGGCTCTCGTCCGGCTTCTCCCCTGGGAGGGCGCGGGCATCGGTATCGACGCTCAGCGAGACGACAAGTGGTTCGCCGGCCCCTCGATGTCGACGCCGATCCCCATCTTCGACACGGGCCAGGCGAGGCGTGCTCGCGTGACCGCCGAGCAGATTGAAGCACGGCACAATCTGACTCTGGCCAAGCGACGGGTCGTTGAGGAGGTGCGGGTCGCGTTCCGCTCGCTGGAAGCCAGCACCGCCAACCTGCGGCGCATCCAGTCGGAGCTGATCCCTCTGCAGCATCAGCGCCGCCAGCAGGCGGAGGACGCGTATCGGGCGGGTCAAACAGACGTGACACCCCTCTTCCTTGCCGAGCAGGACCTGCGGGCCGCCCGGGCGAGGGCCATCGAGGTGGAGCAACAGATGTCGATCTCCCTCCTGCGACTGCAGCGGGCGGTCGGGGGACCGGGCGTCGCGGCGTCGCTTGGCGCGTCGCCTCAGCCCGAGCCACCCGCACCCGCATTGCCTGTCTCGCATTCCAACCCAGCGACACCGATTGTCCACACCAAGAACCGTTGATGCGGCCATCCCGGCCGGAGAGCTCACATGACAACGATGACAGACACCTCCGCCAAGCAACCCTCGTTTCTATGCCGCGTCACCTATGCGAGCGCCGTCCTGCTCGCGATGGCCACTCTGGCCTTGCTCCCATCGTGTAAGAAGCACAGTGAGGGAGACGGCCACGACCACGGCAAGCCCGCGGCCAAGGAACAGCACGCCGAGGGCGACGGGCACGACCACGGGGCCGGAGCGAGTGCACACGCCGACGAGGTCAAGCTCACGCCCGAGGCCATCGACAGGTACGGCGTCAAGGCCGGCGAGGCCCAGATGTGGGTACTCAAGCCGACGATCGTCACACCCGCCCGCGTCGGCTTCAACACCGAGGCGATGGCCCACGTCGGTTCTCCGCTCCGGGGGCGAGCGGTGGAGATCAAGGTCCGGCTCGGAGACCAGGTCAAGAAGAACGACCCGCTCGTGGTGGTCGAGAGCCCCGAGCTCGGTCAGGCGCAGGCGGACTTCCTGCTCAAGCGGACCGCGGTCCAGACCGCCGTGCCGCAGGCTGATCTCGCCAAGACGGCGTGGGATCGCGCCAAGGGCTTGCTCGACCAGTCGCAGGGCATCTCGCTCACGGAGGTGCAGAAGCGCGAGGCCGAGCACAAGGCCGCGGTTGCGCATGTGAAAGCGGCCGAGGCCGCGGCCCTCGCGGCCGAGAACGGGCTCCACCTGCTGGGGATGAACCAGGCGGCCGTCGCGGAACTGGCGGCCACCAGCGAGATCATACCGCGGCACACGATCCGCGCCGCCATCGACGGTCAGGTCGTCCAGCGCGAAGTCACGCAGGGCGAACTCGTCGGCCCCGACCGCGAGTCGCTCATGGTCATCGCCGATACGCATTCGCTCTGGGTGCTGGCCGATGTTCCCGAAACCAAACTCGCGAGCATCGCGGCCGGCGCCAAGGCGTGGATCACCATCGGCTCGGTGACGGGCCAGAGCGACGGCGCGGCCGTCCCCAAGTTCGAAGGCGCCGTCTCGTTTATCGCCCCGCTGGTGGACCCCACCACGCGCACCGCGCAAGTACGCATCGTCGTCCCCGCTTCACTCGAGAACGGGTTGACACTCCGTCCGGGCATGTTCGCGCAGGCTGAAATCGTGGCTTCCATGCCGGGCGGCGCGGACCCAGCACCGACGGTCGCTGTCCCGGATGAGGCGATACAGACCGTCGAGGGCGGCCCGGCCGTTTTCATTCCCGTCGCCAACGAGCCCAACACGTTCGCCAAACGGGCCGTCACCATTGGCAAGCCCATCGGGGGCCTTGTTCCCATCTACAGCGGCTTGGTCGAGGGCGAGCGGTTCGTTGTCGCCGGCACGTTCATCCTCAAGGCAGAGCTCGGCAAGGGCTCCGCGGCGCACGAGCACTAAGTGAACGGTATCCGCCAGTGCGGGGCATGTCCTTCGTCGCGGGACCCATTCGGAGCGTTGCGACGGGATCGAGGCCTTGAAACGGGTGCGGTGAGAACGACCAGTATGCACGCCCAGCCCATCAGCCCCAGCCCTCGGTCCGCGGCACGCCCCGCAGGGGATGCCCGTGCACGCGTTCGAACAGCAGAGGAGATTTCCACAGAAACTTCGGCGTGCATCGGGCGTATATATGATTGTGGGCAGGGAGTTCGCCCGTCCATCGGCATTCCCCGCCTGATTCTCGCACCGGGTGGTCGGGAGCTTTACCGTGATCACTTCGTTCAGCCGTTCGGCGCTGCTGGCCTGCATAGGCACGGTGGGGCTCGCGGCGTCGCCCGCGCTGGCCCAGCATCACGGCGGGGGCCATTCGTCTGGCCATTCGTCTGGCCATTCGTCTGGGCATTCGTCTGGCGGGCATTCGTCTGGCGGGCATTCGTCTGGCGGGCATTCGTCTGGCGGGCATTCGT
>CAZMCC010000113.1:0-10391 GCA_964564695.1 uncultured Phycisphaeraceae bacterium | reverse complement strand
TCGAGCCATCGCCGCCCGTGTTGGTCGAGCGATCGCCGCCCGTGTTGGTCGAGCCATCGCCGCCCGTGTTGGTCGAGCCATCGCCGCCCGTGTTGGTCGAGCCATAGCCGCCCGTGTTGGTCGAGCCCTCGCCGCCCGTGTTGGTCGAGCCCTCGCCGCCCCTGTTGGTCGAGCCATAGCCGCCCGTGTTGGTCGAGCGATAGCCGCCCGTGTTGGTCGAGCCATAGCCGCCCGTGTTGGTCGAGCGATCGCCGCCCGTGTTGGTCGAGCCCTCGCCGCCCGTGTTGGTCGAGCCATCGCCGCCCGTGCTAATGTGACCGGGCACCAGATTGGCTGGGAACGATGTGAGCCATCGCTCGGCGTACTTGCGAGCCCGTGCCTCTTGAGCCGGCTCGTCGTCCTTCCACCATGTGGGCGTGCGCTGCTCGTCGAGCTTGACGTTCCACGTGCTCGTGTCGGCGAGCACTGCATTGGTATTCGGGTCGCGGTACTTGCCATCGGGCGGCGTCACTTCAACGCGGGCGTACTTGTCGCCCATCATGCCGTCGGGGAGCTTGTGCTTCGTGGAGATTGCCGAATGCGAGTGGTTCCAGCCGTCCTGAGCCGGAGCCCAGCACATATCGGCGGACATGATGAGCGAGACGGGATGGCACATGGTCAACTTCCTGTGGTGGTGCGGCGCCGGAGCCGGCGGCTCACGGTCGAGCGGTCACAACCCAACGCCTGGTCGATCGCGTCGTCGGTCATGCGGGGGATCGGGGCACCGGCGCCGCGGCCCGGGTCCTCTTCGCCGCCCACGGGCACGAACCGGGGCTCGCCCCCCCCACCGGCCGCCGGGTGCGGGTTGGCGTGGTACGCGAACTTCGTGTCGAGCTGGCCGTCCTTGAGCGCCGCAAGAAACCACACCTTGAACTTCTCGGGCGGCTCGCCGTCGATGCAGTAATAGGCGTAATGGTCCGCGAGCACCTTGTCCAGCGCCGCGGGCGTGAACTTCCGCCGCATGCACTCCTCGGCGAGCTGGTCGGCCCAGCCCTTCACGGGAGCCGGCTGGGCGGGCTTCTGGGGCGTTTGCTGGGGCTGCTGGGCTCCCCGGCTCTTGAGCCGCTCGGACACGTCCGCCGCCGTGCGGGCCGGCGGGCGGTCATCGTCCCCCACGTGGATGTACGAGTCCTCGAGATCCTGGGTGAACATTTCGCTCGCGTTGAGCGCGATGAGCGTCGCCGCGATCAGGGCCCGCTTCTGGGCCATCTTGTCGAGGGTGTTCACCTGGGAGTAGATATCCGTGTTCGGGAGCTGCAGCACCCAGCTCTTGCGGCCCTTGTACTCCTTCTCGACCCGGCCGACCGCGAGCTCCTTCTCCTGGCCGGTCGCGTACTGCTCGTTGACCGTGCGGAATCGGTACTTCTTCTCCATCGAGTTGCACGACCCCACGCCCTCGGCGACAGCGGCGCCGCCGTGGCGGAGCACGCACCGGTAGCGGTAGTGAAACACGCCCTTGGTGAAGTCCTCGATCGTGCCGGCCATCTGCTCGAACGACGTGGCGAGCCCGAACAGGCTGCACAGCTTCTCCGCGCCCGGCTTGTAGAGCGACCGCTTATCGGTCCCCGGGATGATGCCGTAGTCGACACCTTCGCGCATCTGCTTGGCGGCGAAGTCGAGGATCTGGTTCCGCCGCTCGGCGGCCTGCTCGAAGCTCATCGCGGGCATGAGCCCGCCGGCCACGGGGCGCACCGCGAGCCCGGTCTCGGGCACGGCGTCGAGCACGTCGGGCTGGTTGGTGGTGGTGTGGTCGTTCACAGGCCACCCCCGACAAACTGGGCCATCTTCCAGGCGGGGAGCGCGACGTCCTCGATGTGGTCGGGGTAGCTGGGCCATTCGCCGGTGCGGAGGGCGTTCTCGATCACCGCCATCAGCTCGCGACGTTCCTGCTGGCCGCAGGCGACCGCGTCGGGGTGCAGGCGCACCACCCGCACGGGGTAGTGGCCGCAGTTCTCCACGCACAGGATCAGGTAGTCGAAGTCCTCGGCGTGCTCGAGGTAGTGGGCCGCCTGGACGTGGTACCCGTACTCCGCGATCGCGCTCTCGAACGCGAACGTGCTCGCGTTGCGCACGCACTTGATATCCCCGAGGATGCGGACGTCCTCGAGCCGGCGGTCGACGCGGGCCTTGCACGGGAGCCCGGTCTTTTCGTCGAACCAGACGATCGAGACCTCGTTCTCACCATCGCCGCTCAGGAAGTCGCGGGCCCGCCCGGCACGGGCGACGTTGGCCCGGATCGCGTCGAGCGCGGCCCGGTCCTCGTCGCACAGGATGAACTTCCCGGGGTTGGCCGCGGCGTAGTCCTGATAGCCCTTGCTCTCGACCCCCAGAGGCTTCCCGACGTGGGCGCCCTTCTCGTGGAGGGGCCACGGGATCACGTTCGCGTCGAAGCGGGCGGGCTCGAGCAGGGCCCCGTGGACGAGCGTCCCGAACTCCTTTGACTCGGTGGTGTCGTTGTCCTCGGTGTCCATCCAGTGCCGCGCGTGGCCGGCGGAGCGTCGGGCCTTGTTGAGCATCGACGAGCTCACGGCGGCCCAGCGGAAATACTCGGCGGGCGCAATGCCGAGGTATACGCCCGGAAGCGGGCACCCTTCGGGCATCCGTGGACACACGAGCAATCGTGAAATCGGTTCCATGCGCAAGGCTCCCAACCCCACCACCCCGACCCGTTCCGACGCGTCACACCGACGGCGTCCATTACCGTCCCCGCGGCGACTTCTCGGTCACCGAGGGAACGGGAGGGACGTCGTCAGTCGCCATCGGTGGCGTCGGTCTTGGGCTCGTCGACGTCGAGGAGGTCGGCCTTGAGGTGGTCGACCTTGGCCTCGGCCCCGTCGCCGAGGTAGTGCTCCGCCCACGCCGCGGACTTCTCGACCGCTTCGTCGGCCTCGGTGATGTTGGTGAGGGACGTGCCGACGAGCAGCTCGGGGGCGAGCTCGCACTTGATCGCCAGCCGCTTGAGGTTCCCGGCCGAGCCGGCGCGGTAGAGCGTCGCGTCGGTCGCGAGCGCCTGGGCGTTGAACACGATCGAGGACAGGGGCCCGGCGTCGCCGGGGTTCTTGAGGAGGCGGACGTCGACGCGGCTCACGATCCGCTTGGCGAGCTGGAGGAACTCGATCGCCTTGTCCAGTTCGGTGAGCGTGCGCTGGCGCTGGCGGTCGAGCAGGCTTTGGGCCTGGGGCGAGGGGACGCCGGCGTCCCGCACGATCTGGCCGATCGCCTTGTCGTCGGTGGCCCGCTCGGCGGCGGCCCGGCGCTCGGCGAGGGTCTTCTCAGAGGCCGCCCGCTCGGCTCGGCATGTGCACCCGGGACGGTCGCAAACGTTCGTGGAGAACGGATAGCAGGGGCGCGGCGTGGTGGCGACAGCGGCCCCTAGACGGGGTGATTCGCGGACGGTGGACATGGCAGGCTCCCGGACTTGTAAGCCCGGAGGAGCTCGAGGCCCCGGCCCTGCACGCGCAGGAACTCGGTATGGGCCTCGGCGATCCGGGCGAGGGTGGACGCGACGGCGTCCACCTCCGGGGCTGAAATCTCGGATAGAGCACGGGGGTTCGACTCCCCCCGGCTCCATTCATCGCTTTTTGCCAGCGCGTCCCAGTTTTGAACGCGACGCATCACGTTCCTGATGGGCAAGGAGTTCGGTCGCGGACACGCTTCCCCCGCTACTCGGTTGAGTTGGCTTGGGAGATACTCTGTACACCGGTGCCATGATTGCGGGGAGCCCTGCGCGGCGCAAGGATGTATCGAGAAACTCGCGCCAGTATGGTGTGATGTTTAGGCGTCCATTGACTTCGGCAAATTTCTGTAGCTCATCATCGGATGGCTTTGGACCAGCTGAAAGGATGTAACGCACCATGTATCCGGCTTCGACGTACATGCGAACGTCTGCGTCGAATGGTGATTCCTCTTCAGCTCTTGTCGGTTTCCCACTCGACTTTCCCGTCGACCGTGCCGTTGAAGCGGTATTGGTGGGCGATTGCGCGCGCGCGATAAAGCCAAGTACAAGAGTGACGCCCAAGTCAGTGTCGCTCAACATCTCTGCCGTAGCTTGAATGGGAAGAAACTCGGGGACAAGGGTTTCTTGCTGCGCGGCTGGGATCCGTTCAAAGACACCACGAGCCTGAACGATGTCTGCGATGCGCTCAACACGCATCGCGATGGCAGACGGATTGGCGCCCGTTGATGCACTTTGAAGAGCGGCATTTGTTCTAGGCGGCTTCGTCATACCTCACCTTTCGGGGATACTCGCAAGGACTTGGCGATATTCCCGATTTCGATTGACGTTTGCGCGCGACTTGGCTTACTCGCGCGGTACTTGAGGATTGAGGCAGCGACATCTTGTGAAGCAATGGGTCATTTACAACAGATGGCTCAGTCGTCGCCCACTGCACGGCTTGCACGACGTTCCAGCCCAAGAGTCGATCAGATTCCACGGCGGCAAAGAAGGCACGCAGTGGCGGCAATGCGAAGTAGGCCCGCAGTAAACGGTCTGCTCCGCGAGACTGAACAAGCGCGCCGCTCTCCCATCGACTCAATGATTCACTTGCGCACCCGATAAACTCGGCAAGCTGTGCTTGGGTGAGGCCAAGCGACTTGCGGTTTTCACGAATGCGTTCGGGTGTGAGTAGGCCGAGGTGCTCGCGCAGTGCGGCGTCGATTTGGTCATCAGAGTCTGACCCAAGAGTCACAGAGTTGCAAGTCTTGCAAAGCTCAACAAGCAGCTCACGAACTGTAACGGAGTACTGCTTGCCTTCGTGCTTGACATCAAATGTCCGATTGACCACTCCAGGCTCAACAGACTTTGAGCCGCAGCTAAGGCAGGTCCGTGGATAAGACCGATGGGATGTGTGGGCCTTTGCCATAAGAATTCAGTACGGTGGATGAGCGCTGAAGACCACTAAACCGGGGTCCTCGTCTTCCTCCGGTTCGATCCCAAATTTGATAAAGCGATCCGTGCCATCCATCTCGACTTCGGCGGCAAACCACACGTGGAAGTCCTTTCCAGGGACATTCCGTTGACCCTTTACCGGCTTGCCAGACTTCACGTGTTCAAGCAGCAGGCGGTTGACAACCTTCTGGTTGTACTTCGCGCGGTCGAAGTGCTTCGCTAGCCAAGCAGCGCAGCGTTCGTCCCATCGCACGTCCCCTCGTTCCAGCGCGAGCGTAATCCTCTTCAGGTCTGTTCCCGTCGCGATCCAGGAGGTGCCGGACGCCATTCAGAAGACCCCCAAGTTGAAAGAGAGACAGGCTCATTTGCGATCCCTCCTGAATGGGTTTCCGAGCGGAGATTGTACACCCGACTTGACATACGTCAAGTTCGACGCATTGGTGCCTCCTACTTGAGGGAATTTCAGCCGAAATGCCTCGGATTCCCCCCGAAGATAGTGGCCCTGTTATTGGACCTACCCGAGCGGAACCCTTTTTCGGCGCACGGTGCTTTTGGCCGGCCCAATCCGGTTTCATGGCAGCTCATGGGGCTCTCTCCGGACGAGTGTGTAAATTGCTCCGCGAATCAGTGGTGGACCCACCCGCTCCGGCGGGCCCGTGCCGATTGACCCGAAACCGGGATGTCCGCTTGCGCCGAACTCGGGCGGGCCGCCGGAGCGCGGCCCGCGGCCGCCGGGTCCGCCGGGGCCCATGTGGCGCGTGGGGCCGTCGATTTCGTCCAGCACCAGCACCCGCTCGAACTTCGCCAGCTCCGCGGGCTTGGCGGGGGCGGTTCGCACCGACGTGTGCAGGAAATACGCCGCCCAGAACTCCAGCCCGTGTCGCGCGACGACCACCGTGCCCGGTGTCTCGTTTACCACCTCGCGCATGGCGGCCAACTCCGCGATCCCCGCCTCGCTGACCATCGGGCGCATCAGGAACGACAGGGGCACGGCCGCCGAAACCACGCTCGCCGCGAGCGCCACGATCGCCGGCCACGCGCTGCCCCCCGCCCGCGACCGCTGCGCAAACACGAACGCCAGCGCGACCGCCAGCGGCGCCGGCGCCATCAGTGTCAGCCGCATGAAGTAGTCCGGCGCCAGCAACGGCGACGCCAGCGCCATCGCCGCGATCGCACACCCCACGCCCACCGCCCGGTCGCTCGCGGGCGCATCCTTCGCCCGGCGCGCCACGGCCACAGCCCAGACGCCCACGGCGTGCGAGATCACCGCGAGCGCCAATCCCAGCGCGCCGAACCCGCCGCCGGGTCCTCTTCCCCCCCCTCCAGGCCCCGTCGCCGCCGTGAACCGCGTGATCTTCGAGAGCCCGCGCACCAGCCCCAGCGCCTTGCCCTGGTCGGCGACGTACACGCCCGCGTACAGGCCGGCCGCGACGCCCGCTCCCACGACGCCGAGCGCCGCGAGCTTCGCCGGCGAGATCCGTGCGAACACCAGCGCGTACACCCCGACCACGCACCCGAGCGTGAGCACGGCGCTGGCGAACGTTCCGGCGTGCGTCAGCCCGGTGAGCGCCAGCAACACCGCCACCCCGGCCCACGCCGTCAGGGCCCGCTGGCCGCCCGTCGCCAGGGCCCGCCTGCACACGCACACGCTCGCGGCGAGCAGGGCCATCGCCGCCGCCTGTTTCTGGAAGTCCGACACCATCCGGATCGCGGGCGCCGAGAGCACGGCCAGCGCGACCGGAGCCGCAAGGATCACCGCCCGGCCGCGTGCGGAGCAAATCCCGGTGTCCGGTCGTTGCAGGAACCCTCGCCCCATCGCGAGCATGACCACCCCGAGCAGCAACGGGACGATCGTGTCGAGAATCTTCGACGCCGCGAGCACCGCGCTGTCCAGCGACCACCCAAGCGGGACGAGCCCGCGCGCAAGCCCGGCAGCCGCATGGTGATACAACGGAACGTCCCGGTACAGCAGCGAGCCGGTCTCTATGAGCGAGCGAGCCTGAATCGGGTAGTAGCCGGCGTCCATCCCCCCGGGGGCGACATTGGCAAAGTTGATCGCCGCCCGTGCACACAGTGCACCCACCAGAACAAGGACCGCGGGTGCGGCCGTGCGCTCCCAGCGGCGGTTGAGCATGATCCCTTCGACACTGGTGGGCACCGGCATGGTGGTCATCGGGTGTGAGCAACGCCCACGGGGCGTCTGGATTGCCGGCGCCCGATCTCTATTGTCCGCCCTCGGGTTTCCTGTACACTGCAGAAGACGGGCTCCGACAGGGGAGGCTCGATTTGCATCGCGGCCGCTTATCGCGACGTCGTTTGGCCGTTGTGCTGACGGCGGCGTTCGCGGCGCTAGGGCTGTCTGGCTCGGGGCCGATCCACACCAGCCCGCCTCCACCCGCGACGTCGAGCGTCGCCGCTTCCACGCAGACTCCCGCGCCCCCGCCCCCCCCACCCGACCGCGTTCTGCAATTCGGCGGCGACCGGCTGTTCCCGCCTTTCGAGTGGCTCGACGAGAACGGCGAGCCGCAGGGCTTTCAGGTTGAGCTCGTGCGAGCCATCGCCGCGAAGATCAACATGGGCGTCGAGATCCGGCTCGCGAGCTGGGCGACGATCCGCGAGGAGTTCGACGAGGGCTCGATCGACGTCGTCGGCATGTTCGACGCGGCCCCGCGCCCGCAGACCGTCGAGTTCGGGGATCCGCACACCATCGCCGCGTCGGAGATTTTCGTGCGGCGCGGCGAGGGGGACTACCGCGGCCTGGCCGACCTGAAGGGCAAGCGCGTCATCGTGCAGGCGGCGGGCCTCGCCGCCGACCGCTTCCGCGACGAGCACCCGGATATCGAGCTGATCCGTGTCGCCACCGAAGCCGAGGCCCTCCAGCTGCTGGCGTCGGGGACCGGCGACGCGGCGGTCATCACCCAGCACGGCGGGCGCGGCGCGATGCGGCGCCTGGGCCTCACGAACATCACCACCACCGGCCCGCCGGTGCTCGAGTCGCGGTACGCCCTGTGCGTCCACAAGGGCAACAAGGAGCTGCTCGACAAGCTCAACCAGGGCCTCGCCATCCTCAAGCGCACCGGCGAGTACAACACCATCTACGAGCGCTGGTTCGGCGATGTCGACCGGCCCGCGGTCTCGACGCGCAGCCTCATGATCTACGGCGCGATCGGCGCCGGCATCGTTGGCGCCTATGTGCTCTCGTCGCTCATGTGGACCCGCCTCCTCAAGCGCCGCGTCGACGAGCGGACCCGCCAGCTCCGCGCCGAGCTCGGTGAGCGGGCCCGCATCCAGACCGAGCTCGAGCGGAGCGAGCGCCGCTTCCGCGAGCTCATCGAGCACGCACCCGAGGCGATCCTCGTGATCGACCCGCGTGGTGGGGGGGGCGGTGGTGGGGGTGGGGGGGGCGGCGCCGGCGGCGGCCCCACCGTGACTACCGCCAACCCGCGGGCCGAGCAGCTCTTCGGCCTCTCCCGTGAGCGCCTCGTGCAGACCGATCCCCGCGGCCTCGTGGACGTCGAGTGGTCGTCCGACGGCTTCGGCCCCACGCCCCGCCCGCGCGAGGTCCGCGTGCGGCGGAGCGACGGCGTCGTGATCGACTGCGAGCTGCGCATCGCCCCGCTCCCCGACGCGGGCTCGGGCGTGCTGCGGGCCAGTCTGGTCGATGTCTCCGAGCGCAAGCGGGCCGAGCGGCGTCAGCGTGTCCTGAGCGACGAGCTCGATCACCGCGTGAAGAACACGCTGGCGTCGATCATCGGGCTGAGCGAGGCCCTGCTCCGCGACTCGGGATCGCTCGCGGAGTTCCGCGGAGGGTTTCTGCCGCGCATCCATGTCATGGCCCGGGCCCACGAGGCCCTCGCCGAGTCGAAGTGGGAGAGCGTGCGTCTCTCGCACGCCCTGAAGCTCGTCGTGCGCCCGGTGGGCGCCGCACTGGCGCGCCGGATTGAACTCCGGGGCGACGACCCGCTCATCGGCCCCGGGCAGGCCCTGGCCGTGTGCCTGGTGCTGCACGAGCTGGCGGTGAACTCGATCCGCCACGGCGTGCTCGCGACGCCCGCGGGCGTCGTTGATCTCGAGTGTCGCGGGGCCGCAGATCGCGTGCGTCTGGTGTGGTCCGAGCCTTCGCTCGCCGGCGCGGAGGCCGGCGGCGACGGCACGATCGCCGAGGGCTTCGGCCTGGGCCTGGTGCGCGGGCTGGTCGAGCACCAGCTCCGGGGCAGCGTCCGCCTCGGGCGCGACGGGGGGCGATACCTGTTCGAAGCCGACTTTGCGCTCGAACAGGTCGCGCCGACGGACTGACAACCCCCGTCCGGCGGGCCAGTCCGGCAGGCCGGTCCCGGGCAGGCCAGTCCGGGGCAGGGTGGTTTGGCCCACGCGGGGGCGCACCGGGCGCCCTATCGGTTATGCTCAACAGGACACCTCGGCCCGGTCAGGCCGAGCCCACGCCGTCCGGCGCCCTCCCGTGCCGGACGGCCATTGGCCCCGATGCCGGCCGCGCGACCGGTGACCCCGGTGGGTCGGCGTGCACCCGTCCGGCCGTCGCCGACCGCTCGCTCGGCTCGAAGAGCACCCCGCGCGGATTGCGCGGCGGTTGACCGGAGTGTGGCCGTTCCGCGTGCCTCGCGGCGATCCGGTCGGCCAGAGCGGGCGCGGCCCTGGCCACCATCGTGTTCACCGTCGCCATCATGCCGACGCGACGCACCCGGGTCGGCGACACAGCCGCTTCGAGCACGGCCTCCGCGACCTCCGCTGGATCGATCGTCGGCGAAGGCAGCACGGGCTCGTGCGTCATGTAGTTTCTGGCGTGATGCGCGAAGGGCGTGTTCACCGCTGTCGGCTCGATGAGGGTGATTGCCACCGGCGCGCCGTCGACCTGCTCGACCTCCAGCCGCAGCGCGTCGGTGAATCCCTTGACCGCGTGCTTGGTCGCCGAGTACATCCCCAGGAACGGAACGACCGTTTCACAGACCTCGCTGCCGATGTTGATGAGCGCGCCGCCGGTGGCCCGCAGGTGCGGCATCGCGGCGAGCGAACCGTTGACGACGCCCCAGAAGTTGACGTCGAAGAGCCGACGGCTGTCCGCGTCGGTGACATCCTCGAGCCGGCCGTAGAGCCCGACGCCCGCGTTGTTCACCCATGTGTCGAATCGTCCGTAGCGGTGGATCGCCGCCATGGCGACCCGTTCGACCTGGTCGCGGTCGGCCACGTCGCAGCCGACCGCGACCGCGTTGCCGAGACTTCGGGCCAGTTCGTCGATCGTTCGTTCGCTGCGGGCCGCAAGAACCAGCTGCACTCCTTTCGCGGCCGCCGCCCGTGCCGTTGCCAATCCGATTCCGCTTGACGCGCCCGTGATCACCATGACCTGCTGATCGAGAGGTTTGAGCCTCACGCGCACATCCTCCAGCGTGGTTACTTACTGAGCGCTGCGTAAGTCCGTGACTCACATCGTGACTCCGGGGATCGCGAG
>CAZMCC010000112.1:0-10512 GCA_964564695.1 uncultured Phycisphaeraceae bacterium | reverse complement strand
CCTCCCGAGAGGGGGGCGGCCAGCGAGGCAACTGCTCGACCCACCAACCGCTCACGCCCCCCCCTGATCCCTGGCCCCTGACCCCTGACCCCTCCCCCAAGTCCATTTTCAGGTTCTCCCGATCAGGCAACCTGCCGGGGTCAAGACGCGCGCTCTCAGAACCGATCCCAAGCAACGCACGGCTGGGTCGCCATGGACGGCGTCCTTGCCCTGCCTTTTCCCCCCCGCCCCCCGCCCCCGGTGCGTCCGGGGGCCCACCTTGCGTTTCCCAAGACCGCGATGCAAGGCCACGCCGACAGGAGAGGAGCTGCGATGCTGCCAGTGGACAAGGACGTTCTCACGACGGGAGAGGTCGCCAAGATCTGCAACGTCGCCCCGCGCACCGTTTCCAAATGGTTCGACTCCGGTCAGCTCAAGGGCTACCGGATCCCCGGTTCCAAAGACCGCCGGATCCCCGTCGCCCAGCTCGTCCGGTTCATGAAGGAGCACGGCATTCCGTTCGACGGCGTCACCGGCGGCAAGACCCGCGTCCTCATTGTCGACGGCGAGCCCGGCGTCGCCGACACTCTCGAGACCGTTCTCAAGCAGCAGACCAATTACGAGGTCCGCACCGCCGGGACGAGCTTCGCCGCGGGCATGGAATGCGAGCGGTTCAAGCCGCACGTCATGGTCATGGACGCCCACCTCGGCGGCACCAGCAACGCCCCCGGCTCCGGCGGCGGTGGGGGGGCCGAGGCCGACGTCCGCACCATCGCGAAGATGGTCCGCCAGGACGACGACCTGCAGCTCACCCGCATCATCGTGATGAGCGGCAAGCTCACCGACGCGCAGCTCCAGGGTTTGCGTGCGTCCGGTTTCGACGGGGCCCTCAAGAAGCCGTTCCAGGTTCGACAGGTGGTTGAGGCGATTGAGCAGGCGGTGGCGGTCGTGCACTGATCTGATCCGAGCCTCCCGCGCAAGCGGGAGGTGTTGGACTGCCGTTCGCACATGACCTCCCGCTCGCGCGGGAGGCTCTGAATGAGTCCTTTACCGCCGCGCCCCGGGATCCAGGTGTCCCGAGGCGCGGCGTGCGTTTTGGACTGGCGTGAGTTCACGAGTTGATCGGACGGGTGGCATCCTCAAGCGGCTTTGAGCGCAAAGCATGTTCCCCGCGAGCCTTTCGTCCGCCAAGACATGCTCAAGCCCCAAATGCCGTTTGAGCACGCCACCCCCCCGTCCCCTCTCCGCCCCCCGTGTACAGTCCGCCCGATGCCCACCCGCCCGGTCATGCATTCGCCCATGGCGCACGGCCCTGTTGCCGGTGGGGGCGGCGACGGCGGCTCCTCATCCGCCCCTCCCGGCCGCGGCGTCAACGCCGACCAGGACAAGGCTCCATCGGGGGCCGTCCTCCTCGAAGTCGCGTGGGAAGTCTGCAACCAGCTCGGCGGCATCTACCAGGTCATCCGCTCCAAGGCCCCGCGCATGGTCGAGCGCTGGGGCCCGCGGTATTACTGCGTCGGGCCGTGGGTCCGCGACAAGGCCGAACTCGAGTTCGAGGAGACCGCCGCCTCCGGCTGGATGGCGAAGGTCATCGAGGAGCTGGCCGCGGGCGGGCTCTACGTGTGCCACGGGCGCTGGATGATCCAGGGACGCCCCAAGGCCCTGCTCCTCGAGCACGCACTGCCCAAGGACCGCCACGACGCCGTGAAGACCCGCCTCTGGCTCGACCACGGCATCCCCATGCCCATCGGCCACGATGGCCTCATCGACCCCGTCGTGAGCTTCGCCGAGGGCGTGCGCCGGCTCACCGCGAGTGTCACCAAGCACTGGCGAGCACCGGCCGCGGGCGAAGAAGGCGGAGCCCGAGCGGGCGGCCGAGTGGTCGTCCACTGCCACGAGTGGATGGGCGGGCTCGCGATCCCGATGATGCGGCGCGAGCAGATCCCGGCGGCCGTGGTGTTCACCACCCACGCGACCCTGCTCGGTCGCTACGCGGCGTCCGCCGATGAGTGGTTCTACGACCACCTGCCCTTCTACGACCAGGCCGCCGACGCGAAGAAATACAACATCCAGACCCAGCACACGATCGAGCGTGCCTGCGCCCACGGCTCGCACGTCTTCACCACCGTCAGCCCCATCACCGGCGAGGAGTGCGAGCACCTGCTCGGTCGCAAGCCCGACCTCGTTCTCCCCAACGGCCTCAACATCGACCGCTACAACGTCGGCCACGACTTCCAGACCTTCCACGCCCAGTTCAAGCAGCGCATCCACGACTTCGTGATGGGCCACTTCTTCCCGCACTACGCCTTCGACCTCGACAAAACGCTCTACTTCTTCACCAGCGGGCGCTACGAGCCCCGCAACAAGGGCTTCGATCTCTGCCTCGAAGCCATGGCCCGCCTCAACGCCGAGCTCAAGGCCTCCGACCTGGGCATCAACGTCGTCTTCTTCATCATCACGCGACGAGATACGCGGTCGATCAACCCCAGAGTCCTCGAAGCCCGCGGCATGCTCAACGAGCTCCGCGACGTCTGCTCGCGCATCACCGCCGACATCGGCGACAAGTTCTTCCGGCGCACCGCAGCGGGCAAGAGCGTCAAGCTCGACCGCCTCGTCGACGAGTACTGGACTCTCCGAGTCCGGCGCACCCAGCACGCCCTCAAACGAGGCGGCGAGCCGCCAGTGTGCACGCACCTCTTCGACGACGAGTGGTCCGACCCGCTGCTCGCCCAGATCAAGCAGCTCTGGATCACCAACCGCGAGGACGACCCGGTGAAGGTGGTCTACCA
Organism: uncultured Phycisphaeraceae bacterium; assembly: GCA_964564695.1. Classification (GTDB taxonomy): domain Bacteria; phylum Planctomycetota; class Phycisphaerae; order Phycisphaerales; family UBA1924; genus CAZMCC01. The sequence goes on along the minus strand of CAZMCC010000112.1, from coordinate 7,744 downwards.
CCCCGACTTCGTGAAGCCCGAGAGCCCGCTGTGGGGGCTCGAGTACGAGCAGTTCGTCCGCGGTTGCCACCTGGGGGTTTTCCCGAGTGCGTATGAGCCGTGGGGATATACACCGCTTGAGTGCGTGGCGATGGGCGTGCCCGCGGTGACGAGCGACCTCGCGGGCTTCGGGCGCTACGTGAGCGATGTGTTCCCCGACCACGAACGCTGGGGCCTCAACGTGCTCCGCCGCCGCGGACGGAGTTACCACGAGAGCGCCAGCGACCTCACGGCCAAGCTCCTCGAGTTCTGCAAGCTCGACCGGCGCGGACGCATCCACCTCCGCAACGAGGTCGAGCAGCGCTCGTGGGAATTCGACTGGGCCACGCTCGGCAAGGCCTACGACTGGGCCCACGACCTCGCGATGGTGCGTGCGACGGCGGGGCCGATCTAAGTCTTGCCGCGCCAGCCGCCTTTCGCCCCGGAGGGGCGCCCGGGTGTAGCCACGGGTGAAGCGACGCGGCTTTGAGCGTCGCGCAACCCGTGGAATGCACGTCACATTCTTGTTTCCGCCCCGCGAGGGGCGGAGGATTTCCGTCGCCCCTCCGGGGCGATTGAGAACAAAGGAACAAGGGAGGGTGGGGCGACCTGCCACGGGCTTGCGACGCTCAAAGCCGCGTCGCCGCGCCCGTGGCTACACCCCTGCGCCCCTTCGGGGCGAGAGCGCGACTCCTCACCCGCTCACATGTCCACGCGACCCCATGCGCCCTCGATCACTTCGCCTTCTCGCCGGGCGCCGCATTCGCCGGCGGCTCCAACTCCACCCTCCTCCCCAGCACCACGCAATTGAACAGCGCCCGCCCCGCCTCGTCCCGCGTCATGAACGCGTTGCTCCCCGACACTTCGTCGAGCGACACCACCACCTTCTGATCGAGCGGGTACATCCGCACCGCGAGCGTCTCGTGCTCCCACACGGAGGGGTTCGACAGGTCGATGTCCGACGCGAAGCGGATCAGCGAGCGGCCGGTCTCCCAGAACACCCACGTCTCGTTCGCCACCGGCGAGAGCGGCGCGAGGAACACGACCTGCTTCTGCACCGGCTCACCCGGCTTCGCGACCAATTTCTCAGGGGCCGCCTTCCCCACCTCCGCCCGCACGGCCGCCCGCAGCCGCTCCAGCAGATCCCCCTGGGGAAACGCCGCCAGCGCCCGCGTGCGGAACAGCTCGTCACGCAGCTCCGTGTAGTTCACCTTGATCTCAACGCTTCCCTCGGGCTTCACGGGCGGCAACGCTGTGATACGGCTCACCTTCGTGATCCGAAACGACGAGTTCTTCACCACCGCCTTCAGCTCGGGAATCGTGTAGTCCGCCTGCTTCACCCGCACCACCAGCCCGAACTGCGGCAGGATCACCTCGCCGAACTTCGATCGGTCCCCCTCGTCGAGCGTCGGCTTCAGCTCGCGCACCCAGAACACAACCTCGTTCGACGCGACCACGCTGTCGACGTTCTTCTCATCGATGTACCAGCGATAGAGGTGCCGCACGATCTCGTAGAGCCACGCTTTGTCGGTGAGCTGCGCGGGTTGGGCGGCCGGCGGTTCCGCCAGCACCGCGGCCCGACAGTGGGACGCCGCCCCCAGCCCGAGCGCCCCGACGCCAACAACCAGCGCAACGACGCAGGTACATCCTCGCTTCATGGCAGCTTCCTCAGCGTGAAGAACCGGTTCCCCCCCAGCGCCCCCTCGTCGTCGTCGGTGATCCGCACGAAGTTGCCACCGGGGTTGTAGCAGTCGCGATCCGTCATCCACGAGTATGCCCGCCCCGTCACCGGCACGCCCGCGACCTTCTGCAGGGCCGCGAACCGGTCGCTCTCCACGGCGTTCCGCTCCACGTACCCCGTCGCGAGGTCAGCCGCGTACTTGAGCAGCCGCGCGAACTTCCCCGGCTCCCCCTTGTTCGCGAACGTCGTGAGATACTCGAGCCGCTCCTCCACCCGAGCGACCGTGACGAACCGCCCGCTCGCGTCCAGATAGAACCCGTCGCACTGCCCCTTCTCCCCGCCGGCCGTGATCACGTCGATGACGGTCTTGCACGCCTGGGCCGCGATCTGCTCCTGCCGATATCCCGACGGCACGTGGCGCAGCCGCGAATCGACCACGCACAGGATCGCCAGCATCGCCGCCTTGCTGTCGGCCTCGCTCACCCACCCCTTCTCCCCCGGGAAGGGCACCTCGTTCACGAGCAGGCGCGCCACATATCCCTGCACCGTGTCCGCCTTCGGCAGCGCGACGGGCTCGGCGCTCGAAGCGCCGAGCATCGCGAGCGCACAGGCAAGACCGAGTGCGACAACAATCGTCCGGCCGCGTGGTGATCGCATGCGCGATGGTACCCGGGCGGGATGTCGGGCATGTCGGGCATGTCGGGTGTCGATATGCCCGAGACACCCGACATGCCCGTCATCCCCGTCCCGATCACCACATCCGGAACATGAACGTCTCGGAGTTCTCGGTCATGATCGCCGTCGCGTCCCCGCGCTCCGTCTGCAGCAGCACCGGGTTCGTCCCCCCGTTGTACCGCGCGGAGATCGAGTGCCCGGTGCCCTTGAACCGATCGAACGTTCCGACATGAGCCCGCGCGCTGGCGGCCCCGTTGGGCGCCTGGATATCAAACACTCCGCGCGCACCGGGCCCCAGCACGATCGCCACGTCCCCCGAGTCCGTCACTAGCGCGATCGGGTCATCGATCGGCGCCGTCGTCTTGAGCTGGATCCACGCGTCGTCCGACTCGGCGTCCCACGACTCGTACGAGTTCTCGCCCTGAGGCCCGCGCCCGTTCTCCACCTGCACCGCATTCGTCGCCCCCTTGATCATCACCGGCCCGCCGCGGTTGTACACGTTGATCGCCCCCGCCGACGGCACCCGGATCGCCAGGTTCACCCCCACATCCGCGCGCAGCCCCTCCCGGCCCGTCGCCACGACGCGGAAGACCCGCGACCCGTCGGCCGACTCCTCGAGCCCCGACGTGATGCTCAGTTGACTGGTGACTTCCGGATCGCTCACGTTGGCGTCGCGGTCGACCGCCCACGTGACCGCCTCCACGCTCGGCTCCTTCAGCCGCTCGTCGACGATGAGGTCGATCCGCCCGTTGAAGTTCGACACGCTAACCCGCGGCGCCACCGCCGGCCACGTGCCCTCGGTCAGGCTCATGTCCGGCGCCACGCACGCCTCCTGACGATTCGAGCACCCTCCGAGCCCGGCCAGCCAAGTCGCTCCGACGCAGGCAAGCAGCAGGAGGCAGGTTCGGGTCGTCGACAGGTGGGGGGGACAGGGGGTTCGCATGGATGAAGCTCCGAGGGAGGCGAGGGATCGGGGTCTACTGCGGCCCAGACCCCCGAAGAGTTCGTGGTTGGGGGTGGGAATGGGGTGGAAGCTCCCATTCGGCGGCAAGAGCCTAATCGGCCGGACGCCCCCGCGGCGATTACCGATCGGGCCACGAACACCCGTTCCCGCTCCTCTGCCGCTCAGTCTCCGCCCCCCAACCCATCTTCAGACTTGACAGTTCCTGAACGTAATCTGCTAGAATGCCCCACGCGGGCGGCGTGTTTTCCGCCCGCACAACATCCCGGCGCCGTCAACGCGACGGCACGCCGTTCTGAGGCGACCGATGCCCCGCCCGCCCGACCCCGCGAGAGGGTCGAGCCGCGGAGCCCTCGGCCGCCCGCGAGATGATCACCCGATCGCCTCGCGCATAGATCGATCAAGGTTCTCGAAAGGTCCGCCCACGTGATGCTCCGGCCCTCAGTGACGCCCGCGATCTTGCGCTGCCCCACACCATCGCCAATTCCGGCGGTGTGCCACGGGCCGAGTGCAAGGGGGGGCGATTGAAGGGATAGAGCCGGCGCGCCCCGAACGCGGCCATGTGCGGATCATCATTTCGCGTCCTTGATTGATTGAGCGGTTGCCCTCGCGTGCCCCGACCCAGCGCCGGGTCCAGAGTGGCTCTTTCCGGTTGCGCCGCTCGCGGCACTCCGGTTTGGGAGGGCATGTCCGATGCTGATCGTCATTCTCGCCGCGGAAGGTGGGGGGGGTGGAATACCCGGATGGGTGTTCGCCGCCATCGCCGGCGCGCTCATCGTGGGGGCCGCGGCCGGGTTCATGCTCGTCAAGGCGGTCGGCGGCCAGACCATCGCCAAGGCGAAACAGGAAGCCGAGACGACGATCTCGCGGGGCAAGGCCGACGCCCTGGCCATCACCCAGAAGGCCCAGATCGACGCCGAGAAGTTCGTTCTCGAACGCAAGCAGCAGTTCGAGGCCGAGGCCGAGACGGTGCGCCGGGAGATCAAGGAAACCGAGAAACGGGTCAGCAAGCGCGAGGACATGCTCGACAAGAAGCTCGAGAGCCTCGACATGAAGGAGCAGGAGCTCGCCAAGCAGGTCGAGCAGCTCAAGGGGCGCGAGCAGCGGCTGACCACCAAGGAAGGCGAACTCGACAGCGTGATCCGGGAGCAGAAGGACCGTCTCCTGTCGATCGCCAAGTACAGCGAGGACGAAGCCAAGGCCGAGGTGCTCCGGGTCTTCGAGGACTCGGTCCGTCTCGACATGGCCAAGGTCGCCGCCAAGCACATCGAGGACGCCGAGAACGACGCCAAGAAGCGTGCCCAGGAAATCACGCTCATGGCCATCCAGCGCTACGCCACCGAGCACACGAGCGACTCGACGGTGCGGTCGGTGCCGATCCCCTCCGACGACATGAAGGGCCGCATCATCGGGCGCGAGGGCCGCAACATCCGCGCGATCGAGAAGGCCACCGGCGTCGACATTATCGTCGACGACACCCCGGGCGTGATCGTCGTGAGCTGTTTCGACAAGATCCGCCAGGCCGTCGCCGTCGAGAGCCTCAACCGCCTCATCGCCGACGGGCGCATGCACCCGACCCGCATCGAGGAGGTCGTCGAGAAGGTCAAGGCCGAGATGGAGGAGCGCGTCCTCAAGGCCGGCAAGGACGCGATCCTCGAGGTCAACCTCCGCGGCATCCACCCCAAGATCTCCGAAGCCATGGGCAAGCTCAGCTTCCGCACCAGCTACGGCCAGAACGTCCTCCGCCACTCCATCGAGGTCGCCTACCTCTGCCAGATCATCGCCGAGCAGCTCGGCCTCGACGGCACCCTCGCGCGGCGCTGCGGCTTCCTCCACGACATCGGCAAGGCCATGGACCACGAGATGGAGGGCGGCCACCCCAAGATCGGCATGGACTTCGCCAAGCAGTTCGGGGAGAAGGAGGCCGTGCTGAACGCGATCGGCGGCCACCACGGCGACATCGCCGCGACCACCTTCTACACCCCGATCGTGATGGCCGCCGACGCCGTGAGCTCGGCCCGCCCGGGCGCCCGCCGCGAGAGCATGGAGAAGTACGTCCAGCGCCTGACCGAGCTGCAGGACATCGCGATGAGCCAGCAGGGCGTGAACGAGGCCCACGCGATCCAGGCCGGCCGCGAGGTGCGGGTGATGGTGGACGCGAAGAAGGTGACTGACGACCAGGCCCAGCTGATCGCGTACAACATCGCGAAGAAGGTGTCGGAGGAGATGACGTTCCCGGGGGAGATCAAGGTGACGGTGTTGAGGGAGACGAGGGCGGTGGAGTTTGCGAGGTAAGACGTCGCACACATTTGTGCGGTCTCAAGTTGCGGGACGCTCGTTTTGTTGGCATTTCCGTGTTCATGCACGAATGTCCCGGATCTCCATTGCGTATCCCCCAAGGTGGGATAGATTACGCATGTGATTACGCTCATCGGCCTTGTCGCGATGGTTGCGCTGGCTCAGAACGGACCGATGGGAGCCCCGCCCCCGCTGGACGCCGATGTGCTGCGAGACCTCTATTCACACCGGCTTAGCCTCACGCCTTATGTCGGCGTCGTCCCGGTGTCGAGCGACAAGCAGGATGTTCGAGAGATCGAGGTGTACGAGCGCGATGTGAACGCGGTCCTCGCGGAAGACCCGCTGGTTCGCGCGATGTGGGCTGCGAGTGGCGCCGATGCGCGGCGGCCGGTTTCGACGAGCCAGGCCGACGACCCCGTCGCTCACCAGCGCCACGCCGTCATCATCGCTGCCGCCGGACTCGATCCCCACGGCTCGGTATACATTCTCAACAGCTTTGCGTTCGAGGGTGACAGGCTTGTTTCGTACGGCCTGCGCCGGCGGGCGCTGCTTGACTTTCCCGGGCGTACCTATTGGCGGGATGTCATTGCCCGGGTTGGTGCGGATCTTGATCTCATTCGCCTCACGGGCGACCCGCTCGCGGGATGGAAAGCGTAGTTCGCTTCGATGGGGATCGTGCCCGCGGGCCAGCCGCCCACTCCGGTGCCACCGGGACCGCCTCATCCCGGGTGCGAGATTCAGCACGCGGCGATGGTCGCGGCTCTCCAGGCTCTCGCTGACCACACGGCGCGCTGGCCGCTTGAGGCGTTGAGCCCCGGATGGTATGCCGAGTGGTATCAGTTGACGCGCAACGCGCGTGATGCGGTCCGGGCGCATAACCAATGCGTGGCAGCTCACCCGCTCCCGCCGGGTTCTCCGGCGCCCGTGCCGGTTCCCGATCCCGCGCCGGTGCCGCCGGGGTACTTCCCGCAGCCGCCGCTGTTCCCGATCCCCGGCGCACCGCCGAACTTGCCCTGCAAGTGGCGTGACTCACGCTGGCCGGCGGCAACGCCAGCGCCGATCTTCGTCCCTGATCCGGACTGCGGTTGCGTAGAACAATGGGTTTACAACATGATCGTGTGCGGTCGGTGCAACGGCAGCATTGCCGATCGTGACGCGTGCGAAGACTGGGCGGACTTGCAACTGGCGTGGTGCTTGGCCGTCTGCAAGCACGACTCGGACCCGACACAACCCACCCCGTCGCCAAACCCGCCGGAGCCTGCGCCGGAGTGACCCGGGAGCTGAAAGGTGCATCACCGTTCGGTGGCGCAACGCCGCGACAGCGAAGAATCGCTTGTGGATTACAGCTGCGACCAGCGCCATGGTTGTCACCGCTTGCACGGTGACGCACACGACCGAGACGACGCTCTACGACGCCAACGGGTGCGTGATCGGCCGCAAACTTGTGACCGACACATGGGACGTGGACGTTGACAATATTGAAATTGTCATCGGGCCCTTCACCATCAAGGAGAAGGTTGTTAACCCCAAGCCGGGCACGATCATCCAGTTCCCGGACGGCAGCTATGGCTTTGTGCCGGAGAACGATCCCACCCACTACTACCCCATCACGCCCAAGAGCGCGACGGGCACCGGGTCAACTCCGCCGAGCGGATACAACCCGCAAGGTTCTGGCGGTGGAACTGGAACCACGCCCCCGGGCGACAGCGCAGTGTCGGTCCTGTCGCTGTGCGACGTCGTCACGGATTCGATCGAACTTGTCGACATCGTCGACTACAACCCCTCGACGGGTCTGGTCTCGTGGGTTGAGCCACACCCGGAAAATCTCCCGGCGAACGTGCCTCAGGCGCATCTGTCGTGGAGCGTCGACGGGCAGGGACGCACCTGGGTCGTGGCCGACGCCTTCGGCCTTGGATGGGCCATGGTTCATGGACGCGTCGGCCGGATTGAGAATCAGTACGCGACGGTCGAGCTCCAGGTCCTCAATACCTATCTCCAGAACAGCAACGGAACCTGGACGCATATGGTTCTCACGTTCACGAAGTGGACGACTCCCACTGAGCGCTGCGTAAGTCCGTGACTCACATCGTGACTCCGGGGATCGCGAGCGG